>CAXBDR010000099.1:0-15197 GCA_963974265.1 uncultured Rhodoferax sp.
TTTGCGCGCGGCGAAGCCGTGTTCCAGGCCGTGCGGGGCTGGAAAAGCCCGTTGACCAACACCAACTATCCGGTCGAATGGCTGCTGCGCACCCCGGCCGAGAACTATGTCGTGCGTGCGCTGATGGACAACCAGGAACTCGACAGCCGCGCCTCGACCGGCGCCATCTACTGGGAGGGCCTGTGCGACCTGTTCGACAGCCAGCGCCAGCATGTCGGGCGCGGTTACCTGGAGCTGACCGGCTACGCGCGGCCGCTCGTGCTGTAGCCAATGTCCCGGTGCGGCGGCGGCGCCGGCGAATGGCCGACAATCACCGGTTTGCGACCGGGCAGGTACACGACGATGCCTGCGCCGGCGGAACCGACACCTACCCTGTGAACCACGCTGCATGAGTTCTGAACGCGCCAAGGCGCCCTCCCCGCGATCCCTCTCCGGCCTGGCGCCGTTCCTGCGGCCGTACCGCGGCCGCATCCTGCTTGCCGGACTGTTCCTGGTCATGGCCGCCGTCACCACACTGGTGTTTCCGCTGGCGCTGCGCAGCCTGATCGATGGTGGCCTGGTCGGCGCGGACAGCCTGTCGGCGGACCCGGGCACACGCGTGATGGCCTTGCGCGAGCATTTCTTCGACCTGTTCCTGGTCGCGGTCGCCCTGGGCCTGTTCTCGGCCGCGCGTTTCTACATGGTCAGCTGGCTGGGCGAACGCATCACCGCCGACCTGCGCAATGCGGTCTACAAGCATGTGCTGCGCCAGAGCCCTGAATTCTTCGAGACCACGCAGACCGGCGAGGTGCTGAGCCGGCTGACGGTCGACACGACACTGGTGCAGACCGTCGTCGGCTCCTCGCTGAGCATGGGCTTGCGCAACACCGTGATGGGCATAGGAGCCTTGCTGATGCTGATCTGGACCAACCCCACCGTAATGATCCAGGTGCTCGGCATCCTCGTCGTCATCGTGTTGCCCAGCCTGTGGTTCGGCCGCCGGGTGCGCAAGCTCTCGCGCACCAGCCAGGACCGGGTGGCCGACTCCAGCGCCATCGCGGCCGAGGTGCTCAACGCGATTCCGGTGGTGCAGAGCTACGTCGCGGAATCCCGCGAGGCGACCCGCTTCGACGCATCCACGAACAACGCCTTCCAGGCCGCGGTGCGGCGCTCGCGCGCCCGCTCGGTGCTGGTGGCCTTCATCATCATCGCCACCTCGGCGGCGCTGCTGTGGGGCCTGTACCAGGGCACGCAGGCGGTCATGGCCGGGCGCATCTCCGCCGGCCACCTGGGCCAGACCGTGGTCTACGTCATCATCCTGGCCAGCGCGTTCGCGGTGCTGGGCGAGGTCTACGGCGACCTGCTGCGCGCCGCCGGCGCGACCGAACGCCTGATGGAACTGCTGGACACCCATTCGCCGATCGCCTCGCCCGCGCAGCCGCGCTCGGTGCAGGACCAGTCCGCCGGCAGCGGCGTGGTGTTTGAGCATGTGCATTTCTGTTATCCGTCCCGGCCCGATCATCCGGCGCTGCACGACTTCTCGCTCACGGTGGCCCCGGGCGAGACCGTGGCCCTGGTCGGGCCCAGCGGCGCCGGCAAGAGCACGGTGTTCCAGCTGCTGCTGCGTTTCTACGACCCGCAATCGGGATCGATCGCGCTCAATGGCGTTCCCACCCGCGACCTGTCGCTCGAAGACCTGCGCCAGCACATCGGCATCGTGCCGCAGGACGCGGTGATCTTCTCCGCCAACGCGATGGAGAACATCCGTTATGGCAAGCCCGGCGCCAGCGACGACGAGGTCAAGGCCGCCGCGCGCGCCGCCTTCGCCGACGAATTCATCGGCCGCCTGCCCGAGGGCTACGACACCTTCCTGGGCGAACGCGGCGTACGCCTGAGCGGCGGCCAGCGCCAGCGCATCGCGATTGCCCGCGCCATGCTCAAGAACCCGCCGCTGCTGCTGCTCGACGAGGCCACCAGCGCGCTGGACGCCGAGAGCGAACGCATGGTGCAGGCGGCACTCGAGTCCGCGATGGAAGGCCGCACCACGCTGGTCATCGCGCACCGGCTGGCGACGGTGCAAAAGGCCGACCGCATCGTCGTGCTCGACCAGGCACGTCTGGTGGAACAAGGCACGCACGCGGAGCTGGTGGCGCGGGGCGGGGTTTATGCGCGGTTGGCGGAGTTGCAGTTCGCGGCTTGAGGCTAGCGGCTGCGTTTGCCGTTGACATCGTCGAACACCTCGCGAAGGCGTGCGAACGGGACCAGACCTTGCTGCTCGGGGTTTTCAGGCAGCCGCTGGAAATCGATGTGGCGGATCCTGGTCATGACATCGAACTCCCCCAGTGCCATATCGAGCAGGATGTAAAGTGCATTGACGATCCTGCCTCGCTCCTCTTCGCAGTAGTGCGGGTGATACAGGATCAGATCGAAATGGTCATCGTCGACGATGGGATCAAACCAGATCGATGTCAGGTCATGGACGTATCCGGAATGGTTCAATGAGAAGCCCATGTAATTGGGCATCCGGGGACGAAAGGCAATCACCTTCCAGCCTTCCATACGGGGCGCCGACGCTGTGAGCCTGTGCACCGCCGGTACTAACGAGACAATGCCGTCGGCACTGATGATGAGTTCCCGAACGGGACCATCGTGCATCGACATTTCATAGGTCAGACCGTCATGAACGGCACCCAGGCGTTGCTGCAGCGTGTCCATGATGGGCGCGTCCGATTGCCTGACCGTCTTCAGTTCTGCCGCGTGCAACCGAAACCAGCCCCAGAACGCCGATTCCGGCGACTGGGTCGCGCAACCAGCCAATGACACCAGCAGAATCAGGACGATGCGCCGCATCGCGGCGGGGCTGCACAGGATCGACCCGTAGCGAAGTGCCAGCGCCATGGCTACCTACTGCACCGGCCCCTTGAGCACATCCGGCAACGCAATCTGCATCACTTCGATGCCCTCCTCCGCCAGCGCCTCGGATTCGGCCGCCGTGGCCTTGCCGCGGATGCCGCGCTGCGGCACCTCGCCGTAGTGGATCTTGCGCGCCTCTTCGGCAAAGCGCTCGCCGACGTCGTCGGTGTTGGCCAGGATGCGCCGGGCCATGCCGAGCCAGGCGGCCTGCAGTGCGGCGTGGGTATCGTTGGTGGCGACAACGTCTTGCTTGACGGCCTGTTGCGGCTGCTCGACGGCCGTTGGTGGGCCGCCATGGTGGCCCAGGTTCAGCCGCGGCGCGCTGAGTTTCTTGGTGATCGTGGTGTCACCGCACATCGGGCAGGTCACCAGGCCACGCGCGAGCTGGCTGGTGAAGTCGTCCTCGGACCCGAACCAGCCTTCAAAGCCGTGCTGCTGCGCGCATTGAAGATCGAGCACTTTCATGATGGACCGATTATCCGGCAGCGGTCGAATCGGGGTCGGCTTGCCAGTCGAGTGTCCATGCGCCGGAGAGCAGGTTTTGCAGCCACAAGGTGCTTGCCAGCGTCTTGGCGTCGGTGATGCGGCCGTCGCGGCAATACTGCAGCAGTTCCGGCACGGTGGCGGTGGTCACGTCGAGGAACTCGCCCGGATCGAGCTGGCGCTCGCCCGCCGTCAGGTCGCGGGCGAACCAGATGTCGATGAATTCGTCGGAATAGGCGGCCACCGGATGCATGACGCCGGCGTGGGCCCATTCGCGCGCGGTGTAGCCGGTCTCTTCGCGCAACTCGCGCCGGGCACACAACAACAGGTCTTCCTGGCCGTCGCGCTTGCCAGCCGGGTATTCGAGCATCACCCGGCCGACGGGATGCCGGTACTGTCGCTCGAGCACCACGCGCAACACGCCATCGGCGCCGCTGAGCAAGGGCACGATCAACACAGCACCCGGATGCAACACGTATTCGCGTGTCGCCTCGCCGCCGTCGGGCAATCGAACCGTGTCGCGCAGCACACGCAGGAAATGGCCTTGCAGCAGCGACTCTCGCTGCACCGTGTGCTCGACCAGGTGCGGGTCAGCCTGCGGCGCTGCCGCCTGCGCTCTGGTGGTCGGTGGCTGCTCTGCCAACGGAATCGGTGGCGGTCAACCCGCCATCATGCTGGCCAGAGCGCTGGCGCACAAGGTCATCAGGCCGCCGGGCACGATGCCGAGCAACAGCACCAGCGCGCCATTGATGCCCAGTACGATGCGCACGTCGGCAGGCGCCTCGATGGCCGCAGTCTGCACCGGAGCATCGAAATACATCAGCTTGACCACGCGCAGGTAGTAGAACGCACCGATCAACGACATCATCACCGCGAACACCGCCAGGCCGATATCGACGCCCTGGCCGGACGAGATCAGCGCCTGCAGCACCGACAACTTGGCGTAAAAGCCGACCATGGGCGGAATGCCGGCCAGCGAGAACATGCAGATCGCCATCACGGCGGCATATAGCGGGCTGCGCTGGTTCAGGCCGGCGAAATCGGCGATCTCGTCGCTTTCGAAACCCTTGCGCGAAAGCAGCAGGATGATGCCGAAAGTCGCCAGCGTCGTCAGCACGTAGGTCACGACATAGAACATCGACGAACCGTAGGCGTCGGCCGACGAGATGGTGTTGCCGTTGATCACGCCCGACATCATGCCCAGCAGCACGAAGCCCATCTGCGAGATGGTCGAGAACGCCAGCATGCGCTTGATGTTGGTCTGCACGATGGCGGCCAGGTTGCCGACCAGCAGCGAACCCACGGCCAGCACCGCCAGCATCTGCTGCCAGTCGATGGCCAGCGGCAACAGGCCTTCGACCAGCAGGCGGATCATGATGGCGAAGGCCGCCAGCTTGGGCGCGCCACCGATCAGCAGCGTGACCGTGGTGGGCGCGCCGTGGTAGACATCGGGCAGCCACATGTGGAACGGAACCACGCCGAGCTTGAATGCCAGGCCAGCCACGATGAACACCAGGCCGAACACCAGCACCTGGTGCCGGATGTTGCCGCTGGCAATCGCCTGCGCGACCTGGTTGACGTCAAGCGTGCCGGTGGCGCCGTACAACATCGACATGCCGTACAGCAGGAAGCCGGAGGCCATGGCGCCGAGCACGAAATATTTCATCGCCGCCTCGGTGGCAATGGTGCTGTCGCGGCGCAGCGCCACGAGCGCGTAACTGGACAGCGTCAGCAGTTCCAGGCCCATGTAGATGATCAGGAAGTTGTTGCCGCCGATCATCAGGAACATGCCCAGCAGGCCGAACATCGACAGCGTGAAGAGTTCGCCGCCGCGCATCATCTCGCGATGGCCGGCGTAGCCGCGGCCATAGACCAGGGCCACCATCACGGCCAGCGTGGCGAAACACTTGAGCCAGTTGCCCATCTGGTCGCTGACAACCAGTTTGCTGAAGCCGTACTGGTTCAGGCCGCTGATGGCGTATTCGGCCTGCATGAAGGCCACGATGGCCAGCGTGATCAGGGTCAACACATAGGTGGCGGTGCGATTCGGGCTCTTGACGAAGAGGTCCACCAGCGCAATCACGCAGGCCAGGGTCAACAGGACGATCTCCGGGAAAACCGTGATCCAGCTGTAGTTGTCAATCATGGTCGCGGAT
Organism: uncultured Rhodoferax sp.; assembly: GCA_963974265.1. Classification (GTDB taxonomy): domain Bacteria; phylum Pseudomonadota; class Gammaproteobacteria; order Burkholderiales; family Burkholderiaceae_C; genus CAISIP01. The sequence goes on from CAXBDR010000099.1 coordinate 5,532, forward strand.
CTCTTCTCAATTCAACTTGGACAACGCGACGTGGCGCAGCAGTTCGGCCACCGAACTGTCCATCACGTCCGTGAAGGGCTTGGGATACACGCCCATGGCAAGCACCGCGATCGCCAGCAGCGCGAACACCAGGAACTCGCGCGCATTGATGTCTTGCAGGTTCTTGACGTCGTCGTTGGCCACCGGTCCGAGATAGACCCGCTTGAACATCCACAAGGTGTAGGCCGCGCCCAGGATCAGCGCCGTGGCCGCACCCATGCCGATCCAGAAGTTGGCCTTGACGGCGGCCAGGATCACCATCCACTCGCCGACAAAACCGGCGGTACCCGGCAATCCGGCGTTGGCCATGGCGAACAGCAGCGCGAATGCCGCGAACTTGGGCATGGTGTTGATGACACCGCCATAGCTGGCGATCTCGCGCGAATGCACACGGTCGTACAACACGCCAATGGCCAGGAACATCGCGGCCGACACGAAGCCGTGCGCGATCATCTGCACGATGCCGCCGGCTACGCCCAGGTCGCTGAACACGAAGAAGCCGAGCGTGACGAAGCCCATGTGTGCGACCGACGAATACGCCACGAGTTTCTTCATGTCGCGTTGCACGATGGCCACCAGGCCGACGTAGATCACGGCGATCAGCGACAGCGCAATCATCAGCCAGGCCCACTCGCGCGCGGCATCCGGCGCAATCGGCATCGAGAACCGCAGGAAGCCATAGGCGCCGAGCTTGAGCATGATGGCCGCCAGCACGGCGGAGCCGCCGGTGGGGGCCTCGACGTGCACGTCCGGCAACCAGGTGTGGACCGGCCACATCGGCACCTTGACCGCAAACGCAGCCAGGAAGGCGAAGAAGATCAGTGTCTGGGCCGTGCCGCCGAGCGGCAGCGTATGCCAGGTCAGGATGTCGAAACTGCCACCGGCGACGGTGTATAGGTAGATCAGCGCGATCAGCAGCAGCAGGGAGCCGAGCAGCGTGTAGAGGAAGAACTTGAACGCGGCGTAGATCTTGTTCGGCCCGCCCCAGATGCCGATGATGAGGTACATCGGGATCAGCGTGGCCTCGAAGAACACGTAGAACAACAGGCCGTCGAGCGCGCTGAAGACGCCGATCATCAGGCCGCTGAGGATCATGAACGCGCCCATGTACTGGTTCACGCGCCGGGTGATGACCTCCCAGCCGGCAATGACGACGATCAGGTTGATGAAGGCCGTCAACAACACGAACCACACGGAGATGCCGTCCACGCCCAGGTGGTAGTCGACATTGAAGCGTTCGATCCACGGCGACTGCTCGACGAACTGCATCGCAGCCGTGCCGAGTTCGAAACCGGTGTACAGCGGCACGGTGACCATCAGGCTGACGAAGGCCCCGATCAGGGCGATCCAGCGCACCGCCTGGGCGTGTTCGTCACGGCCCAACGCCAGCAACACGACGCCGAAAAAGACGGGCGTCCAGATGGCCAGGCTCAGCAATCCCATTTTTCTTCTTCTCCTAGACGATTAACTGCGCCAGACGAAATACGTCATCAACACGAAGACCCCCAGGATCATCGACAAGGCGTAGTGGTACAGGAAACCGGACTGCAGCCGGCGCACGATGGACGCGACCCAGCCAACCACTTTCCAGGAACCATTGACCAGCGCGCCGTCGATCAGGCCCTGGTCGCCACCCTTCCACAAGCCGGTGCCCAGGCCACGCGCCGCGCGCGCCAGCACGTTCTCGTTGAACCAGTCCATGTAGTACTTGTTCTCCAGCACCGTGTACAGCGGCATCACACCCCGCTTGATCGCCGCCGGCAAGGCGGGGTTGATCATGTACATGTAATACGCGGCCACGACACCCGCCAGCGCGAGCCAGAACGGCGCCGTCGACAGGCCATGCACCGCCATCGCCAGCGGTCCGTGGAAGATGCCAGCCAGCCCGGCCATGGCCGGGTGGGCCACCGCGTCGACGACGATGGCGTCCTTGAAGAAGTCGCCGAACAACATCGGCCCGATGGTGAAGAAGCCGATCAGCACCGACGGGATCGCCAGCAACACCAGCGGCACCGTCACGACCCACGGCGACTCGTGCGGACGTGCATCGTGGTCGTGTCCATGGTGGTGGTCGTCATGGTGTGCGTCGGGGTTCTGGTCGAAGCGCTCCTTGCCATGGAACACCAGGAAATACATGCGGAAGGAATAGAAGGCGGTCACGAACACGCCGGCCAGCACCGCGAAATGCGCGAAGCCGGCGGCCGGCAGCGTGCTGAAATGCACGGCCTCGATGATGCTGTCCTTGGAGTAGAAGCCCGCGAACAGCGGCGTGCCGATCAAGGCCAGCGAACCCAGCAGCGAGGTGATCCAGGTGATGGGCATGTACTTGCGCAAGCCGCCCATCCAGCGGATGTCCTGGTTGTGGTGCACGCCCATGATGACCGAGCCGGCGGCCAGGAACAGCAGCGCCTTGAAGAACGCGTGCGTCATCAGGTGGAACACCGCGACCGAATACGCCGATGCCCCCAGCGCCACCGTCATGTAGCCAAGCTGCGACAGGGTCGAATACGCCACGACGCGCTTGATGTCGTTCTGGATGATGCCCAGGAAACCCATGAACAGCGCGGTGATGGCGCCGATCACCAGCACGAAGTTCAGTGCGGCGTCGCTGAGCTCGAACAGCGGCGACATGCGCGCCACCATGAAGATGCCGGCCGTGACCATGGTCGCGGCGTGGATCAGCGCGGAGATCGGGGTCGGGCCTTCCATCGAGTCCGGCAGCCAGACGTGCAGCGGGAACTGCGCCGACTTGCCCATGGCGCCAATGAACAGGCAGATGCAGATCACGGTGATCAGCATCCAGTCGGTGCCGGGCAGCGTCGGCTTGGCCAGTTCGCCCGACAGCGCAAACACCTCGGTGTAGTTCAGCGTGCCGGCATAGGCCACGATCAGGCCGATGCCCAGGATGAATCCGAAATCGCCGACCCGGTTCACCAGGAAGGCCTTCATGTTGGCGAAGATCGCGGTGGGCTTGTTGAACCAGAAACCGATCAGCAGGTACGACACCAGGCCCACGGCCTCCCAGCCGAAGAACAACTGCAGCAGGTTGTTGCTCATCACCAGCATCAGCATCGAGAAGGTGAACAGCGAGATGTAGGCGAAGAATCGGTTGTATCCGTCGTCGTCGTGCATGTAACCGATGGTGTAGAGGTGCACCATCAGCGAGACGAAGGTCACGACGCACATCATCATGGCCGTCAGGCCATCGACCATGAAGCCGATCTCCATCTTCAGGCCGCCGACCTGCATCCAGTGGTAGATGGTCTCGTCGAAGCGGGCACCGTGCTGGACGACGTCCCACAACACGCTGGCCGACAGGATGAAGGACAGGGCCACGCCGGCGATCGTCAGGCTGTGGCAGACACTGCGGCCAAAGCGGTTGCCGCCGAACGCGGTTCCGAACACACCGGCAACAATGGCGCCGACCAGCGGCGCCAGGGCCACGACCAGCAGGGTGGAGGCTGAAAGAGTTTGGCTCATGGTGTTCATCAGCCCTTGAGCGAGTTGAGTTCGTCCACGTTGATGCTGGACTTGTTGCGGAACAGCTGCACCAGGATCGCCAGCCCGATCGCCGATTCGGCGGCGGCCACCGTCAGGATGAAGAACACGAAGATCTGGCCGCGCATGTCACCCAGGTAATAGGAGAACGCGACGAAATTCATGTTGACCGCGAGCAGCATCAGCTCGATCGCCATCAGCAGGATGATCAGGTTCTTGCGATTGAGGAAGATGCCGACCACCGACAGCGCGAACAGGATCGCGCCGAGCGACAGGAAATGGCCCAGGGTCAAGGTCGTCATGCTTTTTTCTCCCCTGCAGGGGTGTCCGCAGCCGGCTCGGCGGGCGGCGGAGTCGGATCGGGTGCCGCCTGCGTGGCGCTCATCTGCACCACACGCAGCCGGTCACGGGACTTGACCCGCACCTGCGCGTCCACGCCGATGTGCTTGCTGTCCTTGCGCTCGCGCAGGGTCAGCGCGATCGCCGCCACGATGGCCACCAGCAGGATCACCGCGGCGATCTGCACCGGCAACACGTATTCGCTGTACAGCAGCACGCCCAGGTCGCGTGTATTGGAGGCTTCGCCGGCCAGCGGCAACACTGCCATGGCCTTGGGTTCGGACATGCGGAAGCCGCCCATCAGGACCGCTGCCATCTCCAGCGCGACGACGAGAAAGATGATGCCGGCCAGGGGCAGATGCCGCCGGAATCCCTGGCGCAAGGCGTCGAAGTTGATGTCCAGCATCATGACGACGAACAGGAACAGCACCATCACCGCGCCGACATAGACCAGCACCAGTGCCATGGCGAGGAACTCGGCACGCAGCAGCAACCAGATCATCGCCGCCTGGATGAAGGTCCAGACCAGGTACAGGGCGGCATGCACCGGGTTGCGTGCCGTCACGACACGGAACGCCGCGAACAGCAGCAGTGCCGCAAAAACGTAGAACAATCCGGCTTTGACATCCATGGCTGGCTTTATCTCTTTGGTACCGCTGCTCAGCGGTATTTGGCGTCGGCGGCGCGGCGGGCCGCAATTTCGGTTTCGTAGCGGTCACCCACGGCCAGCAGCATTTCCTTGGTGAAATACAGGTCGCCGCGTTTCTCGCCGTGGTATTCGAGCACATGCGTCTCGACGATGGAGTCGACCGGGCAGCTCTCTTCGCAGAAGCCGCAGAAGATGCACTTGGTCAGGTCGATGTCGTAACGCGTGGTGCGGCGCGAGCCGTCGTCGCGCACGTCGGACTCGATGGTGATGGCCATCGCCGGGCACACGGCCTCGCACAACTTGCAGGCGATACAGCGCTCCTCGCCGTTGTCGTAGCGGCGCAGCGCGTGCAGGCCGCGAAAACGCGGGCTGGTCGGCGTCTTCTCCTCCGGGAACTGGATCGTGACCTTGCGCCGGAACAGGTAGCGGCCGGTCACGGCCAGACCCTTGAACAGCTCGAGCAGCATGAAACTCGACAGGAAGTCCCGGATCGAGAACGGTGCGGCCACGTGGGCGCCGGATGTGGAGGTAGCTGTCGTCATCGTCTTACTTCCAGATATTGAAGGAGGTCTGCATCCAGCCTCCGACCACGATCAGCCAGATCAGCGTAACCGGGATGAAGATCTTCCATCCCAGGCGCATGATCTGGTCGTAACGGAACCGCGGAAAGGTTGCGCGGACCCAGATGAACATGCTCACGATGACGCAGGTCTTCAGGCCCAGCCAGATCCAGCCGGGAACCCAGTTGAAGACGGCGCTGTCGACCGGCGCAATCCAGCCACCCAGGAACATGATGGCGGCCAGGATGGAGATCAGCCACATGTTGGCGTATTCGGCCAGGTAGAACATCGCGTACGACATGCCCGAGTACTCGACCATGTGGCCGGCCACGATCTCGGCCTCGCCCTCGACCACGTCGAACGGATGGCGGTTGGTCTCGGCCAGCCCGGAGATGATGTAGACGACGAAGATCGGCAGCAGCGGCAACCAGTTCCAGGACAGGAAATTCAGCCCCATGTCGGCGAAACGGCCCACGCCCTGGCCGGTGACGATGTCGGTGAGGTTCATGCTGGCCGAGACCATCAGCACCACGACCAGGCAGAAACCCATCGCGATCTCGTAACTCACCATCTGGGCCGACGCACGCATCGCGCCGAGGAAGGAGTACTTGGAGTTGGACGCCCAGCCCGCGATGACGACGCCGTAGACCTCCATCGACGTGATGGCCATCACGAACAGCAAGCCGGCGTTGATGTTGGCCAGCGCGACGTCGGGGCCAAACGGGATCACGGCCCAGGCCGCCATGGCCGGCATGATGGTCAGCACCGGGCCCATGACGAACAGGCCCTTGCTGGCCGCCGTCGGCACCAGGATCTCCTTGGTCAGCAGCTTGAGCGCATCGGCAATCGGCTGCAGCATGCCCCAGGGTCCGACCCGGTTCGGGCCGATACGCACCTGCATCCAGCCCAGGAACTTGCGCTCCCACAGCGTCAGGTAGGCCACCGCGCCCATGAGCGGCAACACGACGACGACGATCTTGAGCAGCGTCCAGATGACGGGCCAGGCCACGGCCGTCCACCATGCCGCGGCGATCAGGCCCATGCCGGCCGAGTGAATCTGGTCGATCATGCCAGTACCTCCGCCCGGGCCGGTACCGCGACAGCCGCCTGTCGTGCGTCGGCCGTCAATTGCAGTGAGCCCGCGCGGCGCACCAGTGCATCCAGTTGGTAGATCGATGCCACGCAGGGCTCGCCGTCGGCCGGGGCCAGGTCGATGGACGCGGACGTCTGGTTGCCCAGCTTCTCGGCAGCAACCAGGGTTCCACCCTCGGCCTGCGCCAGGCCGACCAGCGCCAGCGCGTCACGCGACGACTCCTGCTCGAATCCGGGCAGATCGAGCAGGTTGGCCAGAACGCGCAGGACCTTCCAGGCCGGGCGTGCCTCGCCGGCCGGCTTCACCACCGCATGAAAGCCCTGCAGGCGACCTTCGGCATTGACGAAACTGCCCGAGGTTTCCGAGAACGGCGCGATCGGCAACAACACGTCGCTGAACGCCATGTTCGCCTTGAACGGGCTCAGCGTGACCACCATCGCGGCGGCATCCAGAGGCGCCGCGGCCGCCGGCCCGGCGGCAGAGTCGAACTCGGGTTCGGTGTTGAGCAGCAGCGCGGCCTTCAATCCACCCGTGAGCATCTGTCCGGCGTGTTGGCCGCCCTCACCCGGCAAGGCGCCGGCCAGCTGGGCGCCGACGGTATTGGCCGCTTCCGTCAGGTAACCGACCTTGGCGCCGGTCTGCTCGCCGATCCAGTTGGCCAGTGCCAGCAGGCTCGAGGCCTTGGCATGGTGGCTCGCGGCGTTGCCCAGCAGGATGGCCTTGCGTTCGCCGCCGATCAGGCTGCGCGCAATGGCCACGGCGGCTTCGCTGGCCGTGCCCGACGCCGGCGCCGAGACGCCTTTTTCGGCGGCAACGGCAGCAGCCACGTCAGCCAGCGCCTGCGCCCACTGCGCGGCCGGGACCTGCACGGTGTTGGCCACCGGCATGGCCCAATCCGTACCCTCGGCGTCGATACGGCTGAGTTGCGCACCATGGCGCACTGCCTGGCGGATACGCTGTGCAAACAGCGGATGGTCCTTGCGCAGGTTCGAGCCGACCACCAGTACGCGCTGCAGGTGGGTCAGCTCGGCGATCGGCATGCCCAGCCAGCGGACAGCCGGCGGGGTGGCGAATTCGGCGTTGCGCAGCCGGTGGTCGATGCTCTCGCTGCCCAGGCCACGCACCAGGGCGCCGGCCAGGGCCAGTTCCTCGAGCGTGCTGTGCGGGCTGACCAGCGCACCGATGGCGGCCGCGCCATGGTCCGCCTTGATCTGCTTGAGCCCGGTGGCGACATATTCGAGCGCCACCTGCCAGTCGACCTCTTGCCAGGCGCCGCCCTGCTTGATCATCGGCCTGAGCAGGCGATCGGGGCCGTTGAGCGCTTCGTAGGAGAAACGGTCGCGGTCGGCGATCCAGCATTCGTTGACGGCCTCGTTCTCGAGCGGAACGACACGCATGACCTTGTTGTTCTTGACTTGAACGACGAGGTTGGTGCCGGTCGAATCGTGCGGGCTGATCGACTTGCGGCGCGACAGCTCCCAGGTCCGGGCGCTGTAGCGGAACGGCTTGCTGGTCAGGGCGCCGACCGGGCAGATGTCGATCATGTTGCCCGAGAGTTCGGAGTCGACCGACTGGCCGACGAAGGTCTCGATCTCGGCGTGTTCGCCGCGGTGCGACATGCCCAGTTCCATCACGCCAGCCACTTCCTGGCCGAAGCGCACGCAACGCGTGCAGTGGATGCAGCGCGTCATCTCTTCCATCGAGATCAGCGGGCCGACGTCCTTGTGGAACACGACACGCTTTTCTTCTTCGTAGCGCGACGACGAGCTGCCGTAACCGACGGCCAGGTCCTGGAGCTGGCATTCGCCACCCTGGTCGCAGATCGGGCAATCGAGGGGATGGTTGATCAGCAGGAACTCCATCACCGACTGCTGCGCCTTGATGGCCTTGGCACTCTTGGTGCGCACGATCATGCCCTGGGACACCGGCGTCGCGCAGGCGGGCATCGGCTTGGGCATCTTCTCCACGTCGACCAGGCACATGCGGCAGTTGGCCGCGATGCTGAGCTTCTTGTGGTAGCAAAAATGCGGAATATAGGTACCCGCCTTCTCGGCCGCATGCATGATCATGCTGCCTTCGACGATGTCGACCTTCTTGCCGTCGAGTTCGATTTCTACCATCTTCCAGTACCTGCTTAAACGTAGTTCGGGACCATGCAGGTCTTGTGCGCTACGTGGTGTTCGAATTCGTGGCGGAAATGCTTGATCATCGCGCGCACCGGCATCGCCGCCGCATCGCCGAGCGCGCAGATGGTGCGGCCCTGGATGTTCTCGGCCACGGAGTCGAGCAGATCCATGTCGCTGGGACGGCCCTGGCCGTTCTCCACCCGATCGACCATGCGCGACAACCAGCCCGTGCCTTCGCGGCATGGCGTGCACTGGCCGCAGGATTCATGCATGTAGAAATAGCTCAGGCGCTGCAGCGACTTGACCATGCAACGCGTCTCGTCCATGACGATCAGCGCGCCCGAACCCAGCATGGACCCGGCCTTGGCGATGGAGTCGTAGTCCATCGTGCACTCCATCATGATGTCGGCCGGCAGCACCGGGGACGAAGACCCGCCCGGGATCACCGCCTTGAGCTTGCGTCCGCCGCGCACGCCGCCGGCGAGTTCGAGCAGCTTGGCGAACGGGGTGCCCATCGGGATTTCGTAGTTGCCAGGCAACTCGACGTCGCCACTGACCGAATAGATCTTGGTGCCACCGTTGTTCGGCTTGCCGCAGGCCAGGTAGGCCTGACCGCCGTTGCGGATGATCCAGGGCACGGCGGCGAAGGTTTCGGTGTTGTTGATCGTGGTCGGCTTGCCGTACATGCCGAAACTGGCCGGGAACGGCGGCTTGAAGCGCGGCTGGCCCTTCTTGCCTTCGAGCGACTCGAGCAGGGCGGTTTCCTCGCCGCAGATGTAGGCGCCGAACCCGTGCGCGGCGTGCAGCTGGAAATTGAAGCTGCTGCCCAAGATCTTGTCGCCGAGCAGGCCGGCGGCGCGGGCCTCTTCCAGCGCTTCCTCGAAACGGTCGTAGCTCTGGAAGATCTCGCCGTGGATGTAGTTGTAACCCACCGAGATACCCATCGCGTAGGCGGCAATGGCCATGCCTTCGATGACGATGTGCGGGTTGTATTGCAGGATGTCGCGGTCCTTGCAGGTGCCGGGCTCGCCTTCGTCCGAGTTGCAGACCAGGTATTTCTGGCCCGGGAACTGGCGCGGCATGAAGCTCCATTTCAGGCCGGTCGGGAAGCCGGCGCCGCCGCGTCCGCGCAACGCGGACTCCTTGACGGTCGCGATCACCTGGTCGGGCGTCATGCCCTCGCCTCCGTCCTGGCCCAGGATCTTGCGCAGAGCCTGGTAGCCGCCACGCGCCTGGTAGTCGGCCAGCCGCCAGTTGGCGCCGTCCAGACCGGCGTAGATCTGGGGTTCGATATGGCGGCCGTGAAAGCAGGTCTCGCTGCCGCTGGCCTGGAACTGTGCCAGTACCTGGTCTGCTGCCGTC
>CAXBDR010000100.1:0-15149 GCA_963974265.1 uncultured Rhodoferax sp.
CGGTCATCATGGAGAAAATCGCCAGGAAGGCACCACGAGACTGTGTTCCCAGCGCGGCCGTGGCGCACAACATCATCGCTACCAGCAGGCCCAGCCTCAGCCATTTGCGGGTGGCCACCGCGCGCAGATAGTTGAGCAGCGGAATGGTCATCACGATCGCCAGCCCGATCTCGTTGTTTCCACCGATAAAGCCACCCGGGCCCCAAACCCGCCCTCCGCCGCCACTGGTGATGGTGAAGATGCCCCCCTTGACGCCGAAAAACCCAATGGACAAGGCGTTGACCCAAAGGAAAAGTTCAATGTGCTTGCGTTCGCGGAATGCGGCGAACGCGACCAGCGTCATGACCTGAATCTTCAGCACCTTGACCAGTTGTTCCCATGAGGCAGAAACGTTGTACGCTAACGCTGTTGTCACGCACATCCAGGACACGAAGATGGCCAGAAACACGATGGGGGGCTCCCATCGGACCTGCAGCTTGTCGCGGTTGATGATCAAGGCGATCAAGGCTGCGGCAGCCGCTGCCTGGGCAAACGGCAACGAGTAGGCAAAACCGAACGTCAATCGGTGCGGGTTCATGACGCTGAGCCAGGTCCACAGCAGTACCGCCGCCCACAGATGCCGGATCGCATAGGGGAAGACGCCAATGATGAACAGCGTCAGTGCAATGTCACGCACGAGATCCGCTCCCGTCTGGGTTGGCGGGTTTCACATGGCTCACCACATACCGGAACTTGCCCGAGCGCTCATTGGCGATCTGCGGAACCCGCAGCACCTCGATACGCACGCCCTGACCCAGCCGCGCCTTGAAATCCCGAACAATCCGGGACGCCTGCGCTTCGCCGAATGCGTCACCGGCCACGACATGCACGACCGTATGGTCGAGCGTCATCTGCTCGACCTTGAACCGCTCCACGCCGGGCAGGTCCCGCACGGTGTAGATCAGGGCCAGTCCATGCATGATGGTGCCGTCGCTGGCCACCACGAAATCCGTCGTGCGCCCCTGCACCTCCTGCAGGATGGGCAAACCTCGCCCGCAATCGCATGGCTTGTTGCTGAGCGTGCCCACGTCTCCGGTGCGATATCGGACAAACGGGAAATCGGCGGTCGCCATGTGCGTCACGACGATTTCGCCAGCCTCGCCGTCGGCTGTGGTTGTTCCGTCCGGGCGCACGGTCTCCACCACCAGGTCCTCGGCGCAGATGTGCAGCTTGCCCGACGGACATTCATGGGCGATGAACCCGGCGTCCCTGGCACCGTATCCGTTGGCAACCGGGCAGCCGAATGCGTCCGCGATGGTAGCCCGTTGTTCATCATAGAGCCGCTCGGAGGTCACGAATGCGACCTTGATACCGAGATCGTCGAGCGCAACACCACGGGCACGCGCATGCTGCGCAATCAATGACAGGCTCGATGGGTAGCCGAAGAGCATGGTCGGGCGCACGTCGCGAATGGTCCGGACGAAATGGTCCAGGTTTTCGGGCGACATTTCGAATGCCGGCAACAGGTGGCTGCGCATGATGCCATCGCGCAAGCGCTTGATGCGGTCTTGCGTGTTCAATTCGACAGGGCTGCCCCATACGACGAGTTCCCTGTCGCCGATATCGACACCCCACCAGCGTGTGGCCCGCCACTTCGCGGCCACATCATGGCTCTTGCGTGACTTCCCGATATGGAAGATGAGCGGTTCTCCCGAGGAGCCTCCCGTGTTGTAACGGGTCAACGGGCCATGGTCCCGCGCCATCAGGCGCTCGACGTTGTCTCGAATCGTGCTCTTGGTCAGCAGCGGCAGTTGTGCCAGTTCATTCGTGGATTGCACCGTGGCAGGATCGAAATGCCGACTCTGGAACAAGTCCCGATAGTAGGGAACGCGCTGGCCTATCTCGACCAGGAAGTCTCTCAGGCGTCGAGCTTGCGCTTCGCGCAGAGCCTCGGCACTCCACCACTGGCTGGCCTCGAGTTGGCGCCTGCGCGCGACCGAATCATGGCCCTTGATGCGTTCGTGCAAAGGAAACAGGACACGCGAGCACAGCGCGCCATACAGACTCATGACACGACCTCGCGCCTGGCCGCGCTGCGATACGCGGCCAGCCATTGCTGCTTCACTTGCGGCCAATCGAATTTCCTGGCTTCGGCCAGGCCGGCCTCGCGCAAGACACGGGCCAGGGCGGGCTCACGCAATACCCGCAACAGATTCTCGGCCATGGCCGGCTCATCGCCGACAGGGCTCAACAAGGCCGACACACCGTGTTGCGCCATATCCGGAATGCCGCCGGCATCGGTGCTGACGACGGGGACACCACAGGCAAACGCCTCAAGAATGGAGTTGGGCATGTTGTCGACCCTGCTCGGATTGAGCATGCAATCGGCGCGCGCATACAGTGCCGGCATGTCGGCGCTGTCGACGCGGCCGGTAAAACGGACGGCGCCGGACAGCGCCAGGTCACTGACCAGGGCCTGCAACGTGCCCAGCTCCGGTCCGCTGCCTGCAATGACGAGGCTGGCACCCGGAAAGGCCTCGCGTACGCGGCCGAAGACACGGATGGCCATGGGAATGTCGTAGATCTCCTCGAGATTGCGAGTCACCACGATGCACGGCGCGCCGCCGTAGTCGCGCTGCGGCACGAACGAAAAGCGCGACAGGTCCACGACATTCGGAATCACCTCCGCCGCAAGGCCAAACTTGGCAAAGACCCGCTGCAGATAGGCCGATGGCGTCACCCGCATGGCAGCGCCCCCCAGCATGCGCAGGACCCAGCGCGGCGCCGTCGCAAAAAAGGTGTCGGCCAGACCTCCACGGTAGTTGATGATGGCGGGAACCCCCCGCAGGCGCGCCACCGCAAGCGCCGGGCTGGCAAAAAGATGCCATGCCCATCCGGAATTGGCAAACACATGCACGACATCTGCCCTGCCTGTCGCCAGCCAGAGGCGGACCAGATAGGGGAACAGGCGAAACACGGCACGAGCCACCGGAATCGATTCGAGCCAGCCCGGACGGCAGGGTGCATTGGTTTGCACGAAGTCAACCGGTACACCTTCGGATTTCAGCAGGGATGCCAACTGCCTGGCCTGATTCGCCATCCCGCCAGACGGTGGTGGCAGTGGCCCGACGATACATACCGCGGGAAAGGTGCCGACGGCAGTTGCCTCGGCTGGATCCATGTGAACAACCAATGGTTTCACGCAGTTCCCCGCGACGCGCGAAACCATGGGCGCCAGCGCAGCAACGACACGAGCAAGAGCGTCAAGGCCAGCACGAACAAGGCGATGGCCGACCATACCCGGTGCTTGAGATTCACCATCGCCTCGACCTGCGGTTGGTTCTCGGGCGTCATCAGCACCTGGAGCTGCGGGGACACATCCTGGACGAGACCGGCAAACTGCTCCAATGGCCGTGATACACCGGCAAACAATCGAACAAGGCTGGCTCGTTCATAAGTAAATACGTCGTTACCCCACCACATATACCACTGGGGCAAACCACGCCGGTAATAGGCCCACGCCTTCTCCTCGTGTTTCCAGCCGACCCGGGCCGACGGATCCAGTGGCGCAAGTTCCAGCGATTCGGAATCTTCCAGCAACGCCTGCCGAAACTCCAGCGCCGACAAGGGGATGCCCGGCTCTTCAAAGTAGAAATAGTTGTTGAACACGCCGACCAGTTGCCAGCGCTTCGCCTGACGGTTCCAGATTTCGGGCCAGATGTGGCCATGGCCGCCAAAGCCGTCGAATGAAAATGCCCACGGCCGGACCTGCATGCCGCCGGCGATGGCTATGGCCATGAATACCCGAACGAAGTCCCCACAATAACCGTCGCCGTCCCGTGTGATGCGCTCATAGGTGCGCCGCAGGTCGGACTTGATCGCACCACCGCTCAACATCGTGCCGCTGCTGCTGAGCAGGTGGCTGCTGATGGCCGTTGCCCGCGTCCAGTCGTCCGGCATCTCGGACAGGCGAAGGCGTTCGGCGATCGCGACAAAATAAGGATCGGCAGGCCCCTGCTCCCACTTGAAATCGGCAGGCGCTTCGGCTGGGGTCCATTGAAAATCGACCTCTTGCGCGTCGCGCAGCAACAAGGCATTGCGCAACTTGACGACGTTGGTCGACTCGGTCAGGAACGGAGCCAGGGAAAAAACGGCCAATGCCGCCCCCAGCAGACCGGCCCAGAACAGGTACTTCCAGACATTGCGCCGGCCATCGTCAGCGACCATGAAGCGCGTCGCTACCAGCATAACCCTTCGATCTTGCCGCTTACGTTGTTCGAATTCGGCAGATGGACCAGATCGAGCACCAGTTGGTCGGCCCTGGCGAGGCTGGCCAGCGCGTCGGACACCTCGCCACCACTCAGCCCGACCACCAATACCTCCGCCCCCTCAATCACGTCCGCAATGTCCGCCCGCAACATCTCCCCGATATGCGGCAGATGTTTCTCCACAAAACTCCGGTTCGCCCCCAACAACTTGGCGAGATGGACCTCCGGGTCGTAGATCGCCAGTTGCATGCCCTTGCCGATCAACTGCTCCGCCAGTGTCACCAGCGGGCTTTCCCGCAGGTCATCAGTGCCGGTCTTGAACGACAGACCGATGAATCCGATCTTGCGCTTGCCCGATTCCAGGATCTTCTGGAACGCCAGGTCCAGATGCGCCCGATTCGATGGCAGGATGCTTGCCAGCATCGGGATCTCCACATCGTGCATCTTGGCCAGGTACGTCGTTGCCCGCAGGTCCTTCGGCAGGCAGGAACCGCCGAACGCAAACCCCGGCTTCAGGTACGCCTTCGAGATGTTGAGTTGCGTGTCCTGGCACACCAGGTCCATCACCTCGAACGGATCGACTCCCAGTGCATCGCACAAGCGCGCGGTTTCGTTGGCAAACGTGATCTTGAGTGCGTGAAAGTTGTTGCACGTGTATTTCATCATCTCGGCCGAGCGCACCGAGGTCTGGATGAACTTGCAGGGCAGGTGCCCGAACAGGCTGCGCAACTGGTCCACCGGATACGCGTGGTTGGCGCCGACAATCGTGAACGGTGGCTTGTCGTAGTCGCGAATCGACGAGCCCTCGCGCAGGAACTCGGGCTGGAAACACAGATGGAAATCAACGCCGTCCTTCTTGCCGGAATGCTCCTCGACGATAGGCCGCAAGACGTCTTCGACCGTGCCGGGCACCAGCGTGGAACGAAACACGACCACGTGTTGGCCGGTCTTGCTTCGAATCGCCTTGCCGATCTCCATGGCCAACCGCAGGATGGCGCCCTGGTCCTGGCTGCCGTTGGGCGCCGACGGTGTCCCGACGCAGACCAGCGAGATGTCGCTGTCCAGCACGGCCTTGCCGGCATCCGTGGTCACCGTGACCTTGCCGCTGCTGGCCACCTGCTGCATCAGGTCGACCATGCCTTCTTCGACCACGGGTGTCTTGCCGGCCATGATCAAGTCGAGCTTGGTGCGGTCGATGTCCACCCCGATCACGTCATGGCCATCGCGCGACAGGCACGCGAGTGAAACCGCTCCGACGTACCCCAATCCGAAAATGCTGATCCTCATGCCACGGTTCCCGTTCTCTGTGAATAATTTGCGATGGCGCGCTCGATGATGCCGTCCAGGCGCTGCATGGACCCGGCCCATGCGTGGTTGGTCAGCATGCGTTGACGACCCGCCACTGCGAGGCGACTGCGCTCCTGCGGATTGTCGACAATCCGCAAAACCGCTCGAGCATAGTCCTGCGGCGTGTCGGCAACAAGGAAATGTTCCTCGGATTGCGCGTCCACGCCACCAGCGGCAATGGTACTGGTGACCACGGGCACCCCCATGGCCATGGCCTCGAGGATCTTGTTCTGCGTTCCCCTGGCGATGTTCAGCGGCGCCACCATCAAGGCAGACTTGCGGATGAACGGCCGCACGTCGGGCACGGAGCCGGTGACCGTCACACCCGGCAGATCACCGAGCTTGCGCATGGCCGGTGACGGGTCCGCACCAACGATGAGCAGTTGCATGGCTGGCCGCTGTTGCCGCAGCAGGGGCCAGACCTGCTCGCAGAAGCGGGACATGCACTCCTGGTTCGGGTAGTAGTCCATGCGCCCGATGAAACTGATGGTCTGCGCATCGTACGGCTCGTCCACCGGGCAGAAGAACTCGGCGTCGACACCGTTGGGAAACCAGTCCGTCTCGGCGCCGGTGCCGTAGCCGTTGAGCGTCTCCCATTCGGCGCGGGTCGTGGCCGTGCACAGGTCGAACTGCCGCGCCAGCCGCTTCTCCGCGGCGAGCATCTTGGCGCCTTCGAGCCGGTAACCCATCGACAGCGGGAACGGCTTGTAGTTGGCGTACTCGAGCCATTTCTGCGAATCCATGTCACCGAAATCGAGAATCTTGGGCACGTCGGTCACCGACGCCACATACTGCGCGACCGACGAGCAGTGCACGAAAACCAGGTCCCAGCGCCTGGACTGCAGATGCGCATCGATGCGCCGCGCGAGTTCCGGCGAATAGAAATAACCCATGGACGACGGAGTCGGGACCGGCAAGCGCACGACCATGCGCGCCATCTGCGCCCATTCCCGGACCTGGCCGATCTCGAAGGCATCGCAATGCGGGGCAATACCTTGTGCTTCCTCGGTCTCCTGGGGTGACCGGGACAGGGAACACACGGTCACCTTGTGACCACGGGCCGTCAGGTGTCGAATCATGTTGAACGGCCGGATCTTTCCGCCGCGCTTGGGCGGATACGGAAATCGGTGGCAGATGTACAGGACGTTCACGCCAGGTAACTCCTCAATTCCGTTGCCACATCGGCCGGGTCGCGTTGATCCAGATAGATCCGGCTCCAGATCTCGAGGTTCATCATCGCCAGCAAGGCGTCGGTGCCATCGATCCGGTTCGCCGCATGGTCGGCCATCAGTCGATCGACCACCGGTTGCCGATACAGGCCGCGGGCCGCGACCACGTCGGCGGCCAGCAACCGGCTCAGCAGGGGTGCCAGTTCCTTCTTGAGCCACGCGCCCATGGGGGTGCCGAAGCCGCGCTTCTTGCGGTCCAGGATGTCGGCCGGCAGCAGGTCGGCCAGCGATTCCTTGAGCACATGTTTCAGCCGGCCACCCCGCACCTTGATGGCACTGGGCATGGCCGCCGCCAGCTCGACCAGTTCATGGTCGAGCAGCGGCACCCGGCACTCCAGAGACACCGCCATGCTCATCTTGTCCGTCAGCATCAGCAGGTCATCGGGCAACTGGGTCTGCGCATCCACCGCAAACATGCGATTGAGCGCGTCCGCATCGTGCGCGTCTGCGAAAGCCGCATCCAGCGGATCCGCCTGTGCGGCCCCTGGCTGCATCAAGAGATCGGCCACGGTTTTTCGATCCAGCACCTGCAGGTAACTGCGATACCGGTCGTCGGCCGGCATCTCGGCCGAAGCCAGGAAACCCTTGGCCAGGCGCAGGGTGTTGAGCAGTCCCGAATGCCGGTCGGCCGGCAGCCGGCTGGCAACGGCGGTGGCCGAGCGGCGCAACCAGCCAGGCAGGCTGCGATAACGCTGCGCATAGTGTTCGCCCAGGTAACGCCGGTAGCCTCCGAACAGTTCGTCACCACCGACACCGGACAGAATGACCTTCACATCCTGCCGCGCGAATTGCGACACCAGGTAGGTGGTGATGAACGCCGTGTCGGACACCGGTTCGTCCATGTGCCACAACAACTTGGGCAGCAGGTCCACCACATCGGGCTTGACGACGATCTCGCGGTGCTGGGTGCGGAACAGTTCCGCGACCCGTTTCGCATAAGGCAGTTCGTTGTACAGCGCCTCGGCTTCGCCGCCCGTGAATCCGATGGCGTAGGTGCGAATCGGATGATCGGCGTGCCTGGCCATGAAACCGACGACCGCGCTCGAATCGACGCCTCCGGACAGGAAGGCTCCGATCGGCACATCGCTGACCATCTGCATGTGCACCGAGGCCTCCAGCTGCGTGCGCACCTTGTCGATCCACTGCCGTTCGGTGTACTGCGTGTCGACATGCCCCGGCAGCCGCCAGTAGCGCCATTCACGCACGTTCCCGTCCTCGACGGCCAGCAAGGTGGCCGGCGGCAACTTGCGCATGCCCTTGAAGATGCAGCCGGGCGCGGCGACATAACCCAGGTGCAGATAACTGGCCACGACGGACGGGTCGAGTTCGGCCCGCACACCCGGCAGTGTCAGCAAGGCCTTGGCTTCGGTGGCAAATGCCAGCCGTTTCCCATCCTGCATCACGTACAGCGGCTTGACTCCGAGCCGGTCACGCCCGATCAGCAGCCGACGCCGGCGCACGTCCCACAACGCGAAGTCGAACATGCCGTTGAGGCGGTTGACGAAGGCATCGCCCTCCTCGGCATACAGGTGGATCAGCACCTCGCTGTCCGATCCGGTCTGGAACTGGTGGCCCTTGGCCTGGAGTTCGCTGCGCAATTCCCGGTAGTTGTAGATCTCGCCGTTGCACACCAGCCAGAGGGTCTTGTACACGTTGGACAGCGGCTGGTGGCCTCCGGCCAGGTCGATGATCGACAACCGGCGCATCGCAATGCCGCAGGCTCCGTCGATGAACTGGCCCTCGTCGTCGGGCCCGCGGTGGGTGGTGACATCGCCCATTGCGCTGAGCGTCGCCGGCGCAACCGGCCGGCCGTCGAGTTGGATGATTCCGTGAATGC
The DNA here is from genome assembly GCA_963974265.1 of uncultured Rhodoferax sp. Taxonomy (GTDB): domain Bacteria; phylum Pseudomonadota; class Gammaproteobacteria; order Burkholderiales; family Burkholderiaceae_C; genus CAISIP01. The sequence goes on from CAXBDR010000100.1 coordinate 8,661, forward strand.
CGCACATGGTGTTGACTCAGACCGGCACGGCTGCAGGCGGGACGCTGCGGCCCAGTGCGCGCTCGTAGACACCCCGGTATCGCGCGACGCTGATCGCCCAGGTGCGCTCGACTTCGACAAAACGACGGGCATTCGCCTGGATCGCCGGCCAGGTCGCCCGCTGGGCGAGCAGGGATTCGATCGCCTGCTCGAGCGCCGCGACATCGCCGGCCCGGAACAGGAAACCCGTTTCTCCGTCGCGAATCAGCTCACGATGACCGCCGACGTCGGAGGCGACGAACATCCGGCCCTGGGCCATGGCCTCGAGGGGCTTGAGCGGCGTCACCATTTCGGTCAGGCGGATCGGCAAGCGGGGATAGGCCAGCACGTCGATGAGTTCGTAATACCGCTGCACTTGATCGTGGGGCACACGGCCGGTGAAGATCACCTGGTCCTGCATGCCCGCCTCGGCAACCTGCCGCTTGAGTTGGGGCTCCTGCGGCCCACCACCCACCAGCAGGATGCGCAACTCCGGATGCCGGGCACGCATGCGCCGGGCCGCTTCGATCAGCAGATCCAGGCCTTCGTAACCATAGAAGGAGCCGGCGAATCCCAGCACGGTCGCTCCATCGAGACCCAGCGTGCGGCGTAGTTCGGGATCGGGCGCAACGCCGAAGCGAAACGTATCGGCATTGACCGCATTGGGTATCACCGTGATGCGCTCGGACGGGATGCCGCGACTGGCAATGTCGCCACGCAAGCCCTCGCAGATGGTGGTGACCTGGTCTGCGCGACGCAACGCAAAACTCTCGAGCGCGCGCGACAGCCTGTAGCGCAGGCTGCCCTCCGTGGTGGTGCCGTGGTCGACCGCGGCGTCTTCCCACGAAGCCCGCATTTCGTATACCACCGGCAGTCGCAGTTGCCGACCCACCCACAGGCTGGGCAAGGCATTGAGCACCGGCGAGTGGGCATGGATGAGATCGGGCCGCGTCAAGGCCACGACCTCGTGCAGGCGTTGCGCCGTCAGCCGCATCTGCGACACCAGTCCTTCGTCACCCGCGTTCGGCGTGCGGTGGAAATCCAGTCCGTCGACGGACTCCTTGCCCGCCGTCGACGGGCCCTGCTTGGGCGTCGTCAGGTGGACCGTCTTCCAACCCAGCGCATGTTGTTCACGCAGGATGGAGACGGTGCGAAACGTGTAGCCACTGTGCAGTGGCAGCGAATGGTCGAGGACGTGCAGGATGCGCAAGCTCATTGCGCAGCCACCAACTGTTCTGTGTTGTCGGCATGGCGGCCGGCCTGCGCCGGCGCGCCATCGACCACCTGGCGCAAAAAGGCCTCGAACATCAGCAGGGTCCAGATCGGCGAACTGTAGTCGCGCGCGCCCGACTGGTGCGCCTGCACCAGGTGCTGCAGGTAGCCCGAGTCGAACCAGCCGGTACTGCGCAACCGATCGCCGAGGATGGCATCCTGCACCCGCTGCTTGAGCGGGCCGCGGAACCAGCGTGCCAGCGGAACCGAAAAACCCATCTTCGGCCGGTACAACACGTCGTTGGGCAAATGCGGCTCCATGGATTTCTTGAACAGGTATTTGCCTTCCTGCCCGACGATCTTGTGGCTGGTTGGCAGGGTGGCCAGCCAGTCCACCAGCTCGTGGTCCATCAGCGGTTCGCGCACCTCCAGCGAATGCGCCATGCTGGCCCGGTCGACCTTGGTATTGATGTCGCCCACCAGGTAGGTCTTGTAGTCGAGGTACTGGATCAAGGCCAGCGGATCGTCCGTACCCGCCTTGGCGGCATGGCGATCGAAGACGGCATGTGCCGAGTAGCCACCGAGTTCGGCCTTGAACCGCGGGCTGAACAACTGCGCCCGCATCGGGTCGCGCAGGATGGAAACCGAATGGAAATAGGCTTCGACCGATGTCCGCGCAATACCCTCGAACGTGGTCTTGGCGCGAAACACGCGCGGCGCCCAGTCGGCTTTCGGATACAGGCGACCGAGGGTGCCGAACACGGCCTTGCGCATGCCATAGGGCATGGCCGCACGCATGCGTTCTTCCATCAGATGCAGTCGGTAGCGCCGGTATCCGCCCAGCGACTCGTCTCCGCCGTCCCCCGACAAGGCGACCGTCACGTGTTTGCGTGCCAGTTCGCAGACGCGGTAGGTCGGTATTGCCGAGCTGTCTGCGTACGGCTCGTCGTACAGCCGGGCCAGGGTATCGATCAGGTCGAAATCGTCGCTCTTGACGATCTCCAGCCGGTGGTCGGTCTTGTAGCGGTCGGCCACCATCTGGGCGAACGCCGACTCGTTGAACGCCGGATCGTCGAAACCGATCGAGCAGGTATTGACCGGGCCGGACGAGATGCCCGCCATCATGGCCACGACGGCGCTGCTGTCGACACCGCCGGACAGGAACGCCCCCAATGGCACCTCGGCGATCATGCGCAGCCGGACCGACTCGCGCAGCCGCTCGACCAGTTCAGCCTGCGCATCGGCCGGTGATATCGGGTTGTCCAGCGTGAATTGCACATCCCAGTACTCGACCGGCTCGCGCACCGGCTCGCCCCGGCGCATGGACAGGCAATGCCCCGGTGGCAACTTGCGCGCCTGCTTGAAGATCGTGCGCGGCTCGGCCACATATCCCAGCGCAAAATATTCCTCGACCGCCAGTGGATCAATGTCGCGCCGCAACCCGCCATGCGCCAGCACGGACTTGAGTTCGGAGCCGAACAGCAGCATTCCGTCGTCGAGCAACGCGTAATACATCGGCTTGACGCCCAGCCGGTCCCGTGCCATGAAGAAGGTCTGCCGGTTGCGGTCCCACAAGGCGAATGCGAACATGCCGCGAAACCGCTTGACGCAGTCTTCTCCCCACGACTCCCAGGCGTGCACGATCACCTCGGTGTCGCTCTTGGTGTGGAACACATGGCCGAGCGCCTGCAACTCGGGGATCAGCTGCTGGTAGTTGTAGATCTCGCCGTTAAAGACGACCACGACGGAGCCGTCTTCGTTGAACAGGGGTTGTTGCCCGGTCGCGATGTCGATGATGGACAGGCGGCGGTGGCCCAGGCCGACACCCGGCTCGACATGCAGGCTGCCTTCGTCTGGTCCGCGATGCCATTGCGAGTCGTTCATGCGCTGCAAGGCGGCGCGGTCGATGTCACTTCCGCCGCGGGTATCGAAGATTCCGGTGATTCCGCACATGGGTTGCCTTGTTCTGTCAGCGACTGCGGATACGTTGCAGCTGCATGTCGTAGACGTATTGGTAATTCTTGACCATGGCCTGCATGCTGAACGACGCCTCGACCCGCTGCCTCCCCGCTGCGCCCATGACCCGCGCCCGGTCGGGTGCTTGCGCCAGATTCATGATTCTCCGCGCCATCGCCAGGGGGTCGGCTGCCGCGACGATGTCGCCGGTCTGCCCCTTGACCACCAGGTCCGCATTGCCGCCGACATCGGTGGCGATGACCGGCAAGCCACTGGCCATCGCCTCCAGGATGGTATTGGAGATGCCTTCGGCCAGGGACGGCAGTGCGAACGCGTGCAGTCCGCGCATGATGGCCGCGACATCGCTGCGTTCGCCCGGCAACCAGGCCAGATCGGTCAGGCCGGCCGCATGCAGCACCGACATGACCTGTGCACGCAGCGGTCCGTCCCCGACCATCACCAGGCGAAGCCGTTCTCGCAAGGTCGGCGCCAACTCGACGGCATGCACGAAAGCCCGAGCCAGCATCACCTGGTCCTTGACGGCCTGCATGCGCCCGACGGTGCCGACGATCCAGTGGCGGGCCGGGTCGAAGGGACATCCGTCGATCGCTTGCGGCCCCGTGGGCGACGGCCCGAACGTGTCGGTGTCGACGCCGTTGTAGACCTGCGTGATGCGCTCGGTCGGTACGCCGACCCGCTGTGTCAGATAGTCGGCCAGGTCCCGCGAAAGCGCCAGGTAATGGTGCACATACGGCTTGTAGAAGCGCCGCACACGCTGGTAGGTCCGGTTGCTGCCATCGAGGTCGCCGACGTCGCGGCCATGTTCGCCATGGATACGCACCGGCACCCGCGCGGCCCAGGCGGGCAGCTGGCACTCCAGCGCAGCCAGGTTGCGGGTATGCACGATGTCCGGCTGCATCCGGCGAAACAGGCGGTACCAGCGCGGGTACTGCCACAGGCCCTGACCGGCCGGCTTGTGCAGCGATACGAACTCCACATCCGGGCGACGAATGCGATGGCGGAACTCCGTGACCTCGGTCAACGCCACCACCACATGCCGGTACCGGTCCTCGGGCATGTGGTTGATCAGGTTGACGATGCCGTTCTCCAACCCGCCGGTATCGAACCGGTGCATCACATGCGCGACCAGCGGCCGCGGATCAGCGGCAGCCATTCCCACACCGGTCGCGGCACATCGTGCCGCTGTCAGCGGCAATCAGACGCGAGAGACCTGTTGCGCACATGCGTGTCGGGGGGCTGAAACCTACAGGCGCCACAGCTTGTAGCCGCATTCCTGAATGGCCTTGGCGTCGAAGGCCGCCTTGACGTCGATGAAGGCCCCGCCCTTGACCAGCTTCTTGCCGAAATCTTCCATGGACAAGCCGGCAAACTCCTGGTGCGCGACAGCCGCGACGATGCCGTCGGCGCGCGGCAGGTCATCCCACGCCACCAGCTGGACGCCGTATTCGTGTTGCGCCTCCTCGGCCTCGGCTTGCGGATCCGTCACGTACACATCCACGCCGTAGCTCCGCAGCTCCTGGATGATGTCGATCACCTTGGAATTGCGCAGGTCACCGCAGTTTTCCTTGAAGGTCAGCCCCATGACGATGACCTTGGCGCCCTTGACATAACTGCCGCCCGCGATCATGTGCTTGATGGTCTGCTCGGCAATGAACTTGCCCATGCCGTCGTTGATCCGACGGCCGGCCAGGATCACCTGCGGGTTGTACCCCAGCATCTCGGCCTTGTGCGTCAGGTAATACGGGTCCACGCCGATGCAGTGACCGCCGACCAGGCCCGGCTTGAACTTCAGGAAGTTCCACTTGGTACCGGCGGCTTCGAGAACTTCGGGGGTGTCGATGCCGAGCTTGTCGAAGATGATGGACAACTCGTTCATCAACGCGATGTTCAGGTCGCGCTGGGTGTTCTCGATCACCTTGGCAGCCTCCGCGGCCTTGATGCTGGAGGCACGGTGCACCCCTGGCACGATGATCTGCTCATACAGCCTGGCGACCCGCTCCAGCGTTTCGGGCGTGTCGCCGGAGACGATCTTGAGGATCTTCGTCAGCGTGTGTTCCTTGTCGCCGGGATTGATGCGCTCCGGCGAGTAACCGACGAAGAAGTCCTTCTTCCAGGTCATGCCGGACTCGCGCTCGAGCACCGGAATACACACCTCCTCGGTCGCGCCGGGATAGACGGTCGACTCGTAGACGACCGTCGCGCCCTTTTTCATGTGCCGCCCGACGCTGGTGCTCGAGCCGATCAGGGGCCGGAAATCGGGGATGTGGGCGCCATCGACCGGTGTCGGGACCGCCACGATGATGATGTCAGCCTCGGCCAGCATGGACGGATCGGACGTATACACCGCCTGTGCCGCCAAAGCCATGTCTTCATCCGCGAGTTCGCGCGACGGATCGACGCCACGCTGGCACGAATCCACCTTGGACTGCGCGATATCGAATCCGATGGTTCGCATGTGTTTGCCGAACTCCACGACCAAGGGAAGTCCGACGTATCCCAAACCGATCACTGCCGCCACTGTCATGATTCAAGCTCCTGAAATCTGTGTATTGCGCTACTTGCGTCCACCGGCGGCCGCGGCCTCCAGCACCGCGTCGATCCGCCCATATTGGGACGCCACGAAAGACGCCAGCGTCTCCCGCGCGTCCCCGCCTACCTGGACTGGCGTATAAAAAACCAATACCGCCGAATCGTCCCCTCGCCCCAGCAACTGATAGGCGGCACTATAAACTTTCGCCAGGTAGTCGTTGCTGGTGAGACGACCATGGATCCAGTAGGTCTGCCATGCCAGCATCCGCTCCGGCGCCTCGGCGGGTGCCGCGCCCATGCGCCGCAACTCGGTAAATCGCACGGGCCGCGCGCCGTCGCCGTCGCCGAAATCGACGGATACGGCGCCGTGTCCCACCTGGCTCCAGGCCTTGTCGTTGGAGGTGACCAGGACGTTGGTCGACGTCACCAGCTTGCGCTCGTAGTTCTGCCCGCGGTAATAAGCCTGATAGACGCCGACGGTCTTGTCGCCATCCACATAGAGGCGATTCGATTCCGCCGATGGGTTCAGGAAATGCGGTTTGAAGCCGATCGCGCCCGCATCGGCCGCTTGCCACGGCGGCAGGTTTGCGTCGGCCAGGACAACTTGATTCGCTGGACCGCTCCCCGTCTGCTCAAGCATGCGTTTGGCGAACAATGGCGAGGCGACTATGACAGCGAACACCAGCGCAAAAAGCCAGAACCCGGCCATCGATGGCTGTTTGCCGCCGGTGGTCGATGTGCCCGGCGCGGCAT
>CAXBDR010000101.1:0-15071 GCA_963974265.1 uncultured Rhodoferax sp.
TGGTCGCCGACGACCACACCGGCCAGGGGCTTGGTTCGCGGCTGATGACCGCGATCACCGATGCTGCGCGGGCCAAGGGGCTGAGCGAAATCATGGGCCTGATCCTGGTGAAGAACAAGCCGATGCTGCGACTGATGGCCCGCCTGGGTTTCAACATCGCCGCCTATCCCGACGACCCCGACTTCAAGATCGCGAGCAAGTCACTGTGAAGCGCGGCGGCTGCGTTGTCGTCGAGGCAGCCACCGATGACAGCCCGCCGTGCCGAACCGGAGCGGACGGTCGCTCCCGGCGGTCGAAGGCCCGACGGGGTTTCAGGCCGCTGGAATCGGAGTCGCCCCCGGTGTCCCGATGTGCTGGGCCCGTTCGCGGCCGCCGAACCGGGCCACCAGCGCGTTTTGCGCCGCCTTGGCCTGGCGGTCAACCGTATCCGGATCGAGCCTGTCACGCAGCATGTTGCACATCCGTTGCAAGGTCCCGGCGTGGGCCGGATTTCCTGCCAGGTCATGGAGCTGGTCCGGATCGGCCTCCACGTCGAACAGTTCAGGCGCGAAGCCGACATAGTGGTGGTAGGCCCAGGGGCCCTGACGCAACATGTAGGCGGCGCTGGGTGAACCGACGGCATGGTATTCACTGAAGCCGACGCGCTGGGGGTCGTCCGGCGCGTTGGCCAGCGCGACAAGGTCCTGGCCGGGAAGCGCACCGGTCGCCGCCAGTCCCGTGGCGCGCAACACGGTCGGCGCGATGTCGATCAGATTGGTGTTGGTACGGCACACATGACCTTGCGGCACGCCAGGGCCGCTCACGATCATGGGCACATTGGTGGCCTCGCGGTACAGGGTCGACTTGTTCCACATGCCACGAGCGCCCTGGTTGTCACCGTGGTCGCTGGAGAAGACGACCGTGGTCGACGCACTCTGGCCGCTGGCCTCGAGCGCCTGCAGCACCGTGCCCACCTGTTCGTCCAGGAACGACACCAGCGCGAAATAGCTGGCCAATGCGAGGCGGCGCCGGGCGTCGCTGCCGAGTTCGGCGTCGGCGTCCGCAAAGTCGGCGTGGCATTGCACCCACGGATGACGCCGGTAGCCGCGGTCTGGATGCAGCGTCGGCAAAGGCAAGGCGTCGATGTCGATGGCGTCGAGGAAACGTTGCGGCACGACCAGCGGGAAATGCGGCGCGACAAGACCGACGAACAAGGTCCAGGGTTTTGCGTCGGGCACCGTGGCGCGTTCGGCCAACCAGGCGGCAGCGTCACCGGCGCACGCCATGTCGAACTGGTTGTAAGGCGATTCGCCGGCGCCGAGCTTCTCGAACAGATGTGACGCGCGGGGCGTCGCGGGTAGCGGGTCCCGCACCGAGCCCCAGACCTGGCCGACACCTCCGGCCAGGTGCATGCTGCGGTGCTGCTGCGTGAAACCGGTGTCGCATGCGCCATCGCGGTAATGCAGCTTGCCGATCGATTCGATGCGATGGCCGGCATCCCTGAGCGCATGGCACCAGCCGCGCACCGCACCGTCGTAGCCCATGGCGTTGTCCCAGTAGCGAGCGTCCTGGTGAACCCAGCGTCCGGTCGCCAGGCTGGCGCGGGCCGGCACGCAGATCAGAGACGGTGTGAATGCGTTGATGAAGCGGGTGCCGCGTGCCGCCAGCGCATCGAGGTGCGGCGTACGCACCCAACGATGGCCGGCGCAGCCCAGGGCGTGCGCGTCCTGTTCGTCGGACAGCAGGATCAATACGTTGGAGGGCTTGGTCGTGGTCATGGCGTCAGGAGGGGGCAGCTGCCAACAAGGCATGTGTCAGCGCTTCGGGATGGGTCACCATCAGGTCGTGTCCGCCGTCGATGACGGCGGTGGTCCAGTCGGGTTGACTTGCCACGGCGGCATGGTGGGCGACGAAGCGCGGGCCCCGATGGGCGCCTGCAAGTACGTAGTGCTTGTGGGCAACCTCCTGCCAGCGCCCGGTGACCACCGGCGCGTCGAACATGGTCCTGATCGGGTGCGGTGTGACGCAGGCGCGTACCCAGGCCAGGTCGTCGGGGTCGGTGATGCCCCAGATGGCCGGGTCTGGTGGCGGCACGCGCGCGCCGCCCAGGCTCTCCGCGTCGCGTTGCATGGCGCGTTGCCGCTCGGGCGCAAAACCATCCCAGCCGCGTTGCGCATGTTCGGGGATGATGGCATCGACGTAGACCAAGGCACGCACGGGCGCCGGATCCCGATCGGCCACCTGGGTGATGATGGCGCCGCCGTAACTGTGGCCGACGAGCACCACGTCCTGCAGCCGTTCGAAACGCAGCACCGCCAGCACATCCTGTACATGGGTGTGCAGACCGATATCGGGCGTGAACAGGTGTTCGCGTTCGCCCATGCCGGTCAGCGTGGGGGTGAACACGGTGTGGCCGGCGGCGCGCAGCCGCTCGGCCACGCGGCGCCAGCACCAGCCGCCATGCCAGCCGCCATGGACGAGGACGTAGGTGCTCGCCGTCATCCGTCGATTGCCTCGTAGTTCAGTGCCTTGGCCGTCTGTCCCCAGCGCGCGATGTCGGCCTGGATACGGGATGCGAATTCGGCCGGTGCCATGGCGCGTGGCTCCATGACCAGCGTGGCAAAGGATTTCTGCACCGCGTCGCTGGCGATGGCCTTTTGCACCGCGGCATGCAGCGCCGCGACCGTGTCGGCCGGCGTGCGCGCCGGCGCCAGCAGGCCGAACCACTCGGCCATCGTCAGCTGCGGGAAACCGGCTTCGCGGGCCGTCTGTACGTCGGGCAGTTGCGCGGAGCGCTTCTCGCCGGTGGTCACCAGCACCCGCATGCGCCCGTCCTTGTGCGGCTGCACCGCGTTCGACAAGGCGGTGACGAAGGACGCGACGCGCCCGCCGTACAGGTCGTTCAGGATGTCCGGCGCGCCCTTGTAGGGCACGTGCAGCATCTCGATGCCGGCCGCCTGCGCGATCTGCGCGCCCAGGAAATGCGGGCCCGAGCCGGCACCGGGCGAGGCGTAGGTGGCGTCTTTCGGGTTTGCCTTGCACCAGGCGATGAACTCGCCCAGGGTCCTGGCCGGCACGTGTTTGCCCACGGCCAGGGCATTCGTCGACAGGCATACGGTACTCACCGGCGCGAAATCCTTGACGGTGTCGTACGGCAGCTTGCGGAACACATGCGGGTACAGCGTCATGATCGACGCGGGCGTGAGCAGCAGCGTGTTGCCGTCCGGTGCGGCCGACTTGACCGCGGACACCGCAATGCGGCCACCGGCGCCGGGCTTGTTGTCGACGATCACGTTGCGCCCGCCCAGATGGGGCTTGAGCGCCTCGCCGAGTTCACGTGCGATGACGTCGACGATGCCACCGGCCGGAAAACCGACCACGATGCGCATGACATCGGACTGTGCGAAAGCCGGTACGCCCAGCGTGGCAATGCCGGCGGCGATGGAGAAATTTCTGCGGTTGATCATGGTGTTGGCAAATGGGTGGAAGGAAGGGATGACAACAAGGCAGTTCAGCCCAGCTTGAGCAGCGCCTCGACGAAACGCGGTGCGTCGAGCAGCATCACGTCGTGATGGCCGTCGACTTCCGCGTATTGGTAACGTGCGTCTTTCCGGATGCCGGCACCAATGCTCTTGAACAGCGGGTTGGGGTTTTGCGCGCACTTGAGGAAACTGCGACGCACGTTCTCGGCCATCGGGTCGCCCTGCACGGTTTCGGTGAAGCTGCGCGCGGCCTGCGGCAGGATGCGGGGCGTGGCCCAGGCGACCATGGCCGGGTCGGTGATGCCCCACATCGGGCCCCAGGCCTCGGGTGGCCGTGGCGGAACGACCGCGTTCTGTGCAGCCAGTTTCTCGTATTCGGCCTTCACCGGCGCGGGCACGAAACTGGCCAGCGCCTGGCCCTGCATCGGCACCAGCGCGTCGACGTACACCGCGTGCGCGACGCGGCCGGTGCGCTCGCCGAGCACGCCCGAGACGACGCAACCGGCGTATGAATGTCCGACCAGCACCACGTCGCGCAGGTCTTCCATCATCAGGTGGGCGGTGACGTCCTGGACGTGCACGTGCAGTCCGCTGGTGCCGGCGGCGACATGGGCGCGTTCGCCCAGGCCAGACAAGGTCGGCACGCTGACGGTATGGCCGGCGGCGCGCAGCAGCGGCGCGGCCTTGGACCAGGCCCAGCCGCCGTGCCAGGCACCGTGCACCAGCACGTAGTGGCGCGGCTTGGCATGGCCGGCTGCAGCCGTATGGGCGCAACCCTGGAGCAGCGCGGCAGCACCGGCAGTGGCGAACAGGGCGGAACGTCGGGATAGTGAAAACATGGGTGAGTCCTTCTTGATGACGGGATGGTTGGGGCGAGACGCGGGTGGCACGGGGCGCGTCAGTCCTTGTCGGCGTTTTTCACGACCGCCTTGCCGATCGGGTTGCGGCCCAGGAATACGGCGACCAGCACGGCCGACACCAGGAAGCCCAGCGCGATCGGGCTCTTGGCCAGGAACCAGGGGTCGGCGCCGGAGACGGCGAAGGCCTGGCGGATCGTGCGTTCGAAATCGTCGGCCAGGATGTAGGCGATGACGAAGGGCAGCACCGACATCTGCAGCTTGCGCATCAGGTAGCCGATGGCGCCGAATCCGACCGCCACGTAGACCGACAGCATCTTGCCTTCCTGCACGTAGATCGCGGTCAGCGTGACCAGCAGCACGATGGGCATCAACACGCGCGGCGGGATGTGCTGCATCACGCCCAGGCCGCGCATGAAGGCGCCGCCGATGGTCCAGTTCAGCAGGTTGGCCAGCATCATCAAGGTGAACAGGCCGAACACCATCACCGCCTCGGGGTTGATGGCGCTCGGCGTGAGCCGGAACACGTTCGGGCCCGGGTTCAGGCCGCCGATGCTCTCCATCGCCAGCAGGATGAACACCGCCGCCACGTTGCCCGGAATACCCAGGCTCAGCACCGGGATCAGGTTCGAGCCCGACACCGCCGAGTTCGCCGCCTCGGTCGCGGCCACGCCCTGCATCGCGCCCTTGCCGAACGGGATCGGCCCCTTGTGCATCTTCTGGCCCGCGGTGTAGCCCAGCGTGGCCGCCAGCGTCGAACCGATGCCGGGCAGCGCGCCGATGATGGTGCCGATCAGCGCCGACACGCCGATGGTGGGCATCAGTGTGCGCACGTCGGACAGGTGCAGCTTGTTGTCGCCATGCTGCTTGACCGACGGCACGGGCTTGTCTTCGCGCGTGCTGCGCGCCAGGTCCTCGATGGCCTGGAAGATCTCGCCCATGATGAGCACGCCCAGCACCGCGGCGATCAGCGGAAAACCGCCGGCCAGTGCGTCGATGCCGAAGGTCAGCCGTGGCGTGTTGTCCTCGCCGGTGCCGATGGTGGCGCAGAACATGCCGAACAGCGCCGACAGCAGGCCCTTGATCACCGACGCGCCGACCACCGCCGCGATGAAGGCCATCGCGAGCACGATCAGCGCCGCCTTTTCCGGGTAGTCGAGGTAACGCTCGACGAAGATGGCCAGGAAGGGCGCGCAGCTGATCAGCACCAGATCCGAGAACGTGTCGCCCGACACGCACGACAGGTGAGCCACGCGCAGGGCCTTGCCGGCCTGGCCGTTGCGGGCCATCGGGTAACCGTCGAAGGTGGTGAGCAACGAGTCGGGCGTGCCCGGCGTGTTGAACAGGATGGCCGGCACCGCGCCGCCCAGCGTCGCGCCCTTCATCAGGCCGATCAGGAAGCCCAGTACCGGCAGCAGTGCCGATGCGGTGAAGCCGAAACTCGACAGCAGGATGGGCAACGAGACCGCCATCGCGAACGGGCCCGACAGGCCTGGAATCGCACCGACAATGATGCCGGCCAGCAGGCCCGAGAAGACCATCACCACCGTGATCGAGATCGGCAGCCCGAACAGCACGGCCACCGGGTCGGCGGTGAATACCGCCAAAATGCCCATGCGCACGTAATCCAGCAATTCGAGGTTCATCACTGGTCTCCGTTCGGTGGCAGCAGCAGGTTATTGAATGGCAGGTCGTAGGCCAGCGCCATGGTCAGCACCGCCACCGCCGCAATCGCGGCAAGCCGCCAGCCGATGCGTTGGCTGGTGTAGGACATCAGCGAGAACACGAGCACGAAGCCGCCGGCGAGATAACCGATGTATTTCCACGGTCGCGTGGCGCGCAGGCTGCGGTAGGAATCGATCTCGGCGCCCAGTGCCTGGGCCAGGCTGACGGCCCAGGGGCCGGCATGGGTCATGACCTGCAGCGCACCGAAGACGGCCAGCAGCAACAGCACCAGGTAGCGAAGGTTCGCCCAGGTGGGTCCACCGCCAGCGGCCTCGTGAACCCCTTCGCGCAGTCGCGTCAGGCTGGCCGCGGCCAGCAGCAGGCCCAGCACGCCGATGCCGATGGCCCAGACCGTCGGGGCCATGGCGTCGCCGATGACCACCTGGCGGCGTACCTTTTCGATCACGCCCGACTCGACGTTCATCGGTATCCAGCCGAGCAGCGTGATCAAGGCGAACAGGCAACAACCCACGCCCAGTGCGGCGCTCCAGTGGTGGCGGTTCACGGCATGGTCCTTTCGGGTTGGCATCGGGTGCTTCGGGGCGGCGCCCTATTTCGAAGCTTCCTTGAGCAGCCGCCGGGACGCGACGATGTCGTCGGCAACCATCTTGTCGAAGGCTGCGCCGGTGATGACATTGGGTTCGCCGAAGCTCTTGACAATGAAGGCGTTTGCCTTGGACTTCGGATCGGTCACGACCTCCTTGATGGCGTTGCTCAAGGCATCGCGCGCTTCTGCCGACAGTCCCTTGGGCGCCACGAACATGAAATGCACGCCGAAGTCGACGTCCAGGCCGAGTTCCTTCACCGTGGGCGCTTCGGGGGACATCTTGAGCCGTGTCGATTCGCCCGAGGCGAGATTCACCAGGTCGCCGGCGGCCACGCCGCGGCCCTGGATGCCCGCCACCCAGCCGATGTCCACATCCCCGGCCGTGACCGCATCGAGCACCGCCTTGCCGCCCTTGAGCTCGACGATGTTGTATTGCACGCCCTGGGCCTTGCCCAGCAGGTAGGCGCCATCGGCCAGCTTCTGGCTCATCGCGCCGAACGATACTTTTTCGCCCTTTTTCATGGCGGCGGCCACATCGGCCAGGGTTTTCCAGCCCCGGCTGGTCTTGGCCACGATGCCCATCTCGGTGCCGGCCGTGGTGGCCAGGAAGGTGAAATCCTTCTCGGTATAGCCGGGGTTCTTTTCGGCCAGCATGTTGTAGCCGGTGGTCTCGCTGACGATCATGCCGATGGCGGTGCCATCCGCCGGTTGCTTGGCCAGTCGGGCCGCAAGCACGCCGCCGCCCTTGCCTGTCACGGCCTCGGGAATGATCTTCCAGCCCTTGCGTGCCTCGATCTCCTCGGCAATCAGGCGGGCCTGGGTGTCGGCGCCGCCGCCCGCGGTAAAGCCGATCATCATCGTGATCGGACCTTTGGGTTTCCATTGCGCCTGGGCGGCGAGCGGGGCGAAGGCGAGGGCGCAGGCAAGCGCGATGGGCAGCGTCAATTTCATGGTTGTCTCCTGGTTGCGGTTGAACGGACGTTATGGGTGGGTATCGATCGAAGTCGATTCTTGGCGAAGCGTCCTGGCGCCTCAGTTACCGCAGGAACACTGGGCGTAGGTGTGCGGGATAACCCCTAGTGCATCGGCGTCAGCGCCTGCAGCCGAAGCCGGTCAGGCCGGTCCGACGGGTGCCGTCAGTGGATGGCGGATGTCGTCGGGCCGCTCCATCAGCCTGTGGGTCAGGTCATCACGCAGGCCGCGCCAGGCAGGGTCGTCGAAGCGGTTGACCATCTCGTGCGGATCGTCGCGCAGGTCATACATTTCGCCGGCGCCGGTCGCCAGTTCCAGCGTCAGCTTGGCATCGCGCGTGCGGACGCCGCGCAAGTCGAGCGCGACACCGCAACGCGAAGGCCCGAGTCGCCATTCGGTCAAGGCGTGGTCGCGTGGCGCGCCGCATTCGAGCACCGGACGCAACGAACGGCTGTGTGCCGCCGACGGTATCGGCACACCCGCGTAGTCGCCGAATGTTGCCGCCAGGTCGAGCGTGGAAACCGGATCGGCAATCACCTTGCCGCCCGCAATACCGGGGCCGCGCATGATGAGGCCGACCCGCAGCAGGCCCTCGTAGAACATCGGCCCCTTGAGCACCAGACCGTGGTCACCGAGCCATTCGCCGTGGTCCGAGGTAAAGACGACGATCGTGTTGTCGGACAAGCCTTCGTCGTGCAAGGCGTTCAGAATGCGGCCGACGTTGTGGTCGATCAAGGAGATCATGCCGTAGTAGTTGGCGATCAACTCGCGCAACTGGGTATCGGTCTGTGGCGCCATGCGTGAATACTCCTCGCGCACCTTGCGACTGCCGCCCTGCGGTGTGTTCTCCAGTGCGGCACGGTGCCACCATGGGCGCTGCGCGAGATCGCGCGCGCGGTGGTGCGGCAGTTCCACGTCTTCGGGTCGATGCAGCAGGCTCCAGGGCACGGGCGCGTCGAATGGATGGTGCGGGTCGGCGAATGACAACCAGCCGCAGAACGGCTTGCCGGTGCCCGAGCGCCGTGCGCGCGCCTGCCCGCGCACGAACTCGATGCCCCGGTCGCCGACCCAGTTGCTGTTGTGCCAGGCTTGCGGCAGGGCGCTGTGGTGCGTCTGGGCGGCCGCTGTGTCCCGTACCCGCTGCTGGTACAGCCGGTCCTTGAGGTCGCCCAGTCCATCTCGGTGATACCAGCGTTCATAGTGCATGCCGCCCGGCGCACGTTCCGGCAACCAGTAGTTGTGGCCCAGTTGCATGAGTTCGACCTGCTGGAAACCCATGTACGGTCCGCTCCAGTCGTCGGCAAACTGATCTGCACTCGGCAGGTTCTCGCAACGGCCGGTCGGACGCGCCGAATGGTTGCTGGAAAAGTGCGCCTTGCCGATGAATGCGGTTGCGTAACCGGCGCGGGACAACGCGCCGGCGAAACCCTGTGCGCCGGTGGCTTCGTCCAGGTCGATGCCGTTGTCATGCACGCCGTGGGTCAGCGGCAATGCGCCGGTCAGGATCGAGCATCGTGCAGGCATGCAAACCACGTTGGGCGTGATACACGCCGAAAACCGCGTTCCCTGGGCGGCGAGCAGGTCCAGATGGGGCGTATGCACCTTGCGTCCTTCGAATCCGTAGCAATCGCCGCGGTGCTGGTCGCTGGTGATCAGCAGGATATTGGGTTGTGTCATGGTCGTGTTCTCGAATGGCGGGTCGATGGCCGGTTCGTCGCATTCGATCCCGGTGCGATGCGCCCCGGTTGTGTTGAAATGCGGTGCTGCTGGAATCTTCCAGCCTGATCGGAAAAGCATCAGTTACCGCAGGAACACAAGGCCGTGATGACGGAGTCCCCTGGCTTTCGAGACAGCCGCGCGCTGAACCGGCAAATGGTGAAGGCCATGGCCGATGGCCTCGACCTGGCGCGTTTTGCCCAGCGCAGCATGCATGCGGGACAGATCCTGGCCGCGTCCGGAGCCCGCCTGGACGCCTTGCCCCTGATCGTCAGTGGCACTGTCGCAGCGGCGGTCCATGTCGGGCCCGAGGGAAACGTGGTGATACCCATCTCCTTCGAGGCCGGGGAACTGGCCATGGTGTCGATGCTGTTCTCGGACAAGCCCAGTCATGTGGAGCTGATCGCCAGCTCCGATGGAGAACTGCGCTGGATTCCGGTTGCGAACATCGAGCACTGCTTGTTGCAGGACCGCGACTGCTTGTTGTTGCTGGTGCGGTTCCTTGCGCAGCGCTTGCGCGAAGTCCAGTCACGCGAACGCGTCTGGCTGGGACGCGGTGTCTCCGAGCGTGTCTGTGCAGCCATCGCGCGCGCCATGCGTGATGTGCCCCGGCGCGGTGACGGCACGTGCATGCTCGAGACCACCCATGAGGCCCTTGCGGCGCGCAGTGGCGTGAGCCGCCCCAAACTGTCGATGGAACTCAAGCGCCTGGAGCAGTCCGGGCTTCTGGCATTGCATCGCGGTGCGATCGAAGTCGTGCGTCCCGCTCATTTCAGCGACGCGGACTGAAGCGGACGTTCGACATCCTCTTGTACCTCTGTCGGTGCTCGCTCGACCACCGTTTCCATGCTGCCTGGGTCGCCGGGTCGGCGCGCGGATCACTGCGGCATCGCGCGCGGCCCGAGCATCGTCGATGACACTGCGCCGGGCGTCGACGGTGGATTGGCGCGGATATGGCGCGCGCGAAGTGCCAGGGAGACTGCAGTGCCCATGTCCCGCGACCCGTTGCCTTGCGACAAGGTGCCGGCGACTGGCCTGCCCGGAACGCGCGCGTGCCCTTGGGATATTGCCTTTGGCGTGAAGCTTCGCGCGAACGGCGGCGCATCGGGACCAACAAGCTCGGTCGTATCGAGCGTCACTTCGGAATGATCAGCACCTGGCCAGCGTAGATCAGATCGGGATTGCCGGCCAGAAAGGCGTTCTCGCGCTGGATGTCGGCCCAGCGATTGCCGTTGCGGTAGAAATACGCGGCAATGGACGACAGGGAATCGGCGGCCTGCACCGTGTAGATTCCACGCGCACCCGTGAGACGCGCGACTTCGTTTTGCGCCGCCTCGAATGCGGCGCGCACGCTGTCGAGTTCCGCCTTCCTGCCCGCGTCGGTGGCGGCCAGGTTTGCGTGCCGCTTGAGCAGCTGTTGGTACGACTGGTTCAGGTCTGCCGCACGCGAACGGGCTTCGACCAGTGTTTGCTTCGTCGAATCCAGCGCGCTCGACAGACTGGCGCCGGCGCTGGCTGCGGCCTGTGCCTGACCCCGGGCGCTCGCAAGCTGGCGCACGACGGATGCATTCTCGGCCTCGAGCGCCTGCAGTTTCTGCTGCGCATCGCGCTGCGCTTGTTGCGTTTTCGTGAGTTCCGCCTGTCTGGCCTGGTCCGCAGTTTCAAGCCGGGCATGTTGGTCCTGCAACTGCGTGAATGCCGCATTCTGCTGTGCGACGGCGGCCTGGGCTTCGCCCAGAGCCTGCTTGGCCGCGGCCAGTTCACCCGTCAGCCTCTCGCCGGCGGCGGCCGCGGACGTGGCCTGGTCTTGAGCCGCCTGCAGCTTCTGGTTGATCGCCGCCTTTTCAGCGTTCAAGGCCTGCAGGCGCTTTTGCATGTCCTGCTGCAATTGTTCGAATGCCTGGTTGCGCTCGGATGCGAGAGCGCGCGCTTCGGCAAGGGTCTTTTTTGTCGAATCGAGTTCGCTTGACAGCGCATCCCGTGCACGTGCGATCGCCTGGGCCTGCGCGAGGGCCTGCGACCGTTCTTGCGACAGCACCTCTTTTTCCGCCTCCAGCGCCTGATGACGCAGCAGCGCTTCGGCCGCGGATGTCTGGAGCCGCTGCACCTCGCCGGCCTGTTCGTCACGGCCCGCTTGCAGTGCCTGGATTTCAGAATCCAGCGCGGTGATCCGTTCGCGCCGCGATTGCGCCTCGGCCTTCAGGCCATCCCGTTCGGTTTCCAGTGCGCGCTGGGCATCGCGCTGTTGCGCCAGTTGGGTTTTCAACCCCGAATGGGCATACCAGAGCGAGCCTGCCGCTACCGCCAGCACCACAACGAGGACCGAGAGAATCGAGGTCGAGCCGGATTTGGTTTCCGATCCGGATAGGGTTTCCATGTGCAATCCTTTTCCTGTGAGGTCCGCGACCAGGGCGGCAGCCGGAGATCAAGCCATTGCCGGCAGCCGAAAGCGCCCGGGAGGAGCCGACCGACAGCTGCGTCATGCCGTGGGCAACTGCCGTTCCATCGCACCATGATAGGGTTCGAGGCCACGGCGTCCATCGCGGACCCCGCTACTTCTCGGGGATCAGGCCGCGTGGACTGAAGCGCAACACCAGCAACAGCGCCAGTCCCACCACCGGCAGGCGCATCTGCACC
This sequence comes from uncultured Rhodoferax sp., assembly GCA_963974265.1. Taxonomy (GTDB): domain Bacteria; phylum Pseudomonadota; class Gammaproteobacteria; order Burkholderiales; family Burkholderiaceae_C; genus CAISIP01. Next base: position 11,916 of record CAXBDR010000101.1, read on the forward strand.
GCCGAGTCGATCAGATGCGCCTTCAACGGGCCATCGGCCAGCGGGGTGGTCAGCATCTGGACCAGCGCCGGCCCGACACTCTCGGCCATGCCCCATACCAGCATGATGATCAGCGCGCCAAGCACCGAGCCCCAGTTGTTGCCCGAGCCGCCGAGGATGACCATGGCCCAGATCAGGAAGGTGTAGCGCAGCGGATCGGCGTAGCTGGTCGGTGCCAGCAACCCGTGCAGCGTCACGTACAGCGCGCCCGCGATGCCGATCACCGCCGACCCGAGCACGAATACCTGCAGATGCCGGCGCTTGACGTCCTTGCCCATGGCCTCGGCAGCGATTTCGTTGTCGCGGATGGCGCGCATCATGCGACCCCACGGCGACTTCAACGCATATTCGGCCAGGGCCAGCAGGATCAGCAGCACGATGGTGAACAGCACGGCAAAACAGACCCCGACGAAAACCGTCGAGCCGGTGCGCGGGTCGAAGCCCAGGGATTGCGCGGCAGCGACGAATCCGGGCTGCTGCTGGAGCACGACTTCGTCCGGCACCGGCCAGCGGCCGATGTTGATGACGTTCTTCACACCCCGGTCGAGCCAGTCCTCGTTCTTCATCATCGCGATGATGATTTCGCTGATCCCCAGCGTGGCAATGGCGAGATAGTCCGAGCGCAGGCCCAGCGCCGTCTTGGCCACGACCCAGGCGGCACCCGCGGCCAACACGCCGCCCACGACCCAGGCCACCAGCACCGGCAGTCCGAGGCCACCGATGTTGCCGGTCGACGCCGGGGTGATCGCCTCGACCGCGCTCACGGCCGGGTCAAAGATGAAACGAAACAGGAACAGGCCCGCGACCAGCAGGACCGTCAACCAGAGCCCGCGCATGCGCCCGGGCTTCATGGCCTTCCAGAGCTGTGCGGCCGCGGCGATCACGCCCACGCCAATGAGCAGCGCGAACAGGATGCGTGGTGTGCCGGCCGCCCAGGCGGCTGCGTCGATCGGCTTGGAGACCAGCACGACCGCCAGTCCGCCCAGCGCAAAGAAGCCCGACACGCCCACGTTGAACAGGCCGGCATAACCCCATTGCATGTTCACGCCCAGCGCCACGATCGCCACGATGAGGCCGTCATTGAGCACGGTGAGAGCCAGTGTCCAGCTCTGCAGGAACCCGACCAGCAGGTACAACACGCCGACGGCGCCAAAAAGAAATGCGGGGTGCAGTCTTGATGTCATACTGACTTCCCCTTGAAAAGCCCGGTCGGCTTGAACAGCAGCACGATCACGAGGATGGCGAACGAGACGGCAAACTTGTAGTCGGTCGACAGCAACTGCATCAGGCCCTCGGGCGCGAGGCTCTCGGGCAGCAGATAGCCCAGCACCTTTTTCCAGGCATAGGTGAACGTCATTTCGGAGAAGGCGACGATGAACCCGCCCGCGATCGCGCCCAGCGGATTGCCCAGGCCGCCGACGACCGCGGCCGCGAACATGGGAAGCAACAGCTGGAAGTAGGTGAAGGGCTTGAACGACTTGTCCAGGCCGTAGAGCACGCCGGCGACCGTGGCCAGGGCCGCGACGATGATCCAGGTGACCGTCACCACCTTCTCGGGGCTGATGCCCGAGAGCAGTGCGAGGTCCTCGTTGTCGGAAAACGCGCGCATGGACTTGCCGGTGCGGGTGCGGTTGAGGAACCAGAACAGCGCCGCCACCACGATGACCGCGGTGACCACCGTGATGGCCGTGGTGCTGCGAATCCCCAGGCCCTCGTCGAGGCCGGTCATGCGCCTGAAGTCCAGCGCGCCGATGATGAAACGTTGCCCGTCGTCGAAGTTCTGTTCCTGCACGCCGATGATGAACCGGGTCAGGCCGTTCATGACGAACATCACGCCCATCGAGACGATCACCAGGATGACCGGTGCGGCCTTCTTGACGCGGTGGAACCGGTAGACGGCGCGGTCGATGAAGAGCAGCAGCGCGGCAGTCACGACGATGCCGAAGGGCAGCGCGAGCAAGGCCGTGGGCAGCGGGGACAGGCTGACCCCCCAGTGCTGCAGCAGCCAGGTCAGCAGGATCGTGATCGCTGTGCCGAAGGCCATCGTGTCACCGTGCGCAAAGTTGGAGAAACGCAGGATGCCGTAGACCATCGTGATCCCGAGCGCGCCGAGCGCGAGCTGCGCGCCGTACGATGTCGCCGGGACAACGACGTAATTGAGCAGTGCGACGAGGGCGTTGAGATAGTCCATGTCTCAGCCGCCCAGGAAAGACTTGCGCACTTCGGCATTGGCCAGCAGCGCCTCGCCGGTATCGGTGAATCGGTTGGCGCCCTGCACCAGCACGTAGCCCTTGTCGGCGATGTTCAGCGCCTGGCGGGCGTTCTGCTCCACCATCAGGATGGAGATGCCGGTACGCGCCACCTCGATGATCCGGTCGAACAGTTCGTCCATCACGATCGGGCTCACGCCGGCCGTGGGTTCGTCCAGCATCAGCACCTTGGGCTCGGTCATCAGCGCGCGACCGACGGCGACCTGCTGGCGCTGGCCGCCGGACAACTCACCCGCGGCCTGGCGGCGCTTCTCGCGCAGGATGGGGAACAAGGTGTAGACCTGCTCCATCGTGGGGCGGATGTCGTCGCGGCGCAGGAACGCCCCCATCTCGAGGTTTTCCTCGACCGTCATCGAGGTGAAGATGTTGTGGGTCTGCGGCACGAAGGCCATGCCCTTGGCCACGCGGTCCTGCGGTGACAAGGCGGTGATGTCTTCGCCTTCGAGCAACACGCGGCCGCCGCGCAGCGTCAGCATGCCGAAGACCGCCTTCATCGCCGTGGACTTGCCGGCGCCGTTGGGGCCGACGATCACTGCGATCTGGCCCTTGTCCACCGCCACGGTGCAGTCGTGCAGGATGTCGACCGCCCCGTAGCCGCCGGTCATGTTCTCCCCGATGAGGAAGCTCACGTCGCGGCCTCCGCCGTGACCTTGTTCTTCAGCCCGGTACCAAGATACGCCTCGATCACCGCCGTGTTCTCCATGATGTGCTCGGCCGAACCCTGCGCCAGCACCTTGCCTTCGGCCATCACGATCACCGGGTCGCACAGGCGGGCGATGAAGTCCATGTCGTGCTCGATGACGCAGAACGTGTAGCCGCGCTCCTGGTTCAGGCGCACGATGGCATC
>CAXBDR010000102.1:0-15023 GCA_963974265.1 uncultured Rhodoferax sp.
GACCTGCAGCAACGCGGCATCTTGCTCGGCGTCGAGTCCCTGGCTTCGGACACCAAGGGCACGCGGGTGCAGGTGCGCGACGGTCGGGTCCGGGCGCTGGACGGGCCGTTCACCGAAACCAAGGAGATGGTCGGCGGCTTCTTCCTGCTCAACTGCACCGACCGCGCACAGGCCCTGGCGATCGCGCAGCAGTGCCCTGCGGCGCAATGGGCCACGGTCGAGGTGCGCGAAGTCGCGCCGTGTTTCGAATAACGGTCGAAATCGACGCGACCCGTTCGTCGTCATGGCGAAGGGCCCGCATGGAGCGGGCGCCCAGCCATCTGCACACGAAGGAGATCCCATGGCCACCTATGTCGACGGTTTCATCGTCCCCGTCCCCACCGCGAACCTGTCCGCCTACAGGAAGATCGCACGCCAGGCCGGCAAGATCTTCAAGGAGCACGGTGCCCTGAGCGTGATCGAATGCTGGGGCGACGACGTCAAGCCCGGCAAGTGGACCTCGTTCCCCCAGAGCGTCAAGCTCAAGGCCGACGAGACGGTCGTGTTCTCGTGGATCACCTACACGTCGCGCAAGCACCGCGACAGCGTCGTGGCCAAGGTCATGCAGGACCCGCGCATGCCGTCGGACCCGAAGACCTTTCCGTTCGACGGCAAGCGCATGATCTTCGGCGGCTTCAAGACCATCGTGGAACTGTAGCCCGCTGCCGGCTCCCCGCGCGCATGCCATCGACCGACCTGAACGCACGGATCGCGGCCATCTGGCGCATCGAGTCCGGTGTGGTGATCGCCAAGCTCGCGCGCATGCTGCGCGACGTCGGCCAGGCCGAGGAGATCGCGCAGGACGCGCTGGTTGCGGCGCTCGAACGCTGGCCCTGCGATGGCATGCCCGACAACCCCGGCGCCTGGCTCATGACCACGGCCAAGAATCGCGCACTCGACCGCCTGCGCCAGGAGGCGATGCAGGCGCGCAAGCACGAGGCCATCGGCCACGACCTGGCGGCCCTGCAGGCGGACGTGACACCGGATTTTGTCGACGACCTCGATGCCGCGCGGGCGGACGACATCGGCGACGACCTGCTGCGCCTGATCTTCACCGCCTGCCACCCGGTGTTGTCGACCGAGGCACGGGTCGCGCTCACGCTGCGGCTGATCGGGGGCCTCACCACCGCCGAGATCGCACGCGCCTTCCTGGCAACGGAGCCGACGATTGCACAACGCATCGTGCGGGCCAAGCGCAGCCTCACGGCCGCCCGGGTGCCGTTCGAAGTGCCCAACGCCGCGCAGCGCAGCACGCGACTGGCCTCGGTGCTGGAGGTCATCTACCTGGTATTCAACGAAGGTTACGCCGCAACCGCGGGCGACGACTGGATGCGCCCGGCGCTGTGCGACGAGGCCATGCGCCTGGGCCGGGTACTGGCCCGGCTGATGCCCGACGAGTCCGAGGTGCACGGCCTGCTCGCGCTGATGGAGATCCAGGCCTCGCGCAGCGCCGCACGGGTGGACCCGCACGGGCGCCCGGTGCGGCTGGCCGAGCAGGACCGCTCGCGCTGGGACCACCTGCTGATCCAGCGCGGCCTGGCAGCGCTCGCACGCAGCGAACAGTTGGGCGGAGCACGTGGCCCCTACGCCTTGCAGGCGGCGCTGGCGGCCTGCCATGCCCGCGCGCGCAGCGCCGAGGCGACCGACTGGCCGCAGATCGTCGCCCTGTACGATGCACTGGCCCAGGTCGCACCGTCGCCGGTGGTGGAACTCAACCGCGCGGTGGCGGTCGGCATGGTGTTCGGTCCGCAGGCGGCCCTGGAGATCGTCGATGCGCTGGCCGCTGACAAGACGCTGGGGCAATACCACTGGCTGCCCAGCGTGCGCGGCGACCTGCTCGAGAAACTGGATCGGCGCGAGGAGGCCCGTGCCGAGTTCACGCGCGCCGCGGCGCTGACCCGCAACTCGCAGGAGCAGGACTTCCTGTTGCGCCGCGCGCAACTGGCCCTTGCACCAGGCCGGATCAGTTGATGGTACGCCCGGCGACCCGCTTGCGCAGATCGCGCAGCTTGGCCTTGAGCGCAGCCGTATTGCGCAGGCCCATGCGCAACATGATCTTCTGGCCGGCCGGGCGGGCTTCCAGGGTCGGATCAGCGTATTCGTAACGGATCCACGGGCGTTTCTCGGCGATCGGCCCCTTCACCCGCATCAAGGTGACCTGGATCGGCGCCGAAGGCTCCGGCGTCTGCAGCAACTGGTCGATCACTTCAACCAGGCGGTTGTTGAAGTACTTGCCGGGGTAACCCAGGTCTTCGTACGCCTTCTGCAGCAACGGATACATGCGCACATACAAGGCAACGGCCGCATCGCTGTCGATGGCGGTGACGAATCGCACGAAGGCGTTGTAGCGCTCGCCGTTGCCGCCGGCGATGTATTCGACGCCGTCCTTCTCGACCACCAGGAAACGCGCCGGCGCCGGCGCGACCGGCCACAGCCGCGAGGCCGCGTGACCACGGGCCAGGTTGTCGACCGTGGCCACGATACGGCGGGCAAAGTCGCTCAGGTCCAGGAACGACAAGGCCTGCTCGCGACCGAGCAGTTCGGTCACGGCATCGCGCACCGCGTTGTCATCGTCGGCCACGATGGGCGGCAAGGCCGCGGACGCACCAGGGGTCGGCGCAATGGCTTCGATCGGGTAGTTGGCCGGCTCCGACGCGGCGGCCTCGGGGGCCTGCGCCAACGTCTCCGGCGCCGCCACGGGCGGAGTGATGGCGGGTGCCTCGGCGATGGGCGCAAGCGCCGGTGGCTGCTGCTTCTGCCACCAGAGGTAGCCGATACCGGCCAGGCCGGCTATCAGCACGGCCCCGATCAACCAACGGGAGAGATGTTGCATGGCGTCAATGCGCGGCCGCTGTTCCGGTGCCGGAACAACACTGCATCGGGTGCATCCCCGCGAATGCAGGCGATGGCTGGCATGGCAGCGCGTTCAATTGGGTTGCAAACAAGTTTACGCCAGCCTGCGGCGGGCGGACAACCGCCGCCATCAGGGCTGCCGCACATCGGCGATCACCGGTTCACCGAAGTCGGGGCGCGCCAGGTAGGCCAGCACCTGCCGCGCGGCCTGCTCGGGCGACGTCAGGGCGGCGTCGTCCTTGAGCCGCTGGAAGTTGTCGCGGTCCGGAAACTGCTGCGGATCGCCACCACGCAGTTCGGTCTGCATGCCGGTGTCGATCACGCCCGGCGCCAGCGACACGATGCGTGCACCGTTGGGCTTGCGCGCCTCGTCCAGCGCCACGCACCGGCTGACATGGTCCATGCCGGCCTTGGCGGCGCAATACAGGGCCGTGCCCGCCATCGCGCGCCGGCCCAGGCCGGACGAGATGTTCAGGATGCGGCGCGGCAGGCTCCAGCCGGCGGTGGCGGCCAGGAAGGCCGCGGTCAGTTGCACCGGCGCCTCCAGGTCGATGCGCAATGCGGTGGCGATGTCCTGTGCCACGGCCGTGTCCAGTGGCCCGAGGTGGCCGATGACCCCGGCGTTGTTGATCAGCCGGGCACTGCCCAGCGCGGCCGGATCCTGCGCCTGCAGCCAGCCGCGCAACTGCGCGGCCACCGGCGTGGCATCGGCCAGGTCGGCCGTCCATTGCGTCAGCTGCGCGCCCTGCTCATCGGCCCAGGACTGCAGCGCGTCGGACCGGTTGCGGGAGATGCACAGCAGCACGGCACCTTGCACGCACAACTGGCGCGCCATCGCCAGGCCCATGCCGCGCGAGGCGCCGGTCAGGATCGTCAGATCGTGTCTTGCCATCGGGAAAACCTCCTTGTCGGGCCATTGTGCACGCGCTGCGGCCCGACGCGCGCAAAATCGGGTTCCACCCGACTTCGCCTGACACCATGACCGACACCCGCTTCACCGACGCCGCCGCCACCTGGAACACCCGCTTCGAGAGCGCCGAATACCTGTTCGGCACCGAGCCCAATGTCTACCTGCGGTCGCACACCGCCCACTACCCGAAAAGCGGAAACGCCTTGTGCGTGGCCGATGGTGAAGGGCGCAACAGCGTCTGGCTGGCGCGCCAGGGCCTGCAGGTCGACGCCTTCGACATCTCCGAGGTCGGCGTGGCCAAGGCCCGCAAGCTGGCACACGAAGCCGGCGTGCACGTCAACTATGCGGTCGCCGACTGCGACCAGTGGCCATGGCCCCAGGACCACTACGACCTGGTGGCGGCCATCTTCATCCAGTTCGCCGACCCCGCGATGCGTGCGCGATTGTTTGCCAACATCGTGCGCACGCTCAAGCCCGGCGGCCTGCTGATCCTGCAGGGCTACACGCCCAGGCAACTCGAATACAAGACCGGCGGCCCGCCGATCCTGGCCCACCTGTACACCGAGGACATGCTGCGCGAGGCCTTCGCCGGGCTTGCGCTGATCGAGCTGCGCATGTACGAGGACGACCTGGCCGAAGGCCATCACCACCTGGGCCGCTCGGCGCTTGCCGGCCTGGTGGCGCGCAAACCCTGAGCCATTGCCGGCGCCCGGCGCCGAGGCGGCCCCCCCGCCCCACCCGACGGGGCGGGTGTCGCGCCGGACCGGTCCTCCTAGAATGCACGCTCCGGTTCCGTCCCTGTTCCTGCTCCTGTTCACGTGTCTGCTCCCCCATCCCCGCCGATCGACGCCAGTGCCCCCCTGTGGCGTACCGATCTGCCGCGCTGGCGCCACCTGGTGACGGCGCAGTGGCTGGCGCGCCTGCTCGACGGACAGCCGGAGCAGGCTGCGCCCGCAGGAGCGTGGCGTCTGTTCGAGGTGCACGACGGCCCCTGGCAGCCGGAACACCCCGGCCACATCCCCGGCGCGCACTGGCTCGATACCAATCTGCTGGAACAGCCCCCGCTGTGGAACAAGGTGCCGGACGCGCAGTTGCTGCGGCGCCTGCCGGCGCTGGGCATCCGACACGACACCACCGTCATCCTGACGGGTCGGCACCAAAGCGCCGCCGCGCGTGCCGCGCACCTGTTGATGGTCGCCGGCGTATCGGACGTGCGCCTGCTCGATGGCGCCACCGCGGCCTGGCATGCCACCGGGTTCCCGCTGGCCCATGGCGCGCCACCGGCGCCGGTGCCGGTGGCCGACTTCGGCCTGCATCTGCCGGCATGTCCGCACTGGCTGGTCGACACGTCCCAGGTGCGTGCCATGCTGGCCGACCGCCGCCGAGGCACGCTGGTCAGCATCCGCAGCCGCGATGAATACCTGGGCATCACCTCGGGATACGCCAGCATCGCGACCCGCGGCGACATCGCCGGCGCCGCCTGGGGCCGCGCCGGCGACAGCAGCGACATGAACAGCATGTGCGACTACCAGGACGCCGACGGGCGCATGAAGCCGGCAGCCGACATCCTGGACTTCTGGCGTGCCAACGGCATCACGCCGCAGCGACATGCCGCCTTCTATTGCGGCACCGGCTGGCGCGCCTCGCTGGCCTTCTTCTACGCCTGGCTGATGGGCTGGGACGACATCAGCGTCTACGACGGCGGCTGGCTGGAGTGGAGCAGCGACCCGGCCAACCCGACGATCGTGCGCCGGAGCCGCGCCGGTGCCGGCTTGCCCGCAGCGATCATTGCGAACGCGGACCGGGCGGAGCTGCATGCCTGATGGCCTTCGGTCCGGCTGGCGCGGAAATGTCGCCGGCGGACTGAGTGCCGCGTTGCTTGCATTGCCGGTCGAACTGGTCTATGGCCTGTTCGCCGTCGCGCCGCTGGGTGCGGAATGGGCCGAACACGGTCTGCGCGCCGCGCTGTGGGCATGTGTACTGGCGGGCGCCATGGGCCTGTTGTTGCGCAGTGCCGGCGGCATGCTTAACGGCTCGGCCTCGGCCACGGCCTTGATGCGCAACCCGGCGATCCAGGCCAGCGCCGACCCCGCCATGACCAGTTTCGGGTTGCTGCTGTCGTGCACCCTGCTCGCTGGCGCGTTCCAGTGGGTGTTCGGCTTGGTCGGCATCGGCCGCGCGCTCAAGTACGTGCCGTACCCGGTCATCGCCGGACTGATGGGTGGTGTCGCCATGTTGCTGATGTTGTCGGCGTTGCGCCCGGCTCTCGGCCTGCACGGCGACGCTCCCTGGCAAGGCGCCTGGCACGCCTGGTTGCCGTCCAGCACGCTGGTGTTCGCGTCCACGTTGGCCCTGTGCCTGTGGACACGGCGCCGATTTCCGCGCCTGCCCGGCCCGGCGCTGGCACTGTTGGCCGGCACCTTGCTCCACCATGGACTGGCCTGGTGGGCCGGCGATGCCGCACTGGGCGCGACCTCCAGCCCGGTGACGCAACTGCTGCCGCAGCACGGCACCTGGAACGCGCCGTTGATGCCCGGCACCGTGGAATGGCTGTCCTGGCTGCCGACCGTGGCCCCGTATGCGCTGGTCATCGCGGCGATCGCTTCGCTCGATTCGCTGCTGTGCCTGCCCACGATCGAGGAAACCACCAACCGGCGCTTCGACGGCGACCGGCAATTGCGCAACCAGGGTGTCGTCAACCTGGTCGCTGGCCTGCTCGGAGGTACGGTCACCTCGGGTTCACTGACGCGGGTCACGCTCAACCTGGCCGCCGGCGGGCACGGCGTCGGATCCGGCCTGGTCTACGCGGCCACGCTGGCCGTCGCCGTGTTGTTCCTTGGCGACTGGCTGGCCCTGGTGCCGATGGCCGCGACCTCGGCCATCCTGGTGTTCCTGGCGCTGGGCCTGGTCGACGACGGCACGCGCCGGCTGGCGCTGCAGGTGCTGAGGCGCCGGCGCGTGCTCGCACACGAACAATACCGGCTGGTGCTGGCGAACCTCAGCGTCATCATCCTGGTGGCCGCGGTCGCGGTGCTGGGCAACATGATGCAGGCGGTCGGCGTCGGCGTGCTGGCCGCGATGTTCCTGTTCGTGCGCGCGGGCATGCGGCCGGTCGTGCGGCGCATGGTCTCCGCCCGCCACCGGCGCTCGCTGACCGTGCGCACCCCCGGCGACATGGAAATCCTGGAACGCGAGGGGTGGCGCATCGTCGTGGTCGAGGTCGAGGGCGCACTGTTCTTCGGCACCTCGGACCATCTGGCGCGCGACATCGACACCATGGCCGCCGACGCCCAGGCCTTGATCCTGGATTTCAAGCGTGTCACCGACGTCGACCCCACCGGAGCGCGCAGCCTGTTGCTGGTCGCCAAGCGACTGCGGCAACGCGAGCGCAGCCTGTCCATCGCCGGTGCCAGCGCGCGCATCAGCCGCATCCTGCTGGCGATGGGACTGGAGTCGGCCGTGCCGCCGACCCACTGGTACCGCAGCCTCGATGCCGCGCTCGAGAGCCATGAGGACGCCTTGTTGCGCTCGAGCGGCACGCGGGCCGAACACCATGCGCAATCCCTGCCCGACACCACGCTGGCCCAGGGCATGAGCGCGCAGGAATGCCGCCTGTTGCTGACCTACCTGCGGCACCGGGTATTCGCCGCCGGCGACCGGGTGTTTCGTCACGGCGAGCCGGGCAGCAGCCTGTTCGTCACGACCGACTGCGTGGTCGACATCCTGGTGCCGCTGCACAACGACGAGCCGATGCGCGTGGCCAGCCTGGCCCCCGGCGTCGTGTTCGGTGAGATGGCCTTGCTGGACAACCATCCGCGCTCGGCCGACGCCATGGTGAAGAACACCGGCTCGGTCTGGGAACTGACGCGCGAACGCCTGACCGCGATCGAGCAGGCCCATCCGCATATCGCGCGGCGCATCCAGGTCAACCTCAGCCTGGGCCTGGCGGCACGGCTGCGCCAGAGCACGCTGGAGCTGCGCCAGGCCACCGAGGACTGACGGCGGCAACGGCCCCTCTCAGTCCTTCAGGCCCAACCGCAGCGCCAGCTTGTGCAGGTTGCTCGGATCGACGCCAAGCTGGCGACCGGCTTGCGCCCAGTTGCCGTCGTGCGCGTCCAGCGCCGCACGGATCTGCGTGCGGCGGCAGTCGTCGAGCGCATCGCGCAGGCGCGGCGGAGGCGACGCGAGCGCCGCAGCCGCAGCGCTGCCGGCAGCGGCCGGTGCATGCGCGGGCGCGGCGACCGCCGGCAACCCGATGCCGTCGAGATCGAGCAGGTCCGCCTCCAGCGTGACGATGGAGGCCCGGTTCGCGCCGCGGCTCACGGCCTTGATCGCCGCGCGGCTGACCACGTGCTCGAGTTCGCGGATATTGCCCGGCCAGGCATAGGCACGCAAGGCCTGTTCGGCCGAGGGCGACAGGCGCAGGCTGCGCAGCCCCAGCCGGGCGCGGTTGCGCTCGAGAAAACGGCCTGCCAGCAGCAGCACGTCGTCACCGCGCTCGCGCAGCGGCGGAATCGGAACCGGATAGACCGACAGGCGGTGGTACAGGTCGGCGCGAAACGCGCCGGTGCTGACCCGCTCGCGCAGGTTGCGGTTGGTGGCCGCCACGATACGTACGTCGACGCGACGCACCCGGTCGTCGCCGAGCCGCTGGATCTCGCCGTTCTGCAGCACCCGCAGCAGCTTGGCCTGGACCGCCAGCGGCAGTTCGCCGACCTCGTCGAGAAACAGCGTTCCCCCCTTGGCCGCGTCGAAGCGGCCCGGGCGTTCGCTCAGCGCGCCGGAGAAGGCGCCCCGGGCGTGGCCGAACAACTCGCTCTCGGCAAGGGACTCGGGCAGCGCCGCGCAGTTGACGTGCACCAGCGGGCGATCGCGCCGGCGCGACAGGCGGTGCACCCGGTGCGCGAACAACTCCTTGCCCACGCCGGTCTCGCCCAGCAGCAACACCGGCAACTCCGAATCGGCGACCACGTCGATCTCGTGCAGCAGCCGCGTGATCGCCTCGCTGTGGCCCAGGATCTCGCCGTCCTCGTGTTCGGCGCCGTGCACCGGCGCGTCGCCGCGCGACAGGCGCAAGGCCCGGATCTCCGCCTCCATGCGGGTGATGCGCACCGCCGCCTCGACGATCAGCGCATGGCGCGCCAGGGCTTCCCGCGCCTGGGCATCGAAGGTGCCGACCTGCAAGGCGTCGAGCGTCAGCACACCCCAGGTCTGGCCTTCGACCTGCAGGCTGATGCCCATGCAGTCGTGCACCGGCAAGGGTTCGCCGGCATGGGTGTCGATCAGCCCGTCGTAGGGGTCGGGCAAATCGCTTTCATGGTGAAAACTCGTCACGCCGCGGCGGGCCAGGATGGCGGCCAGCCGGGGATGTTCGGCGACGACGAAGCGCCGGCCCAGCGCATCCTGCACCAGTCCATCGACGGCCAGCGGACGCAGCTGCCCTTGCTCGAGCTGCAACAAGGCGACCGCACCGCACCGGAAATGGGCTCGCAGGCTGGCGACCAGGCGCTGCAAGCGCACGGCCTGCGGGAGTTCGGCAACCAGATCGGCGATCAACAGGAATTCCACGGGTGAATTTTACCCATTAACGGTACTAATCACCACATTCGATCAAGGTCAAAAATACCGCATATTCGCCAAGCCATTGATTTCAAACAGATCGTTACCGGCACGGATCTCGCAATACACCGGCATCCCATGACCAAGGAGCCAACCCCCATGAACACCCTCGACCAAAGCCTGGGCCAACTCGCGCGCGAGATCCCGGGTGCGACCGGCGTCTTTCACGCCCACCAACTGGACTTCTGCTGCGGCGGCCAGCACAGCCTGCGAGAGGCGGCTGGCCGCAAAGGCCTGGATGCCGCGGCCATCGCCGCGCGCCTGGATCGCTTGCGCGCGGATCCGGTCGATGCCGATGCCGCCGACTGGAATCGCGAGCCTCTGGGCCGGCTGATCGACCACGTGCTGGCACGTTTCCACACCCGCCACCGCGAACAACTGCCCGAACTGATCCGGCTGGCGCTGCGCGTCGAGCAGGTCCATGCCGCGCACCCGGACTGCCCCGCGGGCCTGGCCGATCACCTGCGCAACATGCAGCAGGAGCTGGAAAGCCACATGCAGAAGGAGGAGGACGTGTTGTTCCCCATTCTCGCCATGGGCCAGGGCGCGCGTGCCGGCGCTCCGATCACCGTGATGCGCATGGAGCATGAGCAACACGGCGAAGCACTCGCCCAGCTGGACGCCTTGACCCGCGACACCACGCCGCCCGCGGGCGCCTGCACCACCTGGCGCGCGCTGTACGCCGGCCTGCGCACGCTGCGCGAAGACCTGATGGAGCACATCCACCTGGAGAACAACATCCTGTTCGAACGCGCGGCCGCCGGTGTACCGGCCCACGCCTGAGCCCGTCCGACCGATTGCAACAAGAAGGAACACAGCCATGGGCCCTTATCGCAAACTCTGGTTCACGCTGATCGCCGTGCTGGCGGTCACGTTTTCGCTGCTCGGCTACTACGGCGCCGAGGTCTACCGGCAGGCGCCGCCGATACCGCAACAAGTCGTCACGGCCGACGGCATGGTCTTGTTCACCCACGACGACATCCTGGACGGACAGACCGCGTGGCAATCGGTGGGCGGCATGCAGCTGGGCTCGATCTGGGGCCACGGCGCCTACCAGGCGCCGGACTGGAGCGCCGACTGGTTGCACCGCGAACTCATGGCCTGGCTGGAACTGGCCGCGCAGCAGCAGCATGGCACCGCCTATGCGGCGCTGACCGGTCCCCGGCAGGCCGCGCTGCGCGAAGCCTTGAAAGCCGAATACCGCGCCAACCGGACCGACCCGGCCACCGGCGTGTTGACCATCTCGCCGCTGCGGGCGCAGGCCGTGGCGCAGACCGCCACCTACTACCGCGAACTGTTCTCCGATGCGCCGCACCTGCAGCGTTCGCGCGAACACTTCGCGATGAAGGAAAACACGCTGCCCAGCGCCGAGCGCCGCGACAAGCTGACCCAGTTCTTCTTCTGGACCGCCTGGGCGGCCGCCACCGAGCGACCCGGCAAGAACGTCACCTACACCAACAACTGGCCGCACGAGCCGCTGATCGACAACCGCCCCAGCGGCGAGAACATCGTCTGGTCGGTGGCCAGCGTCGTCGTGCTGCTGGCCGGCGTCGGTTTCCTGGTCTGGGCCTGGGCCTTTCTGCGCAAGCATGACGAGGACCTGCCCGCGCCGGCCGCGCGCGACCCGCTCACCACCTTTGCGCTCACCGCCTCGCAACGCGGCCTTGGCAAATACCTGTTCCTGGTCGTCGCCTTGTTCGTGTTCCAGGTCTTCCTGGGCGGCTTCACCGCGCACTACACGGTCGAAGGCCAGCAGTTCTACGGCATCGACGTCTCGCAATGGTTCCCGTACGCGCTGGTGCGCACCTGGCACATCCAGTCGGCGCTGTTCTGGATCGCCACCGGGTTTCTCGCCGCCGGCCTGTTCCTGGCGCCGCTGATCAATGGCGGCAAGGACCCGAAATACCAGCGCCTGGGTGTCGACATCCTGTTCTGGGCACTGGTCGTCGTCGTGCTCGGATCCTTCATCGGCAACTACCTGGCGATCGCGCAGGTCATGCCCGAACACCTGAACTTCTGGCTCGGCCACCAGGGTTACGAATACGTCGACCTGGGCCGCCTGTGGCAAATCGGCAAGTTCGCCGGCATCGTGTTCTGGCTGGTGCTGATGATCCGCGGCATCGCGCCGGCGCTGCGCACGCCCGGCGGCGACAAGAACCTGCTGGCGCTGCTGACCGCCTCGGTCGGCGCCATCGGCCTGTTCTACGGCGCGGGGCTGTTCTACGGCGAGCGCACCAACCTGTCGGTGATGGAGTACTGGCGCTGGTGGGTCGTGCACCTGTGGGTCGAAGGTTTCTTCGAGGTGTTCGCCACCACGGCACTGGCCTTCATCTTCTCGACGCTGGGACTGGTGTCGCGCCGCATGGCCACCACGGCCAGCCTGGCTTCGGCCTCGCTGTTCATGCTCGGGGGTATTCCGGGCACCTTCCACCACCTGTATTTCGCCGGCACCACGACGCCGGTGATGGCGGTGGGCGCAAGTTTCTCGGCGCTCGAGGTCGTGCCGCTGATCGTGCTCGGCCACGAGGCCTGGGAGAACTGGCGCCTGGGCGCGCGGGCACCGTGGATGGCCAACCTGAAATGGGCCTTGAGCTGCTTCGTCGCTGTCGCCTTCTGGAACATGCTGGGCGCCGGCGTGTTCGGCTTCATGATCAACCCGCCGATGGCGCTGTATTACATCCAGGGCCTGAACACGACACCGGTGCATGCCCATGCCGCGCTGTTCGGCGTCTACGGCTTCCTGGCGCTGGGCTTCACGCTGCTCGTGCTGCGCTACATCCGGCCGCACTACGTGTTGCGTGAGGGCCTGATGAAGACCGCGTTCTGGGGCCTCAATGCCGGCCTGGTGCTGATGATCTTCACCAGCCTGCTGCCGATCGGCATCATCCAGTTCCACGCCAGCGTGACCGAAGGCCTGTGGTACGCACGCAGCGAAGCCTTCATGCAGCAGGACATCCTGCAGACACTGCGCTGGGTGCGCACTTTCGGCGACGTGGTGTTCATCGTCGGTGCGGTGGCGATGGCCGCGCAGGTGGTGTTCGGCCTGCTCGGCCGCACGCCGGTCGAGGCACTGCCAGCGGGCGGCAAGCGCCGCACCGCAGGTGCCGCCGGCTGATACGCCAGTCGCGTCCTAGTTGCCGGCCTCGACGGAAAACGTCAGGCCGGCATTTTCTTGCAGCCGCTCGCGCAGCGGCTTTTCCATGGCCGCGGCCGGCGTCCAGATGCCGCCCGCCGTCGCCGTGGCGTCCTGCAGCAGGCACATGGCGGCCTCGGTGATCATCTTGGACGTCGAGCCATAACCGGGATCCCGGTCGCCCTTGACGCCGACACGCACGTTGTCGCCCTTGTCGTTGCTGCCGATGAACAACAGGTCGTAGAAACCGGCCTCGCGCTCTTCGCGCGACGGGCCTTCGCCCGGCTTGGGCCCACCGTCTCCTCCCATGGACTTGTCGGACGCGATCGCGTTGGCCATCGCCTCGCCTTTTTCGCCGGGCCCGGTGACCAGCATCTCGTCGTAGACGAAGTCCTTCCCCCAGGCATGGCCAAGCAGGAAGTTCGAACGGTGCACGTTGCGCGTATTGATCGCCGCCATGATGAACGGGGCGACCCACAGGCCCAGCACCTCGTCGACCATCGGCTTGTTGCCCGAGGGCTGGCGCGGGCCGTCGAAGCCCGGCGTCAGCGAGAACGGGTTGCGCAGCAGTTCCAGCACGCCCGGGTCCTTGGCCGCGGCGGCCATCGTCGCCTTCAGGCTGGCCGCGGTACCGCCGGAGAACGTGCCCTTCATCTTGCGCACCCGGCCGCGCACCCGGTTCGCCGGCGTGCCGAACTGCGCACGCATCTCGTCCTGCACCATGGCCACGCCGAGGTCGAACGGGATCGAGTCGAAACCGCACGAGAACACGATACGCGCGCCGCTGGCCCTGGCCTGGGCTTCGTGCGCATCGATCATCTTGCGCATCCACGCCGGCTCGCCACACAGGTCGACGTAGTCCACGCCGGCCTTGGCGCAGGCCGCGACCAGTTCGTTGCCGTACAACTGGTACGGGCCGACCGTGGTCAACACCAGCCGGGTGCGCGCCATCAGCGCGTCCAGGCTGGCGGCGTCCGCGCTGTCGGTGACGACCAGCGGCGTGTCGGCCGGCGCCTTCACCTCGTCTCGCACCTGCGCCAGCTTGTCGGCGCTGCGTCCACCCATGGCCCAGCGCACACCACTGCCGGCCGGATAGCGCTGCAACAGGTACTCGATGACCAGGCGGCCGGTGAAACCGGTCGCGCCGTGCACGACGATGTCGAATTCCTTCTCGCTCATATTGCTTGCTCCTTTTCTTGTTCAAACACCCAGCTGGTCGCGCATCTGGTACCACAAGGCACCCATGGCGGTGAACGGCACGCGCAACAGGCGCCCGCCGGGAAACGGATGGTGCGGCAGCCGCGCGAACGCGTCGAAGCGCGTGGTGTCGCCCTGCAGCGCCTCGCCCAGCACACGTCCGATCAGGTGGGTGAAGGTCACGCCATGGCCCGAGCAGCCTTGCGAAAAATAGATGTTGGGCGCCAGCGTGCCCACCTGCGGCAGCCGCGACAGCGTGAGCAGGAAGTTGCCGGTCCAGCCGAACTCGATCTCGACGTCCTGCAACTGCGGGAAGGTCTTGACCATCTGCGGCCGGATCAGCGACTTCACCTCCTTCGGGTCGCGCGCGCCGTACACCACGCCGCCGCCGTAGATCATGCGCTTGTCGGCCGACAGCCGGAAATAGTCGAGCAGGAAGTTGTTGTCCTCGACGCAGTAGTCGGACGGAATCAGTTCGTCGGCCAGCGCGCCGAGCGGCGCCGTGGCGATGACCTGCGTGCCGCAGGGCATGGAGCGGCTGGCCAGTTTCGGTTCCAGGTTGCCGCCATAGGCATTGCAGGCCACGATCACCTGGCGCGCACGCACCTGGCCCTGCGCCGTGTGTACGACGGCCGGCGTGCCGCGCTCGATTTTCGTCACGCCCGAGGCTTCGTGGATGCTGCCACCCAGGCTCTCGAAGGCGGCCGCTTCACCCAGCGCCAGGTTCAGCGGATGGAAGTGGCCGCCGGTCGGATCGACCAGCAAGGCGCTGTAACGATCGGTTCCCAGCAGCTTGCGCACCTCGGCCGGACGGTCCACCAGCGTCAGGCCGGGATGGCCCCAGCGCTCCCACAAGGCCTTCTGCTCGACCAGGCCCTTGGCCTTGGCATCGTTGACGGCCGCGAAGATGCCGCCGTCCTTGAGGTCGCAGTCGATGCGGTACTTGGCAACCCGCTCGCGCAGCACCTGCGCACCTTCGAACATCATGCGCCCCAGCGGCTCGGCGACCGCGGCGCCGTGTTTGGCCTCGATCACGTCCAGGTCGCGCGAATAACTGTGCACGATCTGCCCGCCGTTGCGCCCCGACGCACCCCAGCCGACCGAGGACTGCTCCAGGATCACGACGCGCTTGCCGGCCTCGGCCAGTGCGATGCCGGCCGACAGGCCGGTGTATCCGGCGCCGACGATACACACGTCGGCGTCGACCGTGCCGCTCAACGGCGGGCGCGGCGGCGCCGCATGGGCGGAGTGCGCGTAATAGGACGGGGCGTG
>CAXBDR010000103.1:0-14968 GCA_963974265.1 uncultured Rhodoferax sp.
TCTCAGTCAACGTCAAACGCGTCGTTGCTAATTCACACAACGATGGCGTCGTCGTCGCTCGCATCGAAGTCATTGGGAGAGCGAAATGAATAGGTCACGCGCCGTGCGTGGATGTCGTAATCGACGACTACCTTGAAGGTCGGCCCGATCAATCGCGTGAGCATCGGATCGTCCGATAACTTATCGGCAATGCCCATCACGTACGGCTGCGCCTGGTCCGAGGGCAATGGAATGGTGGCCTTGCGTTTCATCATCACGCGGCCCTCCCCGCCCTGGCGCAACGCATCAGCGCGCCACCGTCTGTCTGTTTGTCATGGCGCGCGACACGGGCGGCAGCACGCGGACGGCCCGTCACGCGATCTGCGCTCGAGTGCGCCACCTGCTCAACAGCCGCAGCGCTTCGCTTCATGGGGGCCACAGCCCCCATACCCCCAGCGGCGTTCAGCCTGGCAATGGCCGGGGTCGTTTGCTCGCGAAATATGAGCGTGTTTGCTTCATTCATCCGTAACTCCAATGTTGCCGACTGACAGCAATCGATGGAGTTGCGCGTTATGACCTCACAGGGAGGACAGTCTCAGGAGCCGTTCGTAATGAGAAGGTCGGGTGTTCGATTCATCTCTCCGGCACCACACGTAAAAGGCCCCTGACTGTCATGGTCAGGGGCTTTTTCGTGTAACTAACACGTAAGCCACTTTCGAAGTGTGGCCTCATTTCCTCGGTTGATGCAAGCTTCTATCGAGCATCCCCGATGGCCGCTTTTTGTAGTTGGTCAACTTGCTCCTTCTCAGTACTGGTCAATCCCGGCAACTGCACGGCGTCAAGAATGATGTTCCCAGCGCCAATTATTTGAGACCAGTTTTCCTTGATTACCTCGACGTCTTCCCTTGCGGTCAACAAATGGCCATGATTTGAAGCGCTCTTGTAAGCACGAGAAAACGCCTCTCGAGGTCGCGCCTCAAGGTAGAGGCAATTCCTAGACCACCATTCCTGACATTTGATAACAGTGCTGCTATTCCCGTCTCGGTGCACATTGCCCATAAGCTCCCACCAGAGTGTGTAAGCCTCTTGATGAGCCTGCATTCGGCGATCAACCGCTGCCAATCTAAGTTGGTTTTCCGTCTTGTGCCGCTCCAACTCGATCGCGAATGGGGCTCGAGCCTTCTCGATTTCAGCAGTGATTTTCCTAACGTCCTCCTTGTCGGCAAGATTTGCCCCTTTCCTAGAAAGATAGCCAGGAAGGAAAAGCCAGACCAGCATGCTAATGGTTAGGCCAGCAAACAAGCCAGCGACCCCGTATGGCACCAGCCACTGAATCAGCGTCAGAAGTACATCCAGATCCATCACTGGCTCCGACATTTGGTCATCAAATTACACAGACAGACTATTCACAAGAAACGAATCCAAGCGGCTCGCGGCAGTCTGTGGGCCCTCCGGCACAACTTGAGCATACCGCTCAACCATGGATTGAGTTTCCCATTCACCCAGCCGCTGCAACTCGTGCGTCAGCGTCCCCGCCTCCCGATGCCAGGTGGCGAAAGTGTGCCGCAGATCATGCCAGCGGAAATAGAAGATCCCGGCACGTCGCAACGAATTGCGCCAGGTCTTGGTATCGACCTGCACGACGGGCTTACCCTCTTAGGTAAAGACATGGGTCGGATGATCGCCCTTGCGTTTCTCCTGCACGTCAATCGCCGCCTGCTTGGGCGAAACCGAATGCGGCCGGCCATTCTTGTGTTCGGCTCCTGACACCCACATATGCCGCTGCTCCGGGCTGATCTGCTTTCATCGCAGGCGGGTCACGTTGGCTTGGCGCAGCCCGGTTGCCACCGAAATCTGCCGCTGAGCGCGCGGCTTGATCCGAACAACGAGGTCCAAGATCAGCCGAAGCGTTGAAGGCGGGCGAAGAACTCTTGGGCAGACACGCCTTCTTCGCGGTCGGCTTCGTCAAGCGCTTCCAGAAGTTCGGCCTCCTCAGCCGGAGAAAGCTGAACGATCTCCGCCTCGTCGTCGTTGTCTCGAGTCACAACCGCAACGACGGTTCCCTCAGGCAAGGCCAGCCCTTCGACAACGACCTTGCCATCGATGACGGTGCCAGTGGCAAATTGCATACGGCTATGGTACGCCAACGTCAATGAGAACGAGAAGCTGCGGTCGGGCGCTGCGGTTTGGCCGCGAACCCGTGAGCGAAAAATGGCCAGCGTGGATTTACCTGATCGCGCCGGTCGTGGTCTTGTCCCCTGCCGTGGCGCAAGTCCTCGGCCCGGCCATGCGAGAAACCCATGGCTCGGCAAACCTTCCGAGACCAAGGCAAGGCACCCAGCCGTCCGGCCCCTCCCGACATGTCGGAATTTCTTCCAATCTCGCCCATGGACTAGCGCCATCCCCCGCCACAGCTTGATTCTGAAGGCATGCACGCCGGTGGCCCGAATCATGCTTGTTCCTCATTGTGCGAGCAAGGAGGCGGCATATGCGAAAGACATCATTCCATCTGGACCAGGAGTCGACGATCATTTCGATGCTGACCCTCGGGGGTTCGCCGGAGATTCGATCGCGATCGAGGCCGGCGCCGGTGCTCCTGATTCTCCTTGCCGGCCTTGCCCTGGCCTTGGTGATCGCATTCCTGGTCGGGATCAAATAGTGGCGACGGCCAAGGCCTCGCCGCAATCAGATCGCAACGCCGGTGACGGCGGCGACAACGCGGGATCGTCGAACATCGACATGACGGCCGCGGTGCTCGCTGAGGTCGACTTCAAGTGGCTGATGGCCGGGCATGGATGGGACATCGACATGGCCCGACTCGGTGTAGACCCGTCTTATGCCGCCAGGCTCCTGGATTGGGCGATGAAATCGGATTCGCCCGCGCTGCGCGAAAGCGCGGCCAAGTTGCTGGCGCAGGTCAACAACACGACGACGGGCGACAAGACGTAGGCGACGCCAGCATCGCCGGGATCGAGCCCGTACCTCGCGACTCATCGGGCGCGAAATCACATCGCATGGCCGCCCGATGCCGGGACTGCACGAAACGCAGCATCGGCGGTGAGCGCAAATGCAGCTGACCCGATTGACGCGCCGATCCGCGCGGGTACAACTGCGCCGAGTCAAGCCGTTGAACCATCCGTTCGAAAGGTATAGGCTTGTTTTTTTGGGGTGACCCGACGCACAGGCCCGCGATGGCGGACCCGACCCGAAGTTCCACGCCCGCCGAGACCTGCCCCACGAAAGGAGACCGAATCATGGAACCCGTATCAGGAACCGGTGTCGCGGTCATCGCGGTGGTCGTTGTGGTGGTGGGCATTGGATTGTGGCTCCTGTTCAAGCACTCCTGCCGCCTGATCGTGAGCGCAAACCCGGTCACCGTGGCGCTGTACGCCAGCCTGCCCATCACCGCGACGCTGCAGCGCAAGGGCTGGGCCTTCGGCTCATGGTCGGCCGTCGTGCCAGCCACCTACACCGCAACCACACGCGGCAATGCGGGCGCGGCCGTGACCGGCAGCCCGACGACCGCTGCGGCAACCAGCGCCACCATCACCATCACCGGAGCGGCCCGGGGCACCGACACCGTCACGATATCGGCCAGCGGGGCGGACTGCACGAATGTGTCGGGTCCTGTCGCGGTGAACGTCACCTGACAGCATCTGTCCGATGGCGCGGGAATCCGCGCGACCGGCGAGCCGGCCCGCACGTCGTTCAGTTCCGCCCCGCCTTCGCAAACACGTAGATCCCCACGATCACCAGCGCCGTGCCGCCCGCCACCCCGACGGTGAACGGCTCGCCGAGCAGCAGCGCGCCGAGCGCGATGGTGGCCATGGGCCCGACGATGCCGGCCTGCGCCGCCAGGCTGGCGCCGATGCGCTCGACGGCCATCATCACCATCAGCACCGGCATCACGGTGCAGACACTGGCGTTGAGCATCGAGAGCCAGACCACCTCGGGAGCGACCACGGCGGCCGACACCGGGCGCAGCAGCAGGAACTGCGCAATGCACAACACGCAGGCAACCGTGCTCGCCAGGCCGACCAGCCGCAAGGCACCGATACGCCGCACCATCTCGCCGCTGTAGACCAGGTACAACGCGTAGCTCAACGCACTGGCCAGCACCAACAGCGCACCCAGCGCGGCATCGGCGCCCTGCGCCGAGAGCTCGAGCCCGAACACCAGCATCACGCCGCCGTAACTGATCGCCATGCCGGCCACCTGCAGCGGCCGCACGCCGCGCCGGTACAACAGCCACCCCAGCACCATCACGAAGGTCGGGTTCAGGTACAGGATCAGCCGCTCCAGCGACGCGGTGATATACGCCAGGCCCGCGAAATCCAGAAAACTCGCCAGGTAATACCCGGTGAAGCCGAGGCCGGCCACGCCCAGCCAGTCCTGCCGGGTCAGCGGCGGCTTGCCGCGGCTGGACCACCAGGCCATGGCGATGAACAGCGGCAACGCAAACAACATGCGGTACATGATCAGCGTCACCGCGTCGACGCCGTAACGGTAGGCGAGCTTGACGATGATGGCCTTGCCGCTGAAACCGACCGCGCCCACCAGGGCCAGCGCCAGGCCGGGCCAGGCGTGGTTGGGGGCGGCAGGGGATTCGGTCATTGCGTACGGGGCCGGGCAAAAAAGGGCTTGATTATCCGTGGCCGGCCACCGACCGTCGGCGCAAGCGTCAGGGTCATGACGCGCCGGGCCGCAAACTCATGTCCAATCGGGGCATGGAACACGACAAGCGACTCATCGACCTGGAGATCAAGGTCAGCTTCACCGAGGACATGGTCGAGGAACTGAACAAGACCATCTTCCGCCAGCAGGAGCAGATCGACTGGTTGTTGCGCGAGGTCGACAAGCTCCGGCAGCAGACGTCCGGGGACGGGGCGGCAAGCCCTCGCAGCGCGACCGACGAGCTTCCGCCGCACTATTGACGAGACTCTGGTCCGATCCGGCCGACTGACACGGCCGTCGGGCGCTTGCGTTCGCGGGCGGTTTCGCCACCCCGGCGTCATTGCACGGACATGCGGGCGTAGTAAAGTGCCGCTGAAGTCGAACGAACCCGGCAACAAGTCCAGGCGTCGACGTGAACCCGATGTGCCACAGGGAGGCATCAAGATGTTGAAGAACGATATTGCGGATTACCGCATCGAGAGCACCGGTACGGTGATGTTCCGGTTGACGCCAGGGCCTGGCAACAACCTCCACCATTTCCAGGACCGCGCCATGGCCGTCGCCATGGCCGTGAAGGGCGTCACCGACCCGCCGGGTTCCGAGATCCGGGTCGTCCATGTGCCGTCGGGGGAGGTCATCTTCCGGGTGCCGGCCGTGGCACCGGCCAACGACGAAGAACCCTAGCGTCCGCCTGGCCCTTCTTCTTCGGAGTATCCGTGCAGCGTACCGTGCGGCGTCAGCCACAACCGCGCGGAAACACATGGACTTCGCCGAAGGTGACGCCATTGGCCAGCAAGCGCACGGAGTTGCGCTTCGTTCAGCGCGCTGGGACGCATCCGTCGCTCGACGTTGTGGCCCCAGGTTTCGCCTCCGACGCCCTTGGCCCGGTGCGCCCCTGCGTGCGGCAATGCTGCTCCAGCGCGTGGCCGGATGGACTTACGTCTTTTTCCGGATCATGCCGACGACGAACAGCAGCACGATCGCGCCCACGGTCGAACCGATGAAGCCGGCGCCTTCGCCCGCCGTGTACAGGCCCAGGGCCTGACCTCCGTAGGTCGCAACCAAGGAACCGCCAATGCCGAGCAGGTCATGATCCAGCGCATGTTGTCATCGCCGGGTTTGAGCATGCGAGCAACCAGTCCGACGATCAAACCGATGATGATGGTGGCGACAATGCCCATGCGACAACTCCTGGCGGGTGGAAACAACAATGAGAGACGCAGCATGTTAACTGCCGGATCGCCCCGGCCATACACCTGAAATGCAAACAACATCGCAGACCGGCCGACCCGCGCCCGCGCCCCGCATCCTTGCCGCGACGCCCGCTACCGTGCCACCAGCACCCTGCGCACGGCCTCCACGAAATCCCCGCGTCGCGCGCTGCTTCGGCGCAGCTGCGACGACAACTCGAGCTGCACGCCACATGCTCTTGCGCCGCGGTTGCAGATATTGCGCGGGTGGCGGCCGGGAAAGCGATGACCTTCGGTCTGCACGATGAAACCGGCCTGCCGGATCGCAAGCGCCAGATCGGCCAGCAGTTCCGAGTCCAGGCCGCCAAGCAGCACTTGTTCGCCCTCGACGCGGCAACCATGCACGGTCACCACGAAGGGATGCGCCGACAGCGGCCCCAGGCAATCGGGGTCGTCGAAATGGTGGCTGGTGATGTGCAGGTTCGCCACGTCGCGCGAGACCAGTGAACGAAAGGCATACAGGCTGAATTCGGCGCCCGCCAGGTCGGCGGCGATCTGGTCGGTGTGCGGTTCTATGCGCCCGCCGTGCGGCGCGAGAATCGCCACGCGGGACTGCCGCAGGAAGTGCCGGCGGCGAATGAAGTCCCGGCCTTCTCGCCGCGCCGCGGCAAGTGCTGCGAAGCTGGGGTATTCCGGGTGCGCCACCTCCATGACCACCATGATCGCCGCAGCTGCCGGTACCGTCAATGCACGACAAGTCGCGGGGAATCCTGCGTTTCGCATGCTGGCCTGCCGCCAGCGCCTGATCCTGCGCGCCGGATGCCCGCCGCATGCTAGGCTTGTCGCTGCGACGCCATGCTGCCGCGGCGAGGCGAACCTCCACGCCGCATGCGCATGTGCTCGCACCCGACCAACCTGCACAGGGGAAACGCAACCATGATGAACAACAGTTTCGGCGGACTTTTTGGCGTGCTGATCCTCGTCGGCGACATCTGGGCGGTGATCAACATCTTCCAGAGTACGGTCTCGAACGAGAAAAAACTCATCTGGATCGTCGCCGTGGTGCTGCTGCCGCTGCTCGGCCTCGCCTTGTGGTTCTTCCTGGGGCCACGCGCGGGCAAGTCGGGCTGACGCCGGCGCGGTGATCGCGCCGCCCCCGGGTGCTGACGCCGTCAGGACCGGCCCACGCTCACCACGGCAGTTCGGTGCCGTCATAGTTGAAGAAGCGCCCGCTGTGCGCCAGCCCCGCGGTGTCGAACAGCTGCTGCTGCCCGGCCACCGAGGTCTCGACGTCGATGGTCGCGCCTTGACCGCCCATCCGCGTCCTGACCCAGCCCGGATGCAGGGCCACGACCGTCACGCCGCGCGGCGCGAGGTCGTTCGCAAGATTGCGGGCCATCATGTTGACGGCGACCTTGGACAAGCGGTATTCGTAGCTGCCGCCCGTCGTGTTGCAGCCGATCGAACCCATGCGGCTGGACTGCAACGCCACCAGCTTGCGCCCGGACAAGGTGATGTTGTAGACCAGCGCCTCGACCAGTTTGAGCGGCGCCAGCGCGTTGATGCGGATCAGGTCCAGCACGCCGTCGACGTGAATGTTGCCCAGGGCCTGGCCCGACTCACCGGTGGCGCCGGCGTTGGCCAGCAGCAGGTCGACCGGGGTGTCGCCGAGTGCCGCCTTGAGCTGCGCCGGCGCATCCGGGTCGGCCGCGTCGTAGTGCAACACGGTGAAGCGGCCGTTGTGGGCATGCGCCAGCCGATGCAGTTCATCGTCGGCATCGATGCGGCGCGCCGTGGCGAACACCGCCACGCCGCGCTCGGCGAAGCGCCGCGCATGTCCGAGGCCGATACCCCGGTTGGCTCCAGTGATCAGGACCGTTTTCACGACAGGTCGATGCAGCGGTATGCGCCGCCTCCTGCGGACATTGTCGGCACAAGTGGCCGGCGGGGCAACCGCGCGGCGCCGTCGGCGGTGGTGGTGTCAGCGACCGGGTGCATTCACGCGGACGCGGCGACAAACACCAGCGCCACGCCGTTGTTGCAATACCGCTTGCCGGTCGGCGGCGGGCCGTCGCCGAACACATGGCCCTGGTGTCCCTCGCAACGCGCGCAGTGGTATTCGGTGCGCGGGAACAGCAGCTTGTAGTCGGTACGGGTGCCCACCGCCCCGGGCAGCGACTGGAAGAAGCTGGGCCAACCGGTGCCGCTGTCGTACTTGGCGTCGGACGAGAACAACGGCAGATTGCATCCTGCGCAGTGGAAGATGCCGGCGCGTTTCTCGCGGTCCAGCGGGCTCGAGCCTGGGGGCTCCGTGCCTTCCTGGCGCAACACACGGTACTGCGCCGGCGTCAGGCGCTGCTTCCACTGTGCATCGCTGAGCCGCAGCGGCTCGATGGCGGGCGCCGGTGGCGCGGCCGGTGCGCCGCTTGCGGCGCTGGTGGTCTGCACCAGCCCGATGCTGCTCAGCAGGGTCAAAAGGGTACGTCGATCCATGGCATGCCTTTCGGTTCGCATCCTGCCGGGTTGCAGGACACCTGGCATGTCGGTCGCGCGAGGCGGGCAGGATCTTTCATCGCAATGCCGGCACCCGCGGCGCACCGCAGGCCATCAGTCCTCCGGGTCGATCAGGCGGTCATGCTCCGGATCGTCGGAAATGTCGGGCGGCACCAGTCCATCGTGCCGGTCGTCCGCGGTCAGTTCGAAATCCGCTTCATCCTCGGGCTCGGGCGTGGGTACGTCATGGGGGTGGTACTGGGTGTGCGGCACGGCTACCTCCTTCCTGTGAACCCGTATGGTCCACCGATTCGGGGTGCACGTCAAACGCCGCGCCAGTACTGGCCTGGCGGGCGTCAAGCCGTCATCCGGGTCGTTGACTCGCGATGCGAAAAGTGCCGCTCACAGGGGCGGCACACGATCATTTTTCGCCGCAGACATGTTTCCACATGTCCTCGTCGGCGGTGCCGGGAGCGATCGCGCGTTCCGGTGCCGCGCCGGTCTCGCTGGCCACGATGGGACCGGTGCCCATGTTGCCCGCCAGCGCGACCAGGCTCAGATGCCGGCCGCTGCGGGTGGCGCAGTTGAACTCGTCCTGCATCTTCACCGACATGAATCGCTGGGTTTCCGAGATCGCCTGCGCCTGCTGGTAGTCGGTGAGCGTCACGACCTGCATCAGCGAGCCCATCCGGCGCAAGGTGGCCGGGTCGATGTAGTGGCTGACCTTGCCCTCGGACGCCTCGGCCACCTTGATCCAGTCGGCCATGGCGGCACTACCGGACAAGGCCAGCACAAGAAACAACAACAGACGCAACATGCGGGACTCCGGGTGGACGATCAGCGGATTATCCGCCGCGCCGGTCACCCCCGGCGCCGGCCGCACGGATGTCACCGCGCGAAGAACAGGATCAGCCAGGCCGCACACAACACCAGCGCAATGCGAAACGACAACAACGACACCCAGTTGCGCCAGGCCTGGACCATGGCACTCACGCCCAGCAGCACGGTGGCCACCAGCAGTGCCGGCAGTCCGACGAACAGCGCCACCATGGTTTCGCCGCCACCGGCGCCCACCTGCGCGAATCCGAACACCACCAGCCACATCTGCATCTGCAGCCACAACGACAACGCCAATACGGCCAGGCCCGACAGCCATACGACGCGGGCCGACGTGGTCGGTGGATAGGTCGGCATCAGCGTGGTTCCCGGCGCTGGCGGAGGCAGCGCGATGCAGCCGTCATGGCGCATCCCGTGCCGGTGACGGCGGGTCCACGCCGAGTTCGGCGCACAGCCTGGCGCAGCGCGGCGCCCTCCGCCTCGAGCCGCTCGATGCGGGCGGCGCTGCCCGTGGCATCCGGCACCGCAACACCTTCGGTGGCGACCATGTCCACCGGCCCGCAAAGCAGATGCGCCCATCGCTGTTCGCGTGTACCGGGAGCGCGGGGCAGCTTGACCACCAGCGGCCCGCCTTTTGCGTCCGAACGTTCCAGCAGTTCCTCGAGGAAACCCTCGACCGAAGAAATGTCGGCAAACGGATACCAGCGCTCGGTGTTGAGCCGCAATTCGCCAGCGGTCTGCGGCCCGCGCAACATCAGCATGCCCAGCAGCACCGCCGCCTGTTCGAACACGCCAATGCCGCGCTGGAAGTTGTGCGCATACCGCGCCGTGCGACCGCCGCTGCTCTCGCGCACCAGGTCGAGCGACCGCAGCTCGTCCAGTGCCGACGCCAGTGCGGCCTCGTCCAGCGACATGATCGGTTCGCGGCTGGTCTTCTGGTTGCAGCCGGTCAACAAGGCATTGAGCGACAGCGGATAACTGTCGGGCACCGTTCGGGCCTTCTCCATCAAGGTGCCCAGCACGCGGGCCTGGACCGGCGTCAGCACGGTCCGCCCAGGTACCGCGGGAATCGTCGAGGTGTCGTCCATCGTCTCCGGATATTGCATGGCGGCCATGATGCGGCCGCGCCTCGAATCATTGTAGGACGCGTCGCGCAGGGATCCCGGCAATACCCCACCCCATGCGGCGCCGTGGCCATGGCTGGCAGAATGCCCGCCATGGATTCCTTGTCTCAGCTCGCGCTCGGCGCGGCCATCGGCGTGGCGGTCATGGGCCGGCGCACGGCGGTGTGGAAGGCCGCGGCCTGGGGTGCCGTGGCCGGCACACTGCCCGATCTCGACGTGCTCATCGACCATGGCGATCCGATCCGCAACATGGTGCTGCACCGCGCCGAGACCCATGCGCCATTCTGGTTGACGCTGTTCTCGTTGCCCTTCGCTGCGCTCGTGGCCAGGCTCAGCGGCGAGTGGCCGCTGTGGCGACGCTGGTGGCTGGCAATGTGGCTGGTGCTCATCACCCACCCGCTGCTCGACGCGATGACGGTCTACGGCACGCAGCTGGGGCTGCCGTTCACGGACCACCCGTATGGCGTGGCCAGCATCTTCATCGTCGATCCGCTGTACACCGTGCCGCTGCTGATCGGCGGCATCTGGGCCCTGGCGAGCCGTGGTGGCGGCCGGGGGATGGCGGCCAATGCCATCGGCCTGGCGGTGAGCACCGCCTATCTCGGCTGGACGTTCGTGGCGCAGCAGCATGTCGAGCGCATCACCCGTGCCTCGCTCGCGCAACAAGGCCTGCAGGCCGAACGCATCCTGGTGTCACCCACCGCCTTCAACTCGGTGTTGTGGCGCGTGCTGGTGGTCGAGGGCGGCCACTACCGCGAAGGTTTCTATTCGCTGCTCGATGCCAGCCCCACGGTCACGCTCGATCGCTTCGACCAGGGCGCCGCGCTGGCGCGCGAGTTGCCTCCCATCGACGGCGTGCAGCGCATCATGGCCTTCAGCCACGGCTTCTACAAGCTGCACCAGGATGGTTCCAGCATCCTGATCAGCGACCTGCGCATGGGGCAGGAACCCGCCTACACCTTCACCTTCGCGGTGGCGCAGCGCAACAGCCCGCCGGTCCCGCTGGCCAGGATCGAACAGGTGGGAACCCGGCCCGACCTGTCGCGCGCCTTGCCCTGGTTGTGGCATCGCGCATGGGGCGAGCCGCTGCCACCACCACGCTGAGCCTGCGCAGTCGCCGCGCCGCCCTTTTGGAGAGGGCGCCCCAGAATCGTGCCTGGCGCATGGCCCGCAACTTGCATGCGCGATACTCGTGTGGCGCCTCGATGCGCCGACCGTCGTTTTTTGCGTCCAGCCCTCTTAATCGAATGCCTTTGTCCCTCAGCCACGAATCCCGCCACGCCAACGCCACGCCGTCTCCCATCCGTCCGGTCGTGTACGCGCAACTGCGCGCTGCAAACCCCGCGGACATGGCCGGCCGTGTTGCGCGCGACCTGGCCTGGCAGTGGGTGGCCAGCAAGTGGCCGCGGTTGCTGCCCTCGGCGACCGGCATGGACTCCGAACACTACGCCCGCACCGCGCCGGGCCAGAAGCTGGTCGCGGCCAGCCAGGGCGACGGCGGCTGGGCGATGACGGTGGCGTACGACGAACGCCACGGCGCGCGCACCTGGATCACCCATGTCGAGATCGGCCGTGTCGACGATGCGCCCGTGTTGTCCGTGCAGACCGGTTGCACGGCCCAGGTGGACACGCCGCTGGTGGTCGCCCCGCCGCGCCTGCTGGGCAGCTGGGTCGAGCGGCTGGACCTGGTCGACGGCCCGGTCGGCGTCATCAGCGAGCCGCGCACGGTCGGCGAACCGGAGCAGCTGGAAAACTTCCTGGCACACGTGTCGTCGACTCGGCGGACCTTGCCCATCATTGCGCTGGCCAATCGACCCGGCACGCGTTTCTTCGGCGTCGACCCGGCCGGCCTGGCGATGGCGGTCCGCGGCCTGGCCCATGTGGCCTGCCTCTCGCCCGAGGTATCGGACGCGGTTGCCGAGCGCCTGGGCCCGCATCTGGGCGTGGTGGCGGGCGCGGCCCGCATCTACGGCGCCGGTATCCCGATCGCCGCGTCGTCACGCCACCATCCGCTGGTGCGCAACCACCATGCCGGCGGCAGTTCGCCTGCCAATGCCGGCGCCTTCCGTCGCCAGCTGTGCCAGCGCATCTGCGCACTGAGCGTGCGCCACCTGGTGGACACGCCGGCGAACGCGCCGCAGCGCAACCGGCACGCGGCCGAAGCCTGAAGAAACCGGCCCGCGCGCCTGCGGCGCCCACCTGGCATCAGGGCATGTATTGCCCGCCGTTGACCTCGAGCACCTGGCCGGTGACATAACTCGAGAGCTGGTGCGATGCGAGGTAGATGAAGGCACCGACGCATTCGTCCACCGAACCCAGGCGCGCCATCGGAATACCCTGGCGCATGGTCTCGAGTTGATGGGGTGTCGAGAACTTGTCGTGGAACGGCGTCTGGATCACGCCGGGCGACACCGCGTTGACGCGGATGTTGCGGCTCACCAGCTCGCGCGCCAGTCCCTTGGTGGCCACGCTGACGAAACCCTTGGATGCGGCATACATCGACGCGCCCGGCCCACCCCCATTGCGCGCGGCCACGCTGGTCACGTTGATGATGCTGCCGCCATTCTGCATGTGGCCGACCGCGTATTTCGTGCACATCATCATCGAGCGCACGTTCAGGTTGACGATGTCGTCGAACGCCGCATCGGTCAGCTCGGTGATCGGCACCCGTTGCACCAGCGCGCCGGCATTGTTGATCAACACGTCGATCTGGCCCCAGCGACCGGCCGCCTCGTTGACCACGCGTTCGCACTGCGCACTCTCGCGCAGGTCGCCTTGCACGGCAATGGCTTCGCCGCCGGACTTCTCGATGGCGGCCACCACGTCGTCGGCCGCGCTCTTCGAGCTGTTGTAGTGCACCGCGACCTTGGCACCGAACGCACCCAGCGCCAATGCACATCCGGCTCCGATGCCGGTCGAAGCCCCGGTGATCAGCACCGCCTTGCCCTTCAGATCGTTCATGTCGGGTTTGTCCTTTCGAAGACAGGTAGGTTGCCCGGCCCGCTGCCATCGCGCGCCACCCGGCGGCGACACGGCCCGTTGCCGACAAAGTCTAACCGCGCCCTTGCAGGGCGCGCCGGCCGCTGCCATTAGCATCGGAGCCTGGCACGCGCATGCACCATGGCAGCGCGGCCGACACCACAGGAGAACACGGCATGCGTATCGCCATCGGAGGCTTTCAACACGAGACCAACACCTTCGCGCCGTCACAGGCCCACTTCGAGCACTTCGCGCGGGGCGGCGGCTGGCCGGGCCTGTGCCGCGGCGGCGAGATCCTCGAAACCATGGTCGCGTGCAACCTGCCGATCGCCGGTTTCATCGAACAGCTCAAGGGCAGCGCACACCAGCTGGTTCCCACGGCCTGGGCCGCGGCGGAGCCGTCGGCCCATGTGACGCGGGACGCCTACGAACGCATCGCAGCGATGATCGTCGACGGCATCCGCGAGGCCCGGCCCGACGCGGTCTACCTCGACCTGCATGGCGCCATGGTGGCCGAGCACCGGGACGACGGCGAAGGCGAACTGCTCGAGCGGGTCCGCGCCGTGGTCGGCCCCGACACGCCCATCTATGCCAGCCTGGACCTGCACGCCAACGTGACCCGTCGCATGCTGGCCTGCGCCGACCTGATGGTGGCCTACCGCACCTATCCGCACATCGACATGGCCGAGACCGGCGCGCGCACCGCCTTTGCGCTGGCGCAGCGCCTGGGGGGCATGCCCCGTCCCCATTGCGCCGCGCGGCGCCTGCCGTTCCTGATCCCGCTGGCCTGCCAGTCGACCGACCTGGAACCGGCGCGCGCCATCTACCGCGCCGTGGCGGCGCTCGAGTCGGCAAAGGTTCCCAGCGCATCGTTCACGCCCGGCTTTCCGGCGGCCGATTTTCCGGAGTGCGGCCCGGTCGTGTTCGCCTACGGCAGCAGCGACGCGGCGGCGCAGCAGGCCGTGCAGGTGCTCGAGCGGCTGGTGGCCGGGCACGAAGCGGACTTCGACGCACCGGTCTACGATGCCGATGCCGCGGTGCGCAAGGCCCTTGCCGTGGCCGCCCGGTCCACACGGCCGGTGGTGATCGCCGACACCCAGGACAACCCCGGCGCCGGCGGCGAGTCCGACACCACCGGCATGTTGCGCGCGTTGCTGCAACACGGCGCCGGCCACACCGGGCGGGGTGCGGCGCTGGGCTTGATGGCCGATGCCGACGCGGCGCAGGCTGCCCACCACGCCGGCCCCGGCGCGACGATCACGCTGGCGCTGGGCGGGCGCTCCGGCATCCGGGGCGATGCGCCGCTTGAGGGCAGCTTCCGCGTCGAGCGCCTGTCCGAGGGCAAGGTCGTGTGCACCGGACCGTTCTCGCGCGGAGCCACGATGCACCTCGGGCCGTCCGCCTGCCTGTCGATCGAAGGCGTGCGGGGGGTCGTGGTCAGCACCAAGACCCAGCTGGCCGACCAGGAGTTGTATCGCTTCGTCGGCATCGAGCCGACCGAACAGGGCGTGCTCGTGAACAAGAGTTCGGTGCATTTCCGTGCCGACTTCACGCCGATTGCCCAGGAGATCCTGGTGGCCAAGGCGCCCGGGCCGATGATCCACGATCCGAGCGAGTTCGCCTGGACCCGGCTGCCGCCGGGACTGCGGCTGCGCCCGCAAGGCCCTGCGTTCAAGCCCTGACAGGTTCGGC
>CAXBDR010000104.1:0-14898 GCA_963974265.1 uncultured Rhodoferax sp.
GCTGGTGGCCGACGACAACAAGGTCAACCGCCTGCTGCTGACGCGCAGCCTCGAGGTGCAGGGGCATCGGGTGGCCAGTGCAGAGAACGGCCGGGTGGCGCTGGAGATGTTGCGCGCCGAATCCTTCGACCTGGTGCTGCTGGACATGGAGATGCCCGAGCTCGACGGCTTTGGCGTGCTCGAGCAGATGGTGGGCGATGGCAAGCTGCGCGACATCCCGGTCATCGTCACCAGTTCCCTCGAAGGCCTGCAGGACATCGTGCGCTGCATCGAACTGGGCGCCGACGACTACCTGAACAAACCCGTCAACCCGGTGCTGCTCAAGGCGCGCATCAACTCCAGCCTGGAGAAGAAGCGGCTGCGCGACCAGCAGAAGGAACTGGTGCGTCGGTTCGCGACGTCCGAGGTGGCCGACGACCTGGCCGCGTCCGGTTTCTCGCTGGGAGGGCGCAAGGTGCAGGCCACCGTGATGTTCTCCGACATCCGCGGCTTCACGTCGCTGGTGGAGTCGCAGCCGCCCGAGGAGACGATCGAACTGCTCAATACCTATTACACGCTGATGTTCGACGCCATCAGCAGCCACGGCGGCGTCGTGAACCAGATGATCGGCGACGGGTTGATGGCCATCTTCGGGGCGCCGCAGCCGCTGGACGATGCGCCGCTGGCGGCGGTGCGCGCGGCGCTGGACATGCAGGAGATGATCGAGATGTTCAATGTCGAGCGGATCGGGCTTGGCAAGGATCCCGTCCGCATCGGCATCGGCATCGCGTCGGGCGAAGTCGTGGCGGGCTACACCGGCACGCAGCAGCGCGCCACCTACACCTGCATTGGCGACACGGTCAATCTCGCAGCGCGGCTGGAGGCGCATACCAAGGAGGCGCAACGCGGCATCCTGATCGACG
Organism: uncultured Rhodoferax sp.; assembly: GCA_963974265.1. Lineage (GTDB taxonomy): Bacteria > Pseudomonadota > Gammaproteobacteria > Burkholderiales > Burkholderiaceae_C > CAISIP01. The sequence continues at coordinate 903 of CAXBDR010000104.1, forward strand.
GAGCGACGCAGGCGGCGCTAGGCGAAAAGCTGCCGCTGGAGCCGCTGGGCGACGTTTTGTTCAAGGGCAAGTCCGAGCCGGTACCGGTTGTGGCGGTCAAGGCCCAGGCGCAGCAGTGAGCATGCGATGTACGCGACGATCGTCCGGAAGCCTCATGTAGTGCGCCGCTGCGCCGCGCTGGTCCTTGGCATGCTGGTGTGCGGCACGGGCGTCGCGCTCGCGCAGCAGCCTGATCCAACCGAGAGGCCGGCCGAGGCGCCGGCATTGCCACCCGTGGTTCCCGCACCGGGCCCCGGCATGCTGGTCGTCAGCTGCGATCCCGGCGGTTGCTGGGACGAGTTCGGAATGCGGTACGACCGCGCCGATGCCGGGGTGTTCATTCGGCGTGACGGCAGCAGCTGCATCATGCACAAGGGGCGCATGCACTGCGAATGACATTGGCGTGGCAGGCGGCCCCCTAGAATCGTTTGCGCCGACTCCATCCATAACTCCGCGGATTTTCATATGCGTGTCATGCGTTTGTTCCTGTTGCTCATGGTGCTGGCCGCGACGTCGTTCGCGGTGTCTGCGGCCGATCCGCCGGCGCCCGAGAAGGTGCAGGCCTTGCTGCAGATGCTGTCCGATCCCGATGTACGCGGTTGGCTGGAGCAGCAGCGCACCGGCGCGGCCAACACCACCACGCCGGCTGCCTCCGACGGGAAGTCCGAGGCAGATGCCATGCTGGCGGGCCCGATCGACGGCGTCCGTATGCATCTCGCATCGATCGCCGCGGCGATTCCAAACGTGCGGGGCGAACTGGCCGCGGCTGCGGCACGGGTGCATGGCGAGATGGCGACGCACGGCGTGGATCATTTCTTCCTGCTGCTGTTGGCGTTTGCGGCAGCGGGTTTCGGCGTCGAACGGCTGTTCTGGATGGTCTCGGGTGGGGTGCGGCGCTGGATCATCGCCTCGCCGATGGACACGCCGGGCGAGCGGCTGCGCGCGATGTTTGCTCGCTTCGGTTTTGGCACCAGCTGGGTGGCCGCGTTCGCGCTGGGCACCATCGGCGCGTTTCTGGCGTTCGACTGGCCGCCGGCACTGCGCGATGCACTGCTGCGGCTGCTGGTGGCCATCGTCATGGTGCGGCTGTCGATGACGCTCGGGCGGCTGTTGTTTGCGCCTGGTGCCGAGAAGTTCCGCATGTTGCCGATCGATACGACCGAGGCCTGGTTCTGGCACCGGCGGCTGGTGCTCAACATGTCCTGGTTTGCGTTCGTGTACGCAGTCGTCGAATGGCTGATCGCACAGGGGGTGCAGGAAGGCGTCTGGCGCCTGGTTGCCTACGCGCTGTCGCTGGTGCAACTGGCGTTGATCATGGAGATGGTCTGGCGCCGCCCCGGGCTGCGCAACGAACGTTACAAGTCGGTGGGCTGGCTGCTGACGGTGGCCTTTGTCGTGCTGCTGCTGGCACGTATCGTCGGGGCCTTTCCCGTGTTCTGGCTGGGCGCGCTGGCGCTGGGCATCTATGGCGTGATGCGGCTGATCACGGCAATCGCGCTGCACCTGCAGCGCGCGCCGGGTGCGTCACCGGACGAACCGGTCGTGCACAGCATCCAGTCCGCCGCCCTCGTGCGGGCAATCCGGCTGGTGCTGATCATTGCGGCCGGCGTGGTGCTGGTGCGCAACATGGGCATCGACGTGGCGGAACTGATGCGCGGCGGATCTGTCTCGGTGCTGGTGCTGCGCGGCCTGTTCAGCGTCGTCGTGATCGCATTGTTTGCCGACCTGGTCTGGTTCGTCTTCAAGGCGATGATCGAGCGCCGGCTGGCGGAGGTGCAGGCCACGGGCGAGGGCGACACCAGCCACTCCGGCCAGGCGACCCGGCTGCGTACCGTGTTGCCGATCGTGCGCAACGTGTCCTTCGTGACGCTGGCGGTGATCGCGGTGCTCACCGCGCTATCGGCGCTGGGCGTGGACATCGCGCCGATGGTGGCCGGCGCCGGCGTGGTCGGCATCGCGGTCGGATTCGGCGCGCAGACGCTGGTCAAGGACATCGTCAGCGGCGTGTTTTTCCTGTTCGACGACGCGTTCCGGGTCGGCGAATACATCCAGAGTGGCAACTACAAGGGCACGGTCGAGTCGTTCAGCCTGCGTTCGGTGCGGCTGCGCCACCACCGCGGTCCGGTCTACACGGTGCCGTTCGGCGAACTCGGTGCGGTGCAGAACATGAGTCGCGACTGGGTCATCGACAAGCTGGCCATCGGCATCACCTACGACAGCGACCTGGAGAAGGCGCGCAAGCTGATCAAGAAGATCGGCCAGGACCTCGCGGCCGATCCGGAGATGGGGCCGAACATCCTGGAGCCGTTGAAGATGCAAGGCGTCGAGCAGTTCGGCGACTTCGCGATCCAGATCCGCATGAAGATGATGACCCGTCCCGGCGAGCAGTTCGTGATCCGGCGCAAGGCCTACGCGGCGATCAAGACGGCTTTCGACGCCAACGGCATCAAGTTCGCGTTCCCGACGGTGCAGGTGGCAGGCGGTACCGATGCGTCGGTTGCCGCGGCGTCGCAGAACATGCTGGAGGCGAACAAGGCGCCTGCGCCGGGTTGAGCGCTGGCCGTCGCAGCGACGGCGCTTGCACCGGCGACGACGGCCGCCTGCCTTCGCGCGTCAGGCCGTGTGCGCCCGGCGTCGGCGCACGAAGGCGCCCAGCACACCCAGACCGGCCAGCAGCATGGCATAGGTTTCGGGCTCCGGCACCGGCGCCAGCGCGAAGGTCAGCAAGGTCGGGTCGTGGTCGGACAACTGGTCGCTGAACTCGGCATTGGCATGCACGATGTCGTACACCAGCGCACCCTTGGCCACCAGGTTGGGCGACACGAACATGTGGTCCAGCGCCTGCAGATTGCCTTCGAAGTTGTAGGTGTAGCGTTCGCCCTCGGGCAGGGTGTTTGTCAGGTTGACCAGCCCGGCCGCGTACAGCGGCGCCAGCGTGTCGGCGAACTGGAAGTCGTTCAGGTCGCCGGCGACGATGACGTTGGCATTCGGGTTGATGCCCAGCACGCTGGCGACGAAACTGCCGACGGCCTGGGCCTGGCCCAGCCGCTGCTCGGCGGATGACAGGGTTGGCGGCTGGTTGACGCCGAACAGCGGCTGGTCGCCGCCCTTGCTGTTGAAGTGGTTGCTGACGACGATGATCTGGTGGCCGTCCACGGTGAATTCGACCACCAGCGGCTTGCGGCTGTTGGCGAAGGCCGCGTTGGTCGGGTCGATGCGCCCGGCGCCCAGGTTCAGCTGCACCGTACCGCCGGGGCCTGCGGTGGCACTGATCGCGTCGAGCGCGCCGCCGACCGGATTGGTCGACATCGTGACCCGCGCCGTGTCGTACAGGAAGGCCTGCCGGATGTTGCCGCCCGGCTGGCCGCCATCGGCATTGTTGAGCGGGTTCACGGTGACGAACTGGTAGTGGCGGCCGGTCTGGGTATTGAGCTCGGCGGCCAGGCGGCTGAGCGTCAGGTCGGAGGCCACGGTGCCGTTGTTCGTCGCACCGTTGTTGTCCTGCACCTCCTGCAAGGAGATGATGTGCGGCGCGCCCAGCGTGTTCTTGATCTGGCCGGCGATGGTCTGGATGCGGGCGTCGGTGGCATCACCGCCCAGGTTCTCGACGTTGTAGCTGGCAATACCGACGCGGCCGGGTGCGATGGTGGCGGTCTCCCGCGCCAAGGTGTTCGATGCGACGGTGATGGCCTGCGTGACGTTGAGCTTGTAGTTCGCGAAGCTGTAGTCCAGCACGCCGACGATGTCCTGCAACTGCGCGCCGCTGTGCACGGATGGCGTGGTCAGCAACGTATCGTCGAGCTGGATCCGGTGCCCGTTGAACTGGCCCGGGCCGACCACGACGCCGCCGCGGGGCGCGGTGATGACGCCGGCCATGCCAACCTGGTCGCTGGCAATGACCGGGATTTCGCCGAAGTTGTTGCGCGGGCCGACCGACACGGCCGACGGGAGGCTGACGCGCATGCCTTCGAGCGACTCGTAGAAGTCGATCGCGTATTGCGACGGGTTGAGCGTGTAGCCGGCGGCGGTCTGGAGATTGCCGGCGGCGGGTGCGATCGCGCTGGGCGGCAGGAACCCGGCGCCGATCACCTTGGCCGCCGGCAATGCGTTGCCCGACGACTGGACGTTGACGGCCGCGAAACCGGCAAATGCGCTGCTGCCGGCATTGATCTGCGTCGTCGACAGGTTGTTGGTGCCGCCGGAGCCCCCGGGACGGAATTCTTGCAACTGACCGGTCACGTGCACGGCATCGCCGACAACCGGCTTGCCTGCGCTGCCGCGGAACACGAAGATCGCATCGGAGGTCAGTGCGTTGCCGTCGCCGGCGTCCTGCATCCAGAAGCCGGTGCCGGACACGGCGGTGACGATGCCGGCGATGTTGTCGACCCGCGTGTCGGCAAATGCCGACTGGTGCGACGTGCCTTGCAGCACGCCGATCAGTTGCGCCTGGGCCCCGTTCGAGACGGTGAGCAGCAGCGCAGCGACCAGGGGACTGAGGCGCATGACGGTGGTGGTAAGCATGGTGGTTTCCTTTGGTGGACGGTTCAGAGGGACGTATTGGCACTTGCCTTCAGGCCGGCCGCACGCCGGCGGGCCACGCCGGCCACCAAGCCCAGGCCGGCCAGCATCAGCGCATAGGTTTCAGGTTCAGGAACCGCGGTGACGCTGAACGAGAAGTTGTCGATGGCCAGTCCGTGGTCGTTGCCGACATCGTTGCGCTCGATCCAGCGCAACCACAAGGTGTCGCCCGTGGACCAGTTGCCGATGATGCTGCCACCGACACCCATGACACGATTGGCGGCGTCGTTGCCGTCAACCGCTGATGCCGTGCTGCTGTTGGTCGGTGATGCCCAGTCGAAACTGCCTCCGGGCGCTGTCCATTGGGCCACTGTCGTGAAGCTGCCGCCGAACCCGTATTCCAGCACCATGCTCTGGGCGTTGGTATTGCCGCCGTTGCGCCATTGTTCGCCGTCGAAATGCACGGTGAAACTGTTGAATGCCGTGCCGCTGGTGTTCTGGAATGCGACGGCGATCCAGCCTGCGATCGTGCCGCTGGCCGGCGAGCCGAAATAGCTGCCGCCGGAAGCCACGCCACCCAGCGCGCGTTCGCTGCTTCCGGTCGCGCCCAGGCTCTTGAAGGCACCCGTGTTGGTCGCGGCGTTGTCGGCGGTATAGCTGGTAACCGCCGTGCCGGGCGCTGGCTGGACGAACAGGCTCCAGCCCGACAGCGTGCTGTTGTTGGTCCAGGCGTTGCCTGCGCCGGCGTTGGCAAGGCTGTCGAAATCCTGGCTGTAGTTGGAGGCGGGCGATGCGATGTCGATGGCCGCCTGGGCCGACAAGGCCGTGGCGACCGACAGCAGGGCGAGTGTGGTCTTCATGAACATGGGATGGGCGTGCTGGGTTGGTTGAGTGATGGGCGCGTTTTTAGCGCCGGCGGGTGACATCTGCATGACGCCTTCGACGCTGACGGATCATCGGTGAATGCCGACTCGCGTCGCATTGGGGTAAGCCCGAAAGGCGTGGACGAAAAAGGCGCGCGCTGCGGTTGGTCTGTCTGCGCCAGATCCGATCGGCCTATTGACGGACAAGGATGCGATCGGGTAACGCGCAGCATTGAAGGAAAAACTTGCGCGAGACAGCTTTGGCCTGTCGTCCAGCTTTCATGCGGTGACATCGCTCCGGGTCGACATCGCATTGTCGGCACCGCTGGCGCCCGGTGTCTATGACGACCCGGACCTGCTCGGCGTGACCTGTTCGGTGCTCGGCATGCCGAACAGCCCGACACCGTCCGGCTTTCCGGGTTTCGACCTGCAGCGCAGCATCACCGCAGCGGATTTCTGCGCCCAGGGCAGTTCGCTGCAGTTTGCGATATCACCCGGAGTCGATCTGGCTGACGGTCTGCAGGGGGCCGAACTGGCTGGTCCTGGTGCAGGCCCGGTGTTCATGTTCAACGGCCGCGAGGTGGGTACAGGGCGCTACCACCCGCCGTTGCTGGCGCTGTTCGCCGATGGCTACGGCCGGATCCAGAACGCCGACAACATGGGGGCATCAATCCGGCCATGCAGCAGGCGGTCAACGTGCATTTCGGCGACGAATACATCGTCGCGCTGAGCGGCAATCCAGCGACGATCACGCTCGCCGTGCCGGAACCTTCGGCTGCACGGATGCTGCTGACCGGCCTGCCGGCGATCGGCGTCTGGCAGCGTCGACGCGACGGCGCCTGACGCCGATCATGCGTCACTCGCCGGTATTGTTGCGTGCCACGGCCCGCTTGGGCTGTGCGGTCGCCGTGCGCACGCTCAGCAGCATGGTCACGACCAGCACGCCGATGATCACGCCCAGCGAGGCCAGCACCGGGATCTTGACCACGTCGATCAGGCACATCTTGACGCCGATGAAGACCAGGATCACGGCCAGGCCGTAGTTGAGCAGGTGGAACTTGTTCGCCACGGCTGCCAGAAGGAAATACATCGCGCGCAGGCCCAGGATGGCGAACACGTTGCTGGTGAGCACGATGAACGGGTCGCTGGTGATCGCGAAGATGGCGGGAATCGAGTCGACGGCGAAGATGACATCGGTCACCGCCACCAGACAGATCACCATGAACAGTGGTGTCGCGATGCGCACACCGTTTTCGCAGGTCCAGAACTTTTCCCCGTCATAGTGCTTGCTCACCGGGATCAGCTTGCGCAGCAGCTTGAGTGCCGGGTTGTCGTGCAGGTCCGGCTCCTGGCCGGCGGCCCACCACATCTTGACGCCGGTGATGACCAGGAAGGCACCGAACAGGTACAGGATCCAGTGGAACTGCTGCAGCAACCAGCCGCCGACCAGGATCATGATGGTGCGCAGCACGATGGCGCCAATGATGCCGATCATCAGCACGCGTTTCTGGAACTGGGGAGGCACCGCGAAGTAGGAGAAGATCATCAGGAAGACAAAGATGTTGTCCACCGCGAGCGACTTCTCGATCAGATAGCCGGTGAGGAACTCCAGCGACTTGGTGTTGGCGATCGCCACCGAGCCGGTCTCATTGCGCACCGCCCACCAGAACAGCCCGTTGAAGACGAAGCTCAGCGCGATCCAGATCAGGGACCAGTTCAGCGCCTCGCGCATGCCGACGGCATGCGCGCCCTGCTTCTTGAGCACGACGAAATCGATGAACAGCGACACCAGCACGATGCCGACGAAAGTGGCCCACAGCCACAGCGGAGCAATAGTTTGCATGACAAGACCTCACGAGGGATGAACGGCGAAACGCGGTTTTCCTGAAGGTCTTGCGGGAGAGCGCCTGGCGGCACCTCTGCATGTTCCGGCCGCGTAGCCGTCACGAGGACGGATGGGCGACGTATTGACGAAACATGCGAACCCGTCCATTGCGGATCGGGACTGCTACTCCCCTTGAGGAAGTCGTGATTGTGGCGGAGTGGCAGGAATCCCCACGCGGATCGGGCTAATTCCGATCGTACGGGGGCGGATGCACCGTCGTGCGCTCCTCCCCCGACGGGTCGCCGTCCGATCGCAGCTGCTTGAAGATTTCCTCCAGCACGCCGTTGACGATCTCCATCAGCGGGTTCTCGCGCGCCGGCTCCGGCGCTGGTGTCGGCGCCCTCGGTTTCGGGCGCGGAATGTCGAACTCCACGCGGTTGTCGATGTGTTTCTGGCGCAAGGCATATTGAAATACCTCGCCCACGATCGGCAACGCGCTGCGGGCACCCTGGCCCCAGCTGCCCATGGTCACGCTGTTGTCGTTGAATCCGACGCGGGCACCGGCGACCAGTTGCGGATGCGCGAGGATGAACCAGCCGTCGGTGTTCTCCTGCGTGGTGCCGGTCTTGCCCGCCACGTCGGCCCGGATGCCGTAACGCGATCGGATCGCGCTGCCGGTGCCTGTGTCGACGGTGCCACGCATGGTGTCGATCAGCGTCAAGGCGTCCTTGTACGGCATCCCCCGTTCGGGCAGGCGCGCGGGAGCGAACTGCTGCAGCACCTTGCCGTGCCGGTCTTCCACCCGCTGCACGAACAGCGGCGGACGCAGCTTGCCGCCATTGGCGATGCTGCCGTATGCCGTGACCATCTCGATCAGCGTGACCGGGCTGGTGCCCAGGGCCAGCGAGGGAACGATGTCGAGCTTGCTCTGGCGCACGCCCAGGGACTGCGCCAGCCGGGCCACGTTCTTCGGGCCCACTTGCTGCATCAGCTGCGCGGTGATGGTGTTCCTGGAATACGCCAGGCCGGCGCGCAGCGTCATGCGTTGTCCGGTCGGCTCGGTCTCGTCGCGGGGTGACCAGACCGGCCCGCCGCCTTCGGGTCGGATTTCCACCAACTGGTCGACCAGGGTGTCGTCCGGATCGAACCCCTGCATGAAGGCCGCGCCGTAGACGAAAGGCTTGAAGGTCGAGCCGGGTTGGCGCCGCGCCTGGCTGACATGGTCGAACTGCTCGCTGGCGAAGTCACGGCTGCCGACCCAGGCGCGCACCGCACCGTCGCGCGGATCGAGCGCAACGAAGCCGGCCTGCAGCGGCGGCTTGTCCTGTCCGCGGCGCACCCGGCTGTCGGCCAGTCGCTGCAACTGGGTCAACTGCCGTGCCAATGCCCGGCTGGCTGCGCGTTGCAATCCTGCGTCGAGCGTCGTCACCACGCGCAAGCCGTCGACATGGATGTTGTAGTCGTTGTCGTCGGCCCAGGCCACCAGCCATTTGCGCAGGTGCTGCGCGAGATGCGGGGCGGGGCCGGGCGACTCGACCTGGCGTTCGAAGTCCAGCCGCAGGGGCTGGCGCGACAAGGCCTGGACCCGCGCCGGGTCGAGCGTGCCATCGCGGGCCATTTGCGCGAGCACCAGGTTGCGGCGCTGCATTGCCCGCTCCGGGTTCAGCACCGGGTTGTAGTAGCTCGTGCCCTTGAGCATGCCCACCAGCGTCGCACCCTCGAGCACGTCGAGGTCCTTGGCCGACTTGTCGAAATAGGTGCGGGCCGCCATCTCGATGCCAAAGGCGTTGTACAGGAAAGGCACCGTGTTGAGGTAGGTCTCCAGGATCTCGGTCTTCGAATACAGCGCCTCGATCTTGAGCGCGGTGATGGCCTCCTTGATCTTGCGGGTGATGCTGGCGGCCCGGCCGATTTCGTCCGGATACAGGTTGCGCGCCAGTTGCTGCGTAAGCGTCGAGCCGCCCTGCAGGTCGCCGCCCAAGGTGCTGACCAGGGCGCCGGCGGTGCGCCGCAGGTCGATGCCGTGGTGCTGGAAGAAACGTCGGTCTTCGATGGCGATCAGCGCATTGACGACGCTGGCCGCCACCTTGTCCAGCGGGACCCACTCGCGGTTGATGTTCTTGTATTCGGCCAGCACGTCGCCGTCGGAGGCCAGCAGCACCGAGGGCAGGCCCACCTTGGCCTTGCGCAGGTCGCCGATGCCGGGGGTGAAGGGCACCAGCACCAGAACGTAGAGCAACACCAGGGCGGGCGGCAGCAACGCGACGCGCCAGGGATGGCGGCGCAGCGCGGTGCCGGCCTGCCGCAGCGCTGCGGCGGCCCGCTCCAGGATCTTGCGAAGGGCAGGGTGCATGGTCGCTGAGTGTACGGAGGATGCCGCCGCGCGTCGCCTGCGCCGGCGTGGACCGGCCGCAGGCATTGCGCTCGGGTACGATGCGGGCGATGTCAACGCAGCACCCGGGAGGTTCTTGGTCCATGGCCGGCAAAGCACGCGCCGCCTGTGGCAGTTGCGGGGCGCCATGCCCATGAGTTCCAACCTGCGCGGCATTGTCGGCATGTTGGCCGCGATGGCCATGTTCTCGTGCATGGATGCCTTGCTCAAGGCGCTGGCCGGCTTCTACCCGCCGCTGCAGGTGACGGCCTTGCGCGGCCTGACGGCGATGCCGCTGGTCTGTGCCTACATCCTGTGGCGGGGCGAATCTCGCGCGGTCTTCGGCCGCACGCTGCGATGGCGATTGCATCTGCTGCGCGGCGTGTTCAGCGTGTCGATGATGGCCTTGTTCACCTACGGGCTCAAGACGCTGGGCCTGGCCGAGGCCTATACGCTGGCGTTCGTGGCGCCGTTGGTGCTGGTCGCCCTGTCGGTGCCGGTGCTCGGGGAGGTGGTCGTGCGGCGGCAATGGGTGGCCGTTGCCGTCGGGCTGGCCGGCGTGATGATCGCCATGCGGCCGCAGCCCGGAGCGCTGGTGTCGCTGGGCGCGCTGGCCGTGTTGCTGGCTGCCATCTGTTATGCGGCGTCCAACGTCGTGGGCCGCTTGATCAGCCGCAGCGAACCCAGCGTCACGCTGGTGTTCTGGACCACGACCAGCCTGGCGCTGGGCGGCAGCGTGCTCGGCGCGCCTGACTGGGTCGCTGTCCGGCTCGAGCACGGCTGGATTCTGCTCGGGCTGGCGGTCACCGGGTTTCTCGGCCAGCTGGCCATCACCGAGGCGTTCCGCCATGGCCAGGCGGCCGTGATCGCGCCGTTCGAATATTCAGCCCTGGCCTGGGCCGTGATGCTGGACTGGATGTTCTGGCACGCGGTGCCGCAGTCGCACACCCTGCTCGGTGGCGCCATCATCATCGCCAGTGGCCTGTACCTGATCCGGCGCGAGCGGGTCCCGGTGCCGGTGTCGAAGGCCGGTTGACCCGCCACTGGCCCTGCCGTGGCAGTGGCAAAACCCCTGACGCGGCCGCCAGCCGCCGAGCACAGGACAATCGGACCATGGATGTCTTCACCCCCTTGGCCGAGTTCGTCCGCCGCCATCCGCGCCTGCTGGTGCTGACCGGTGCCGGCTGCAGCACGGGCGCCGGCATTCCGGACTACCGTGATGCCAACGGCGCCTGGAAGCGCAGCGAACCGATGCGTTTCCAGCTGTTCGTCGCCGACGCACTGGCACGCAAGCGCTACTGGGCCCGCAGCATGGTGGGTTGGCGCACGATGGCGCTGGCCAGGCCCGCGCTGGCACACCATGCGCTGGCGCGGCTCGAGGCGGCGGGCCATGTCGACCTGCTGGTGACGCAGAACGTCGATGGCCTGCACGCTGCGGCCGGCAGCGGCCGGGTCGTGGACCTGCACGGCCGCATCGACACCGTCTGTTGCCTGGATTGTGGTGCGCGTTCGCCGCGGCGGATGCTGCAGGACGATCTGCTGCGGCGCAATCCCGGCTGGGCCGAACTGCCGGCGCTGGCCGCACCGGACGGCGACGCCGACCTGGAGGCGCAGGACTTCGGGGGGTTCGACGTGCCGGCATGCACGGTCTGCGGCGGCATGCTCAAGCCCGACGTAGTGTTTTTCGGCGAGAACGTGCCGCGCGACCGGGTGGTGGCGGTCCGCGACGCGCTGGCGCGTTGCGACGCCTTGCTGGTGGCCGGTTCCTCGCTGATGGTGTATTCGGGTTACCGCTTCGTCGAGGACGCCCTGGCGGCCGGCAAACCGGTCGTTGCGGTGAACCAGGGCCGCACCCGCGGCGACGCGGTATTCGCGCTCAAGCTCGAGCAGGAGGTCGGGGTGGCGCTGGATACGCTGGCCCGGCGGTTGTCCGTGGCCATCGCGCGCACCTGACGTCGCGGCGAGCGGCCTCAGACCCCCAGGTACTGCTCCAGCAATTGCGGTTGGGAAGTCAGTTCCTGCGAACTGCCTTCGAACACCACCTCGCCCTTGACCAGGATCACGTTGCGGTCGGTGATCCGGGTCACGTGTTTCCAGTTCTTGTCGACGATGACGCTGGAGATGCCGCTTGCGCGGATCAGCGCGCAGATGCGCCAGATCTCGCGCGCGATCAGTGGCGCCAGGCCTTCGGTGGCTTCGTCCAGGATCAGCACGTCGGGGTTGGTCATCAGGGCCCGACCGATCGTCAGCATCTGCTGCTCGCCGCCGCTGAGCTGCTGGCCGCCATGGCCCAGCCGTTCCTTGAGCCGCGGGAAGGTGTCGAGCACGCGTTCGTAGTGCCAGTCCTGACCCGCCTTGGCGCGGGCGCGCGCGGCCTCGGTCTGGCCGGCACGCGCCGCCATCCGGAGGTTCTCCACCACACTGAGGTTGCCGAAGATGCCGCGGCCCTCGGGTACGTAGGCAATGCCGAGCTGCGCAATTTCGTAGGGGGGACGGCCGGTCATGTCGCGACCCATGATCTGCACCCGGCCCGAGCGCGGCTTGACCAGGCCCATGATGCTCTTGAGCAGGGTGCTCTTGCCCATGCCGTTGCGTCCCATCAGGCCGATGGTCTCGCCGCTGGCGGCCGAGAAATCGATGCCGCGCAGGATGTGGCTGGCACCGTAATAACTGTTGACGCCGCGTGCGTCGATCAGGGGGGTGGCAGCCATTTCAGTGTTCCTCGCCCAGGTAGGCGGCCTGCACGTTGGCATCGCCGCGGATCGCATCGGGCGTGCCGGTGGCGATCACCTGGCCGTTGACCATCACGGTCAGGGAGTCGGCCAGCGTGAACACCGCGTCCATGTCGTGTTCGACCAGCAGGATGGCGTGGTCCTTCTTGATGCGCAGCAGCAGCGCGACCATGCGTTCGGCTTCGGCCACGCCCATGCCGGCCAGCGGTTCGTCGAGCAGCAGCACCTGCGGCTCGGTGGCCAGCGTCATTGCGATCTCGAGCTGGCGCTGTTCGCCGTGGCTGATGGTGGCGGCGATCGCGTCGCGCCGCTCCTGCAGGCCCGCCATCGCGATGGCCGCCTCGCAGCGCCGGCGTGCAGCGGCCGAACGCGCGGCCGGGCGCAACCAGCGCAGCGGGTTCCAGGGTTGTTGCGGATCGCGCGACTGCGCGGCCAGGAACACGTTGTCCCAGACGCTGAACGGCAGGAAGATGTTGGTCTTCTGGTAGCTGCGGCCCAGTCCCTGGCGCGCCACCCGCTCCGGCGCCCATCCGGTCACGTCCTGGGAGCCGATCATGACCGTGCCCGAGGTCGCGGGCAGGTCGCCCGACAACAGGTTGGTCAGTGTCGACTTGCCGGCGCCGTTGGGGCCGATGACGGCATGGATCCGGTTGCGGCTCAGCGTGATCGACACATTGTCGACCGCCGCCAGGCCGCCGAAACGCTTGGTCAGCGCGCTTGCGCTCAGCAACACCTCGTCAGTCATGGCCTTCGCCTTGCTTGCGCCGGCCGCTGGTGAGCGACTGCACGATGCCCAGCACGCCGCGCGGCGCGAACACCACGACCAGCACGATGAAGCTGCCCATCCACAACTGCCAGTGCTTGCCCAGGTGCACCTCGCCGATGTACGGCAGGTCCTTGAACAGGTGCAGCACGTATTCGAAGGTGAACGCGCCGACGATGGCGCCGGCGAAGTTGCCCATGCCGCCCAGGATCACCATCATGATGGCATGCGCGCTGGTGTGGAAACCCATCAACTCGGGGTTGATGTATTCGGTCTGCACGCCCCACAGGTAGCCGGCCAGCCCCGCCAGCCCGCCGGCCAGCGTGAACGCGCTGAGCTTGTAGCCGAAGGTGCCGAAACCCATGGCCCGCATGCGGTGCTCGTTGACGCGAATGCCGGCCAGCGCACGACCGAACGGGCTCCACAGCAGCCTGCGCAGGAACAGGTAGACCAGCAGCACCAGCGCCAGCGTGAAGTAATACATGCTGGTCTTGTCGTCGAGCGCGAGCAGCGTGAAGCTGCCCACGGCCAGCGTCGGCTTGAAATAGATGTACAGGCCGTCCGAACCGCCGAGTGCGCGGTTGTCGAAGAACACGTAATACACCATCTGCGCGAACGCCATGGTCACCATGATGAAGTAGATGCCATGGGTGCGCACGACGAAGAATCCGATCACCAGCGCCGCCAGCGCCGACGCCAGCACCGACAGCGGCAGGCTCCACCACAGGCTGATGGCCTCGGTCTGCGGCGTCAGGAAGGCCAGCGCATAACCGGCCAGCCCGAAGTAGGCGGCATGCCCGAGCGACACCAGGCCGGTGACACCTTGCAGCAGGTCCAGGCTCATCGCGAAGATGGCCATGATCATCATGCGCGTGACGACCTGGG
>CAXBDR010000105.1:0-14304 GCA_963974265.1 uncultured Rhodoferax sp.
CCCGCCTGTATGTGTCGGGGCCCGACGCCGCCGACCTCGAGCCCCTGGCCAACGCACAGCTGCAGGTCGAGGTCGTCAGCGACCGTATCGGCGACGCCAGCGCGTTGAAGATGTGTTTTGCGGGTCTCAACAAGGGCACACAGCTGCTGTGGCTGGAAATCCTTGTGGCGGCACAGCACCTGGGTATTGCCGACCTGCTCGAACGCCAGCTGGGCCGGTCGCTGGGCGGCATGCGCGACTGGTCGCTGGCCAGTTTTCCGCTGCTGCCGGCCAAGGCCTATCGCTGGGAGCCCGAAATGCGCGAAATCGCGAAGACGCTGGGCTCGGCGGGCATCACGCCCAAGGTGTTCGAGGGGGCGGCCGACATCTGCGCCTTCGTTGCCCATACGGCGATGGCGCAGGAGACGCCGGAGACCCGCGACCCCACACGCGACGGCCACGCCGTGGTGCGCGCGCTCGCCGCGGCCAAGGCCGATACCGCGTCGACGCCTCGCTGACGCACGACCGGCCTCGCTGTCTTCCTGCGGGCGTGTGTCAACTGGCGGACAGCGTGGCTGCCGCGCTGCCGGTATGCTTGGCCGCGACATGAAGGACCCATCCATGACCCAAGATCTCCTGGTATCGGCCGACAACGGCATCGTCACCTTGACGATGAACCGGCCCGCTTCCCGCAACGCCTTGTCGCGCGACATGGTCAACGCCATGCACCGGGCGCTGACCGACTGCGCAACCGAACCGTCGACCCGGCTGGTCGTCCTGACCGGAGCCGGCGGGGCTTTCTGCTCGGGCGGCGATGTCAAGGGTTTCGCCCAGGCCGCGGCCGGTGGCTCCGCCCCGATGGGTTTCGACCAGCGGGTGGCCGACCTGCGCCTGCGCATGGAGGTGTCGCGCCTGCTGCACGAGATGCCCAAACCCACGCTGGCGGTGTTGCCCGGGCCGGCCGCCGGTGCCGGCCTGTCGCTGGCACTGGCCTGTGACCTGCGGCTGATGGCGGACAACGCCAAGGTGACGACCGCGTTCTCGCGGGTCGGACTGTCCGGCGACTTCGGCGCCAGCTATTTCCTCGGTCACCTCGTCGGCGCCTCGCGGGCGCGCGAATTGTTCTTCACCGGCCGCACCGTGGAGGCCGACGAGGCCTTGCGACTGGGCCTGGTCGACCGGGTCGCGCCGGCTGCGGAACTGGAGCAGGCCGCGCGGCAATGGGCGCAGGAGCTCGCCGCGCTGCCGACGGTGGCCCTGGGCTACATGAAGCGCAACCTGAACCTGGGACTGCGCGCATCCCTGTCGGACGTGCTCGATGCCGAGGCGGTGCACATGGTGCGCACCTTCGACACCGAGGACCACAAGGCCGCGGCCGCCGCCTTCGTCGACAAGCGCAAACCCGGCTTCAACGGGCGCTGAAAGGCGACGGCAGGACCTGCAGGGCTTGCGCGCGGCCTCGCTCGCGCGCGCGGCCTCAGGCCTTGCGGATATGGGCCTGCAAGCCGCGGCGCGGTGCGGGCTCCACGGCGGATGCATAACCGACGCGTGCCCACATCTGGACGGTCTGCGCCGGTACCGGCGCATCGAGCAAATCGCGAATTGCGGCATACGGGCCAGCCTGCTCCGGGTACTCCTGCAGCGCCTGTTGCAGCGGTTGCATCGCAAGCCCGTGTGCCGTGGCCGCCAGCTGCACCCGCGCATACGCGCGCCCCGCCCTGACCTGCGTGGTGCGGTCATTGCCCTCGGACACCATCCACAGGAAACCAGGCGTCGACGCGATCTTCTCGTCGAACTGCTCGATCTGGCTGGTCGTGGCGAAGTCGTCCGGGCCGGGCGCCTGGCTGCGGTCGAACAAGCCGAGACGGTCCATCCAGACCACCATCGGATCCATCAGCGTCAGGCCGTCGCGATGGCGCGCCACTTCGGCCGCGCCCACGCGCAAGACCTTGAACGACTCCAGGATGGCACGTGGCGTGCGCAACTCGATCGCCCAGGCCTGAGAGGCGATGGCGCGGTGGCGCTGCAACTGCTGGGGCGAATCCTGCGCACCCACGTGACCGAAGCGAAGCCCGTCGGTGCCGGCGGCCAGCGCCATGGCCTGCCAGGCGGCAGCGGGGACCGGGCGCTGTGGATCGTAGTGGTTGCGGTTCGTATGCCGGCGCAGGATCTGTGCAAACAGCGGATCCGGCGCAACGGAAGGGTCCGGCACCAGGCGGATCCGGGCCACCGGGCGTTCGTCGATGGATTGCGCGTCGAACACCCCCTGCGGAAACAGCCTGATCTCGCTGCGCAGGCCCTTCTCGCGCGCCGCGATGTCGATCAGTTCGAGGAAAGTGCCATGGCTCATCATGATCTGGCGCGAGAACGGATCGGTTTCGGGCAACAGGCGCTGCAGGTCGCAAGACAGCATGATCGTGTCGGGCTCGTCGAGATCGACGATCCACGACTGCAGGTTGTGCGAATGCGGAGCGAGGATGGCGTGGCTCAGGATCCAGCGGCGCACGTCGGGCTCGTCCGCAGCAGGTCCGCGCCAGGCCGCGATGGCCTCCTGAGGAATCGCGCTGGAACAAGCCGTCGTCGCGGCCGTAGCCGCCATGACGACGCCGCCACCGGCGATGCGGATGAAATTCCTGCGTTGCATGTCACTCTCCTGTTGCTGGCTTGTGCGTCGGATCGGTCCCGCTTCCCGCCGGCCGGCCACCCGCGCCTTTGCATTGTGCGCAGGCTGTCGGATGGTCACAATGGGCCATGTCGACACACCAGAATTGCAGATATGCATAACAGCGAAAGCGATTCCGTCCGCAAAGGTCCGCGTCAACGCGTCAACGATGTGGCGCGGGTGACAGCCGTCTGCATCGCATTGGTTGCGGGTTGTGCCGCACCCGACCTGCCGGAGCGTGTGCGCACAGGGGATCCCGCGTGCAGGCCGGCGCAGATGCAGGGCAACGGTGGCGGCCTGGTGCGTTGTCCCCCACAACCTTCGGACTGCGTTTGCCAGGAGATGTAGGCGCACACGCGTCCCGCGGGGCCAGCCGGACAGAAAAAAAGCCCGCTGGCCATATCGGCCGCGGGCTTTGGCAGGTCAGATCAGGAGTCGATCAGCCGCGCGCCGGACGCGCCGGACGCCGTGCACCATCACGCGGGCCGAAGCCCGGGTTGGTGCGTGCGCCGCCGTTGGCCGACGGGCCATTCGACGGGCGTGCAGCGCCGGGTTTGGCGAACGCCGGCTTGCGCGGTGCGAAGTCGCCACGTGGTGCGTGATCACCGCGCGGTGCGTTGTCGTTGCGCCGCGCGAAATCATTGTGCGGAGCAAACCCGCCACCGTCGCGGCCCCGCGGCGGACCGCCGAACTTGCGGTCGCGCGATGGCGCGTTGAATCCGCCACGGCTGTCACGACCACCGAAATTCGAACGGGGGCGCGAGGAGTCGGGCATGCGCTGTTGCGGCTCCAGGCCCGGAATGGTCTCGGCCTTGAACGGCTGGCGGGTGTAGGCCTCGATGTCGAAGATCTTGCGACGGTCGCGGAATTCGGCCATGGTGACGGCCAGGCCGTCGCGTCCGGCCCGGCCGGTGCGGCCGATGCGGTGGGTGTAGTCCTCGGCCTTCATCGGCAGGCCGAAGTTGAACACGTGCGTGATCGTGGGCACGTCGATGCCGCGGGCGGCCACGTCGGTGGCCACCAGGATCTGCACCTTGCCTTCGCGCAGCGCCATCAGGCGTCGGTTGCGCATGCCCTGGTTCAGGGCGCCGTGCAATGCAACGGCACTGAAGCCGGCCTGCTGCAAGTCGTTGGCCAAGCCGTCGCATTCGATCTGGGTGCTGGCGAACACGATGGCCTGGTTGATCGTCGTGTCGCGCAGCCAGTGGTCGAGCAGCTTGCGCTTGTGAAAGGCGTTGTCGGCCCAGAACAGCACTTCCTTGATGTTCTGGTGCTTTTCCTGCGGGGAATCGATCTGGACCCGCCGCGGTTCGCGCATGACGCGCGTGGCCAGTTGCTGGATGCGCGGCGCCAATGTGGCACTGAACATCATCGTCTGCTTGCGCTCGATCGTGAGCTGGTTGATCTCGGCCAGGTCGTCGGCGAAACCCAGGTCCAGCATGCGGTCGGCTTCGTCGACGACCAGGAACTGCACCTGTTCGAGCTTGATCTGCATCGAACGCTGCAGGTCCAGCAGCCGGCCCGGCGTGGCGACGACCAGGTCGGCATTCTGCAGCCGCGCAATCTGCATCTGGTACGGCATGCCGCCCACGACGTTGGCGATGCGCAGGCCGCGGCAATGGCGCACCAGGTCGATCGCGTCATGCGCGACCTGCTGGGCCAGTTCGCGGGTCGGGCACAACACCAGGGCGCCGGGGATGGCGGCCTTGAAATTGCGGCTGCTGGTGGGGTCCTTGCGGCGCGGGCGCTTGGGCGGGGCTTCGCCGCGCGCGGCGGCCTCGGCGCAGGCTTTCTCGTAGTCGGCGCGTTCCTGCGCCTGCGCCTGGTCACGTTGTGCCAGCAAGGTGTGCAGCACCGGCAGCAGGAATGCCGCCGTCTTGCCGCTGCCGGTCTGGCTGGACACCATCAGGTCGGTGAAGCGCGCGCCACCAGCCGTGTCGGACAGGTCCTGCATGGCCATGGGAATGCACTTCTCCTGCACCACCGTGGGCTGGGTAAAGCCCAGGTCACGCACGGCTTGCAGCAGTTCGGGCGCCAGCGCCATCTTTTCGAAACCGTTGGGTTCCTGGTGCTGCTCGCTCGCGGCAGCTGCGGTGTCGTCAGCCAGCACGTCCGAAGGTTCGGAGAACTCTGCCTTCGGCAAGTCTGCCGAGATGTTCACGGGGGTATGGGAAAGGTCCTGGTCGGGCAAAGGCGCGCCGACCACATCAAATGCGTCGTTCATGTCAATAGAGTCTCAAACGAGCGCGCCGCACGATGTGCGACGGTTTCGTCAATGGTCAAAAAAACATCAACCATCAAACGAAACTCAGTGCCAACACGGGTGGCCGCAACCGGGTGGTTGCACTCTAGAGGGGCTCTTCAGTCAAGCCCGGTGTGTGAGGGGAGATGCACAAAACACCACCAGTCGGTGGCGAAGCCTGCGATTATGGCACGGCTTCGGGTTTCTACCTAACCTCGTCCGACAAGCGCAGGAAGTTGTCGCGGTAATGGACCAGTTCGTCGATCGACTCATGCACGTCGGCCAGGGCCGTATGGCTTTGCTGCTTCTTGAACGCGCTGTGCAACTGGGGACGCCAGCGCTTGGCCAGTTCCTTGAGTGTGCTCACGTCGATGTTGCGGTAGTGGAAAAACGCTTCCAGCTTTGGCATGTAGTTGACCAGGAAGCGCCGGTCCTGGCTGATCGTGTTACCGCACAGCGGCGACGTGTTCCTGGGCAGGTATCGGGCCAGGAAATCGAGGATCTGCTGCTCCGCCTGTGCCTCGGTCAGGGTCGAGGCGCGCACCTTGTCGATCAGGCCGCTCCTGCCATGTGTGCCCTTGTTCCAGGCGTCCATCTGGTCGAGCAACGCGTCGCTCTGGTGGATCACCAGCACAGGCCCTTCGATACGCGGCTCCAGGTTCGGACCGGTGACAATCACCGCGATCTCGAGCAGCCGCTCCTTGTCCGGGTCCAGGCCCGACATTTCACAATCGATCCAGACCAGGTTCTGGTCCGACTTCTCCAGCAACGCAGCGTTTTCGTCCATGGCGGCGATTGTCGCCCAATCGCGTCGGGGTCTTGCGATTGGACCTAAACTCCCCGCATGCGTCCATCCCCCCTGCCCTGCCGTGCCTGATCACTGGACACCCGAGACGGTGCTGACCGTCGCCTTCATCTTTGCGCTGGTCGGTGGCCTGCTGCTGAAATTCTGGCTGGCTTCGCGCCAGATCCGCCATGTCGCCCGATTCCGTGACACCGTTCCCGATCGCTTCCGCGAGCAGGTGACGCTGGCTGCACACCAGCGGGCGGCCGACTACACCATCGCCAAGACGCGGTTCGGCTTGCTCGAACTCGCGTTGGCGGCAGCGCTGCTGCTGGGCTGGACCTTGCTCGGTGGCCTCGATGCTCTCAATTCGGCGCTGATGCAACTGCTCGGCCCGGGCATGACACAACAACTGGCGCTGCTGGCCGGTTTTGCCGTGATCGGCGGCCTGCTCGAGTTGCCGTTCGGCCTGTACCAGACCTTCGGCATCGAGGCGCGCTTCGGCTTCAACAAGATGACGCCGCGCCTGTGGCTGGCCGACCTGCTCAAGTCGAGCTTGATCGGCGCGGCGATCGGATTGCCGATCGCGGCCCTGATCCTGTGGCTGATGGGCGCGGCCGGCAACTTGTGGTGGCTGTGGGCCTGGGGCGTGTGGATGGGCTTCAACCTGCTGCTGCTGATGGTGTATCCGACCTTCATCGCACCCCTGTTCAACAAGTTCCAGCCGCTGGACGACGAGACCCTCAAGACCCGCGTCACCGCCTTGATGCAACGCTGCGGATTCGCCGCCAAAGGCCTGTTCGTCATGGACGGCAGCCGGCGCAGCGCCCATGCCAATGCCTATTTCACCGGCTTCGGCGCCGCCAAGCGGGTCGTGTTCTACGACACCTTGCTGTCCAAGCTTGCGCCGGCGGAGGTCGACGCGGTGCTCGCCCATGAACTCGGGCACTTCAAGCACCGGCACATCATCAAGCGCATCGTGGCCATGTTTGCCCTGAGCCTGGCCGGATTCGCCTTGCTGGGCTGGTTGTCCGGCCAGGCATGGTTCTACACCGCGCTGGGCGTGCGTCCCAACATGGCCGACGGCGCGGCCAACGACGCGCTGGCGTTGCTGTTGTTCATGCTGGCGATTCCGGTGTTCAGCCAGTTCGTGACGCCGCTGTTTGCGCAGGTCTCGCGCAAGCACGAGTTCGAGGCCGACGCGTACGCGGTTGCGCAGACCAGCGGCGCGGACCTGTCGACGGCCTTGCTCAAGCTCTACGAGGACAACGCCTCGACCCTGACGCCGGATCCGGTCTATGTCCGGTTCTACTATTCCCACCCACCTGCCGTCGAACGCCTGGCGCGCATGGCGGCCTGAACCCGGAGCTCCCGATGACAAGCATGATGAAGAAGACAGACTGGTCGGCGGTGCAGCGGCGTGCACTCGGCGCCACCGAGATCGTCAGCCAGCTCGCCAAGCTCGAGGGCTGGAAGCTGCATGGCGAAGGATCGGACGTCGCGATCGAGAAGACCTACCGTTTCGCCAACTACTACGAGACCATGGCCTTCGTGAACGCGCTGGCCTTCGCGGCCCATGTTTCGGACCACCACCCGGAACTGAACGTCAGCTACAACCGCTGCGTCGTGCGATTCAACACCCACGACGTGGGTGGCATTTCGGCCACCGACTTCAGCTGCGCCGCCGCTGCTGACGCCTTGTTGTCATGACCGTTGCCGGCAAGGTGCGCGCTTGACGGCTGGCGCCACCCTCCACCAGGGGCTGATCGTCGCCAACTACGGGCGGCACTTCCTGGTCGAGACGCCATCGGGCGAGCGCCTGATCTGCCATTCCCGGGGCAAGAAGAGCCAGGGCGTGGTCGGGGACCGGGTGTTGTGGCAGCAGTCGCGCGATGAAGGCACGATCGAGAAGATCGAGACACGGCGCAACCTGTTCTATCGCCGCGACGAGATTCGCACCAAGTCGTTCGCGGCCAACCTGGATCAGGTGCTCATCCTGATCGCGGCCGAACCCGCATTCTCGAACCAGCAACTCTCACGCGCCCTGATCGCCGCCGAGGCCGAGGGCATCGCACCGCTGGTGGTGCTCAACAAGCGGGACCTGGCCGTGCCATTTGCCCGCGCCTGGTCCTGGCTTGCGCCCTACCGCGCCATGGGATATCCGATCCTGCCGATGACACTGAAACCAATTTCGCAGGAGGACCTGGAGACGCTGCAGCATCATCTGCGCGGCAAGACCACGTTGGTGCTGGGTCCGTCGGGGGCCGGCAAGAGCACGCTGATCAACCGGCTGGTCCCGCATGCGGACGTGTTGACGGGCGAGTTGTCGCAATCGCTGCGTGCCGGCAAGCACACGACCACCAGCACGACCTGGTACTGGATCGACGCCGACAAGACCAGCGCGC
Source organism: uncultured Rhodoferax sp. (assembly GCA_963974265.1). GTDB lineage: Bacteria > Pseudomonadota > Gammaproteobacteria > Burkholderiales > Burkholderiaceae_C > CAISIP01. The sequence continues at coordinate 8,073 of CAXBDR010000105.1, forward strand.
TGATCGACTCGCCCGGTTTCCAGGAGTTCGGCCTGCACCACATCGACCCGATGCGCTTGGCGCGCTACATGCCCGACCTGGCCGCACACGCCGATCATTGCCGCTTCTACAACTGCACCCATCTGCACGAGCCGGGTTGCGCGGTCATCGCAGCCAGCGAGAACGCCAACGGCAAAGCGGCCATCAGCCCGGAGCGGTATCGGATTTATGGCGAGCTGTTTGCCGAGTTGTCGCAAACACGATATTGAACCGCGGGCGGCGGCTCCGCGCGGCGTGCCATCAACCGAGCAAGCGCGCCAGGCTCAGCAAGGCCAGCAACACCATCCACATGACGACGGTACGCCAGACCAGGCCGACGACCACACGCAAGTGGCCGATCTCGGCCTCGCTGCCGATTGCACTCGTGAACGGCAACGCCGAGATTCCCGCATCCGGCTGTACCGATCCGGACTGCGCCGGCGCCTGTGCAGCCGCGCCCAGCCGGATGTTGATGGCTCCAGCGGTCGACGCCAGGATCACGCCGTCGTTGGTCACCGACCCTTGACGCTCGTAGTTGCGCCAGCTGTCGATGGCATCCTCGAAGCTGCCGACCACGGCGAACCCGACCGCCGTCACCCGTGCCGGCAACCAGTCCAGCCAGGACCAGGTGAGGGATGCGACATCCTGCAATGCCGCGCTGACGGGGCGCACACGCGCGGCCTTTTCGCGTGCCCAGTAACGCGGGACGAATTCGTTCAGGCGATACAGCACCGCGCCGACGGGTCCGAGCCCGAGCACCGCCAGGATGGAGAACCAGGCCAGCACGCCGAACACGTGGCGATGCGCGGCAAGCACGGAATGCTCGACAACCTGCCGCACGATATCGCTCCTGGCCAGCCCGGTGGCATCGATCTGGCGCCATTGCGCCAGCAAGGTCCGCGCTCGTTGCTCGTCGCCGGCATCGAGCGCATCGCGGATCTCGGTGAAATGATGGCTGAACTGCCGAAAGCCCAGCGAGAAATACAGCACGACGATGTTCCAGAGCACGGCAAACGGCCATCCCGCCAACGCGGCGAGCAACCAGTAGACCAGCAGTACCGCGGAGGACGGCAACAACACCGCGAAGGCCCAGGCCAGCCAGGCGTGATGCTCCTTGCCGGCGTCGAAGGTGTCACCGCACCAGCTCACCCAGGCCCGCAGGCCGACGTGCACCAGGTTGCTGCGGCCCACGGGCCGCGCCTGCTCCAGCAGCAGCGCAATCAGGATGGCGACGAAACTCATGCCGGCATCATACTTTCAGCGCCGACCCGGCAACGCCCTGCGCGGCCCTTCAACGAGCGGCGAGAAAGCGGTAGAAGTTGCGCAACATGCCGGCGGTCGCCCCCCAGATGAAGCGCTCTGCAATGCCATCGTGGTACGGCATGGACAACCATTCGCGCCGCATGCCGCTCCATTCGAAGGCATGGCGACGATGGTTTGCCGGATTCATCAGGAATGCCAGCGGAACCTCGAAGATGTCGTCGACCTCGTGCGGATTGCGCACCAGCGCAAACCCGTCGCGCAGCAGGCCGACGACCGGTGTGACGATGAAGGCACTGCCGGTGCGGTAGATCGGCAAGCTGCCCAGGATGTCCACGAACGCGGGCAACAGGCCGATCTCCTCATGGGCTTCGCGCAAGGCGGTCACGGTCAGGTCCCGGTCCTGCGGATCCTGCCTGCCACCGGGAAAGGCGATCTGCCCGGAATGGGTGGACAGTTGTTCCGTGCGCTGGGTCAGCAGCACCATGGGTTCGTCGCGTTCCACGATGGCCACCAGCACCGAGGCCGCCGCCGGCGGGCGATCGGTGAATGGCGGCTCGGCCAGCAGTTCCGGCTCCCAGGACACCGAACGCTGGAACCGCGCACGCAGCGCGGGCAAGCTCAGTTCGGCTGGCGGTACCGCCGGCAGATGATCGTCGACGCCGATGACCGGGATCGTGCGCGGATCGAAACCGGGCACGCTCGACAGGCTGTGGATGATGGGTGGGGTGGACACGCGCGCGGGACGGAAACGAAAAAGCCGCCTCGCACGGATGCCGGAGGCGGCTTGCTTCGGTTCGATCGGCAGGGCTCAGGAGCTCGCTGCGACCTTCTTCGGAGCCAGCTTTTCCTTGATGCGTGCCGAACGGCCGCTGCGCTCACGCAGGTAATACAGCTTGGCGCGACGCACGTCGCCGCGGCGCTTGACTTCGATGCCGGCGATCAGCGGGCTGTAGGTCTGGAAGCTGCGCTCCACGCCTTCGCCACTGGAGATCTTGCGCACGATGAAGGCACTGTTGAGGCCGCGGTTGCGCTTGGCGATCACGACGCCTTCGTAGGCCTGCAGACGCTTGCGGGTGCCTTCGACGACCTTGACGCTGACGATGACGGTATCGCCAGGGGCGAAGTCGGGGATGGTCTTGCCGAGACGAGCAATTTCTTCTTGCTCAAGAGTTTGGATCAGGTTCATGATTTCCTCGAATGATCATGTTTGCGCCAGCGTCGACATGACGCGTTGTCTTGCTCTCGGGACAAACCAGGTCGCAGGGACCGGGCCACATGGGGAGCGAGACTGCCAAACAGAGGATCGGGTAACCGCGCATTATAGTCAGAAAGTTCCAGCGCTCAATGGTCGATCGCCGGGCCGCGCGCAAGGCAGTCCTCGTCGAGCCGGCTCAGACGGCCCGCCGCACGGGCCTGTTCGATGAGTTCGGGGCGCAGGCGCTGGGTCAGCAGCAGACTCTGCTCGCGGCGCCAGCGCGCGACCTTGGCATGATGGCCCGACATCAGTACCTCGGGCACCTCCGCGCCCTGCCAGCTTTCCGGGCGCGTGTAATGCGGGCAATCGAGCAAGCCGTCCAGGCTCGTGTTGAAGCTGTCCTGCTGGTGGCTGGCCGCATCGCCCAACACGCCCGGCTGCAGTCGAGCCACCGCATCGAGCAAGGCCATGGCGGCGATTTCGCCGCCGGACAACACGTAGTCGCCCAGGCTGATCTGCTCGTCGACACGGGCGTCGATGAAACGCTGGTCCACGCCCTCGTACCGTCCGCACAGCAGTATGGCTCCTTCGCTCGAGGCCCATCGCTGCACCTGGGCGTGGTCCAGCCTGCGTCCCAGCGGCGAGAAAAGCACGACCGGCGCCCGGTCGACGCGCGTGGAGCGTATGTGCTGCAGGCTCTGCTCGAGGGGCTCGGCCATCATGACCATGCCGGGTCCACCCCCGAATGGCCGGTCATCGACTCGCTGGTAGTTGCCTTGCGCAAAACCGCGCGGATTGGTAAGCACGACGTCCACCAGGCCGGACATGTACGCGCGACGCGTGACGCCGGCTTGCAGGAACGGCTCGAACAGTTCGGGAAACAGGGTGATGACATCGAATCGCATGGTCGGCCCGGATTCAGTAATCCGCCTGCCAGTCCACGGTGATGCACCTGCCTTCGAGATCGACCGCGTCGACATAAGCGGCCACGAACGGAATCATGCGCTCCAGCCATTCGTCGCCGGATGCATAACGCAGAACCAATACGGATTGAGCGGCGGTCTGCAGCAATTCCTTGACCTGGCCCAGTGACTCGCCCTGCCGGTTGACGACCTCCAGGCCGATCAGGTCGACCCAATAGTATTCGTCCGTCGAGGTGCTCGGGAAACTCGAACGCCGCACGAAGATCCGGGCACCACGCAAGGCCTGGGCCGCATCGCGATCATCGATGCCATCGAGTTGCGCCACCACACCGCCAGAGTGGTCGCGCGCCTCGCGCACGCGCAACAGGGCCGTTCCGTCAAAGGCCTTGGGGCCCCGTTCGGACGGCTGGACGTACCATCGCTTGGATGAGAACAGCGCCTGAGGATCGGCGCTGAATGGCAGGAGCTTGATCCAGCCCTTGACGCCCCAGGCGTCGCCGACGCGGGCAACCTCGACAGCGTCGGGGGGTAGCTCGACCGGATCCAGTGACAACGCCATGGGAGACCGGATGATTCCCGCGCCCGTTCAGGTCAGACGCGGGAACGGGCTTCAGGCCGCTTTGGCTGCGGCTTGCGCCAGCAGGCGCTCGACCGTCGGGGATGCCTGCGCGCCAACACCCTTCCAGTAGGTCACGCGATCCTGTGCGATCCGGATGCGCTCCTCGTTGGCGGTGGCGATGGGGTTGTAGAAACCGAGACGCTCGATGAAGCGGCCGTCTCGACGGGTACGCTTGTCGGCAACCACGATGTTGAAAAACGGGCGTGCCTTGGCACCACCACGGGAGAGTCGAATGACGACCATGATTTATCCTTCGGGGGCGGCGGAAATCACTTTCCACCAGTATTTCGGCGCTGAGACACGTAACATGGCCACCCGGCCAGCAACACGCTGAAAAGCCCAAGATTATATAGCGGCCAAATCTGCACCAGCTTCCCGCCCCAAGGAGTCGACGCACGCCATCACCTTGCGGTCGCCGGACGCGATGCGCCGCCTTCAAGCGACACTGCGAGCCTGGCAACACCCCACCGATCCGAAACCCTGGACATCCATGAAGAACAAGACATTCGCCACCTGGCTGGCCCTGCTCGGAGGCCCGCTCGGGCTGCACCGCTTCTACCTGCGTGGCTGGAGCGACGCGCTGGGATGGCTGCTGCCCTGGCCTACCCTGATCGGCACCATGGGGGTATTGCGCGCACGCCAACTCGGCGTCGACGACCAGCTGAGCTGGTTGCTGGTTCCGGTGCTGGGCGTTGTCGTCACGGCGTGTGCGCTGACCGCCATCGTCTATGGATTGACCGACCGTCCGAAATGGAACGGCCGGTTCAACCCTTCACGGGACCCGCAAGACGCCGCTGGCAGGACCAGCGGCCTGACCATTCTGGCCGTGGTGTGCGCCATGTTGATCGGCACCACCGCGCTCATGTCCACGCTGGCCTATGTCTTCCAGCACTACTTCGAATACCAGGCCTTGACGCCAATGTGAATCCGCTCGAGCCCGTCGAGCGGGCCCGACCATCGCCAGCAGGCGTACGCCGCCACAAGAAAAACGGGGCTGGCGACCCGATCCGGCCGCCAGCCCCGCAGTGACCGGGCAACAACCGTCAGGCGGCCGCACCCTCCTTGACCGAAGCGGCCGCATCGGTGAACTCGTCGATGCGGTCGAAGTTCAGGTACTGGTAGATCGTCCCGCTGGCGGAATCGAGTACCCCCATGTCGGCCATGTATTCCTCCTTGGTCGGAATACGCCCGAGCTTGGAGCAGATGGCCGCGAGTTCGGCGGAACCCAGGTACACGTTGGAGTTCTTGCCCAGGCGGTTGGGGAAGTTGCGCGTCGACGTGCTGAACACCGTCGCGCCCTCCTTGACCTGCGCCTGGTTGCCCATGCACAGGCTGCAACCAGGCATTTCCATCCGGGCACCCGCAGTGCCGAGCACACCGTAGTGCCCTTCCTCGGTCAGCTGCTTGGCATCCATCTTCGTCGGCGGCGCCATCCACAACTTGACCGGAATGTCGCGCTTGTTCTCGAGCAACTTGGACGCTGCGCGGAAATGACCGATATTGGTCATGCAGCTGCCGATGAAGACCTCGTCGATCGGCGAACCCGCCACTTCGCCAAGCGTCTTGACGTCATCGGGGTCGTTCGGGCATGCCACGACCGGCTCATGCACATCGGCCAGGTCGATCTCGATCACGGCCGCGTACTCGGCATCCGCATCGGCCTTCATCAGCACCGGGTTGGCCAGCCAGGCCTCCATCGCCTTGATGCGTCGCTCGATGGTGCGCACATCCTTGTAGCCCTGGGCGATCATCCACTTGAGCATCGTGATGTTGCTGGTGATGTATTCGATGATCGGCGCCTTGTCCAGGTGCACGGTGCAACCGGCTGCGGAGCGTTCGGCCGACGCGTCACTGAGTTCGAACGCCTGCTCGACCTTCAGGTCCGGCAGGCCCTCGATCTCGAGACTGCGACCGGGGAAAATGTTCTTCTTTCCTTGCTTGGCCACCGTCAACAGGCCGGCCCGGATCGCATAGAGCGGAATCGCATTGACGAGGTCGCGCAGGGTCACGCCCGGCTGCAGCTTGCCCTTGAACCGCACGAGCACGCTCTCGGGCATGTCCAGCGGCATCACGCCAGTGGCCGCACCAAATGCCACCAGGCCGGAGCCAGCGGGGAAACTGATGCCGATCGGGAAACGCGTGTGGCTGTCGCCGCCGGTGCCCACGGTATCGGGCAACAACATGCGGTTGAGCCAGCTGTGGATGATGCCGTCG
>CAXBDR010000106.1:0-14287 GCA_963974265.1 uncultured Rhodoferax sp.
CAACACGCCGATATAGATGGCGAACTCGAGCTCCAGCGTCAAGGTCGCGATCAGGGTCGCCACCAGCACGCCGGTTTCCTCGCGGCTCACGCGCACGATCTCGGCCATGTGGTGAAAGTCGATCAGCCCCCAGGCCACGACGAACAACACGCCCGCCATGGCGGGAATCGGCAGGTACTCGGCCAGCGGGGCGAGGAACAACACGATCAGCAACAGGAACACCGCCGAGAACACCGCCGCCAGCGGCGTGCGCGCGCCTGCCTCGTAATTGAGGCCGCTGCGGTTGAACGAGCCGCTGGACGCATAACCGGAGAAAAACGCGCCCGCCAGGTTCGACAGGCCCTGGCCGATGAACTCCTGGTTGCCATGGATGCGTTGCCCGCTCTTGAGCGCCACGGCCCGCGCGATCGAGACCGCCTCGGTCAGGGCCAGCAAGGCCACCGCGATCGCGATCGGCACCAGCTTCTCGATCGTGCCCATGGAAAAGTCCGGACTCGACAGCGGCGGCAGGCCGACCCGCAAGGCGCCGATGCTCTTGATGCCTGTGTTCTCGGCACCGAAGATCAGGTTCAGCAGCGCGGCCAGCAGCCCGCCGATGACCAGGGCCGCGATCATGTGCGGCGCCCGTGGCCGCCACTTGCGGATGCCGACACTGGCAGCAACGGTGACCAGCGCCACGACCGTCACATGCGGGTTGATGTCGGCCAGTTGCCGCCACAGCCCCTGCAGCACCTCCCAGACCGAGGAGCCACGCGCGATCTCGATGCCGAAGAAGTTCTTGACCTGGCTGGCGGCGATCAGCACCGCGGCGCCGGCGGTGAAGCCGACCACCACGGTGTGCGACACGAAGTTGACCAGGGTGCCCAGCCGCAGCGCGCCCAGCGCCAGCTGGAACACGCCGACCAGGAAGGTCAGCGTCAGCACCAGGCCGACGAACTCCGGCGAGCCGGGTTCGGCCAATGGACTCATGGTGGCGAAGACGACGATCGATATCGCCGTGGTCGGACCGGACACCAGGTGCCACGACGAGCCCCACAAGGCGGCCACGACCGCCGGCAACATGGCCGCGTACAAGCCGTATTCGGGCGGCATGCCGGCGATGGTGGCGAATGCGACGCCCTGGGGCACCAGCACCAGGCCACCCGTCAGGCCGGCGATGGCATCGGCCCGCAGCGTGACACGATCCACCATGTGCCGCCACTGCAGGAAGGGGAACAGGTGCAGCAACCAGGTGAAGGCGGATCGTCGGCTCATTTCTTGTTCAGGTGTGTCGCTCCCATCGTGCCGCGGCCGCCGGGGCCGCTACCGTCGCAATACCGGTGGGATGCGCCGATGATACGCGGCGCGGGTCGCGCGAACCGACCGGGAACCGACGGCCAGGGCCGTTGGCGTGAACGCTAGAAAATGAACCCACCCTGTCTGCGGAGCTCGGCCGATGCAGGCCCGCACAACAGATCGGCCAATACCCGTGCCTGGTCCGGAAACCGCGCCGCGGTGCAGATGCCCAGTGTGTAGTCGGTCACGAGTTCGAAGTCGGATGGCAACAATGCCGTCAGGTGCACGCCGGTGGTGCCGTTGATCTCGGTGACCTGGGTGCAACCGATACCGCCAGGTTCCGGGCTGGACGCCAAGGCCTGCATCGCCGTCTCGCCGTTGGGGAATTGATGAAACACCGGCTGCAGTGACTCGTCGAGGCCGAGTGCGCGCAACACACCCATGAAGTGCCGCCCCGCCGTCGACTTCTGCGCATCGGGAAAATAGATGCCGCTGGCGCCTCGCAATGCGGCCGCCAGGTCGGCCCGATCGCGTATCACCGCCGGTGGCTCGCCCGTGCGTTGTGCAATGCCGGTCTTGACCAGGCCCAGTGATCGCGCACTTCCGGCCACCACATGCCCGGAGGCGATCAGGGTGTCGATCAGCGGCGCCGTCAGAATCACCAGATCGCAGGCGGCTCCCTGCATCAGCTTGTCCCGCATCGCACCCACCGCACTGAATTCTCCGTCGATGTGGCCGCCGGTGGCCTGCTCGAATGCGGCCTGCATGGCCTTGACCAGCGACGCCGAGGCGCCTCCTCCCATGACGTTCACGCGAATCTCCTCGTGTTGTTGTTCCATCTCGTCGATACCTGCGGCAGGCCGGCCATCCATAGGGTCATGCCAATGCCTGCCGCATCAGATTGTCGGGCGTGAACGGCATGGTCCGCATGCGCAGCCCGGTGGCCTGGGCGATCGCATTGGCGATGGCCGCGGCCGTCGGGCCTGCGGTGCATTCACCCGCACCGAGCGAAGGACTGTCCGGTTGCGCGATCAGCGCCACCTGGACCGGCGGCACTTCGCTGAACCGCAGGATCGGGTAGCGATCCCAGCTGTTCGACGCGACGCCGTGCGCATCGACGCGTGCCTGCTCGAAGATCGTCCAGCTCGCCGCCTGGATCGCTCCGCCCTCGAGCTGGTTGCGCGCGCCATCGGCATGGACCACCAGCCCCAGGTCGGCCGCGATCCAGATCTGTTCGAGCCGGACCCGTTCTTCGACGCGCAACCGGACCACGACCGCGCAATAGGCACCGGTATTCTTGTAGCGGGCATACGCGATGCCCAGGCCCTGCCCTTCGCCGACGGGCGGAGCATCTTCGTCGACCCAGTCCGCCATCTGCGCGACCTGCAACAGCACGGCCGCTGCACGTGCATGCTCCGGCCCCTGCAACTGGGCGAGGCGAAACGCCAGCGGCCCCATCGCCCGCTGGCTGGCCAACTCGTCCATCATGGACTCGGCGGCGAAGACGTTCGCATGGGCGCCCAGCGCCCGCAGCGCAGACACCCGCACGGGCATCGACAGGATCCGATGGTTGCGCACGGTGACCGCGGGCACCGCATACGGCGGCACCGCATTGCGCTCGGACCCTCCGCCCGCAGACATGGCGGCGTTGACCGCCATCGGCACCGGGAACGGATCGGCGGTTTGCCAGGCCCCGAGCAAGGAAGGCGTCGTGCCACGACCGGGCCGAGTGCCATGGCCCTGGCTCCAGACATCCTGCGTCCAGGAACGCAGCAGGCCGTCGCCGTCGACCTCGGCCTCGACCGCCACGGTCATCGCCGGGCCCAACGGGGCGTGGCCCAATTCAGCCTCGCGCGTCCATTGCACGCGCACCGGCCTCCCGCGGGCCGCACGGGCCAGCCACGCTGCGTCAAACGCGACATCGTCGGCGCCGTTGTGGCCATAACAACCCGCGCCCTCCACGTGCGACACGCACACATCGTCGGCCGCCACGGCAAACGCCAGCGCCAGGTCGCGACGCAGGTTGAAGATGCCCTGGCTGTGTGTCCAGACCTCGAGCGCATCGGCTTGCGGCTGCCATCGGGCGATGGCGCAACACAGGCCGATGGAGGCATGTTGCAGGTAGGGGCGGCCATAGTCAGCACGCAAACGCCGCGTCGCGTTGGCATCGGCCGGTGCGTCGGTTGCCCGCCGCTCGAGCACCACCGTGGTCTCCAGCCGCTGGTGCTTGAGCCAGTCCTGCCATGCGTCGAAGTCCGGCAGCGCAGAGGCCGACGTCCAGAGCGGCCCGTCCGCCTCGTGCCGCTGCACGCAGCGTGCCGCCAGGCCCAGCGCATGTTCGGATCGCGCCAGCACACCGACCAGCAGGCCGTCGCGCAACACCTGCACGACATCATGCAGGCCGGACAGGGCCGGCAACAGTCGATCCAGGCGGTCCTCGTCCACGGTGGCAGGCAGCATGGGCGGCCGGAACACCTGGCCGAAGACCATGTCCGGCCAGCGCAAATCGTGGATGAAGCGGAACTCGCCAAACACCTTGGCCGCCACATCGGGACGCGGAGCCTCGACGCCGCCAGGCGTCGGGACACCCGTCGACAGATGGACCGGATCAATGGTCCCGGCCAGCAGTGCCGTGTCCACCAGTTGCGCGTATGTGGCCACCTGGTCGGTTGCCCGGACACGAAACACGCCATCGAGCATCTGCACGTCGCCGACGCCGCAGGCGCGCCGCCGTGCCATCGCGCTGCGGCAGGCTTCGCGCAGATGCGCGGCGGCCAGGCGCAGCGCCAGGCCCGATTGCTGTACCGACAGGCTGCCCGAGGTAACCGCCTCGTCGGGGCTGCAAGCGGTGCTGGCCGGCCGCATCGTGATGCACTGCGGCGGCAGGCCGAGCTCGGCTGCAACGATCAGCCGCAAGGCATGCGAGATGCCCTGGCCGATGTCGACCTTGCCCGAGGTGGCCACCACGCAGCCATCGGGACCGACGCCGAGCCATTGGCCGAGCCGCGGATGGGCCCGCACCGCTTCCGGCAATGGCGAGGCCGTCATGGGCCGCAACCCCGCCAAATCCGTATCCCGCTCATGCGCGCGCCGCGTCGAGCACGGCCTGCACCACGCGGTTGTGGACACCGCAGCGGCAGAGGTTGTCGTCCAGCGCCGCGCGAACCTCGCCGGCGGTCGGATGGGCATTGCGGCGCAGCAACGCGGCGGCCGTCATGATCATGCCGCTGGTGCAAAAGCCGCACTGCAGCGCCTGGTGCGCGATGAACGCCGTCTGCAGCGGGTGCGGCCGGTCCCGATCGCCCAGCCCTTCGAGCGTGGTGACCCGTTTCCCGGCCACGGCCCATACCGGCGTGTCACACGCCGGCACGGCGACATCGTCGAGCAACACACGGCACGCTCCGCACTGCCCCTGGCCACACCCCAGACGCGTGGCCATCAGGCCCTTGTCATTGCGCAACAGGTCCAGCAGCGACTGCCCCGGCAGTTCCGGAACCGTCTGCGGTTCGCCGTTGAGCGTCAGCGTGATCCCGGACGACATCGGCGCGTGGTCAGTCGGGCTTGATGCCGGCCGCCTTGACGATGGTCGCCCACTTGGCGATATCCGCGCCGAGGTACTGCTCGAACTGGGCCGGCGACATCGACATCGGTTCCGCGCCCTGCTTGGCCCACAAAGCCTTGACGTCGGGTTGCGCCACGATCTTGCGCACCGCCGTGTTCAGGCGATTGACGACGTCAGCCGGCGTGCCCTTGGGCGCCATCAGGCCGAGCCAGATGGTGGCCTCGTATTTGGGTACGCCCGCCTCCGCGACCGTGGGCATGTCCGGCAGGTTCGCCGAACGGGCCAGCCCGGTGCTGGCAATGGCCCGCACCTTGCCCTGGCGGGAGAAGTCGACCATCGTCGTCTCCGCGTCGAACATCACGTCGACCTGTCCGCCCAGGATGTCGGTGCGTGCACCCGAGCTGCCCTTGTAGGGCACATGGGTCATGTCGATGCCCGCCATGTACTTGAACAACTCGCCGGCCATGTGGTACGGGGTGCCGTTGCCGGACGACGCGTAGTTGAGCTTGCCGGGGTTGGCCTTCGCGAACTGGATCAGCTCGCCCACGCTCTTGACCTGCACCGACGGATGCACCACCAGCAAAAGGCCCGACGAATTGACCGGCGCGACCGCGGTGAAGTCCTTCATCAGGTTGAACGGCTTGTTGGGCAGCAGCGACTCGTTCACCGTGTGGGTGTTGGACATCATCAGCAAGGTGTATCCATCGGCCGCCGACTTGGCCGCGATGTCGGTGCCGATGACCGAGCCGGCGCCCGGCTTGTTGTCGACGATGAAGCTCTGCTTGAGTTCGTCCTGCAGCCGCTGTGCGACGAATCGCGCGTAGTTGTCGGCCGGGCCACCGGTGGCGAACGGAACCACGATCTTGACCGTGCGATTCGGGTAGTCCTGCGCGTGGACTGCGCCGGCGGCGATGCCGACCGCGGTTGCGATCAGGCCGAGGGTGATGCGGGAAAAAGTCATGCTGCGTGTCTCCTGGAGTCCGGATGCGTCGCCGCGGCCGGACGGATTGAATAATCGTTGTTGCCCATCGCCGGCGCATCCAGGCGCCGGCGCGCCGTACGCGCTCAGTCCACCTTGCCGATGCGCTGCACCAGCTGGGCCATCTCCTTGGCTTCGGTCAGCACGAAGCGGTCGAACTCGGTGGCGTCCTGGAACTGGAACGAGGTACCGGCCGCCGTCATGGCGCCGACGGCCCGAGCATCCTGGGCGGCGAAACGCGCGGCCTGGCGCAGGGCTTCGACCGCCGCCGCGGGCGTGTCGGCCGGCACGAACAGACCGGCCCACTGCGAGTACCGCACCGGCACGCCGAGTTCCTTGAGGCTGGGCACGTCCGGCAACGCGGCCAGTCGCCCGTCGCCCCAATGCGCAAGCGCGCGGACCTTGCCGGCCTTGATGTGTTGCAACACGCTGGCCGGTCCGGTGGACAAGGCGTCGACGTTGCCGGCCAGCAAGGCCAGCACCGCCGGGCCGGCGCCGGTATAGGGCACGTGCAGCATGAAGCTCGACGTGGCTACCTTCAGCTGCTCCATCGGCACATGCATGGTGCCGTAGTTGCCCGATGAGCCGAAGGTGATGCGCCCCGGGTTGCCCTTGACGTGTGCGATGAACTCCGCATAGGTCTTCCACGGACTGTCCGCCCGCACCACCAGCACGGTCGGATCGGCCGTGAAGCGGGCGATGGGCTTGAGCTGGTCGAGCCGGAACATCTGCGTTCGGTTGAGGATCTTGTCCGCCTCGGGCAACACGACCAGCGACGACAAGGCCATCAGCATGGTGTAGCCGTCCGGCTTGGCCTTGGCGACGTAGGCCATGCCGATGCCGCCACCGGCACCGGCCTTGTTCTCGACCACCACCGACTGCTTGAGCTGGCGCGCCATGGCCTCGGCGACGGGCCGGCCAACGGTGTCGGCCACTCCGCCCGGCGGGAACGGGACCACCATCGTCACCGGACGGCTGGGGTAGCTGTCCTGGGCCAGCGCGGGCGACACCAGGCCGGCGGCCAGCAAGGCCGAGCCGAGCAGGCGCCCCATCCAACGCCTGGCCGCGGCCCGGTCTTGCGCCAGCACGCGTGCGGCGGGCCTGGTGAGGTCGGGGTGGAGGGCGCTCGGTCGTGAAAGTCGTGTGGTCATGCGGGTCTCCTTCTTGGTTTGTGGTTTGCGATGGCCGGCCCCTTCGGTCGTGATGGACGGGGCAGGCTGTCGTTCAGCTGAAACGGTTCTCGATCTCGCCGATGCCGTCGACCGCGATCCGGATCACGTCGCCGGACTGGATGTAGCGCGGCGGCACAAGCCCCATGCCCACGCCCGCCGGCGTGCCGGTGGCGATCACGTCGCCCGGGTACAGCGTGATGCCGCGCGAGATGGTCTCGATCAGCGTCGGGATGTCGAAGATCATGTTCTCGGTCGGGCCGTCCTGGCGCAGTTCGCCGTTGACCCAGCAGCGCACGCGGGTCTTGCGGCCGTCGAGTTCGTCCGCGGTCACGATCCACGGCCCCATCGGGCAGAAAGTGTCGAAAGACTTGCCCATGTCCCACTGCTGGTGACGCATCTGCACGTCGCGCGCAGTAACGTCATTGACGATGGTGTAGCCGAACACATGGCGCATGGCGTCGGAACGCGTGATGTTCTTGCCACCGGTGCCGATGACGACCGCCAGCTCCGCCTCGTAGTCGATCTGCGCGGAGATCGCGGCGCCCGGCAGTTGCACCGTATCGGTCGGTCCGACGACACACTCCGGTACCTTTGTGAACACGATGGGCCAGGCCTGCGGGTCGGCGTTGTTGTCCTTGAACACGCTCGCCGCCAGCTCCTTGGCGTGGGCGTGGTAGTTGCGGCCGACACACCACAGGTTGCGGCGCGGCATCGGCAGCGGCGCCTCCAGCCGCACGGACGCCACGGGCACCGATGTTGCTTCCAGCGCCGGCAAGGGCTGGCCGGCGACCAGCGCCTCGATCAACGGCAAGGCGCCGGCACGGGCTTGCTGCGCCGTCAGCGCGAACGGCGTGAGCTGCTGGCCGTCGGACGAGACCTGACCGACCCGGCGCTGTCCATCCAGAATAAAAGTCGCAATACGCAAGGCATCCTCCCGGGAACGCGCCGTGCGGTTTCGACGACGCGCGATTTGGTTTAAATTGGTTATCCGTTGATACCATTTGGCACCAATCGGGGCGATGATAACCAAACCGGATCACGCGTCAACCCATTTTTTCGCGTTCGTTACACGATCGGCATCGCGAAACGGCCTCTTCGCTGTCGCTGTCCGTCGGGGCGCATTGGTATCATTTGGTTCGATCCGGTCATACGAGAAACGGCACCATGGACACCCGCCAACCCCTGCGCGAAACCATCATCGAGAGCCTGCGTTCCGGCCAACTGCGTGCTGGCGACCGCTTGCCGACCGAACGCGCGTTCTGCGAGCAGTACCGGATCAGCCGCACGACGGTGCGCAAGGTCTTGCAGGAACTCAAGGAGCGTGAACTCATTTCGCAGACCGTCGGCAGCGGAACCTACGTCACCGAACACGCGGTGCAGAAGCTCGCCTCCATGGCGGCGGACGCGTCGGCGTCGCAGATCAGCCCGGCGGTGTTGATGGAGGCGCGCCTGGCGCTGGAGCCGGCCATCGTCGAGATGGTGATCGGCAACGCGACCGCCGCCGACTTCGAGCAGATGGAAACCTGCTGCGCCAAGGCCGAAGCCGCCTCCAGCAACGAGGAATTCGAGCTGTGGGACGGCCTGCTGCACGAACGCATCGCCCAGGCCGCGCACAACGCCTTTGTTGCCAACGTGTTCAATCTCATGAACCAGGCGCGGGCCCAGGGCGAATGGGGCATGCTCAAGAAACGCAGCCTGACGCCCGAGCGCCGGCTCGCCTACCAGCGTGAACACCGCGCCCTGGTGCAGGCCATCAAGAATCGCGACCCGGCACTGGCCCGGGAACTGGCAACCGAACATCTGCTGCATGTGCGGCGCAATCTGCTGAACTATTGAGTGCGGCGAGGCAAGCCGCAAGACGAAAACCCTTCCCCGCACCATGCAAGCTCCAGCGCCGAGCCAGGCCCCCAACACCTACCGAACCTGCAACGCCTGCGGGGCCAAGGTCCATCGGGAGGAAGTGCACAAGAACCGCTACGGCCAGTACATCTGCAAGGCCTGCCACACCGATGGCGTGCGCGTCGTGGGCCGCCATCGCCTGCACTATCTGGTGCGCCGCATGCCGATCGCTCTGGCGGCTTTCCTGGTCGTCCTGGCGGTGCTGGTGGTACTGCCGCTGGCGCTGGTGCTGCTGCTCGAGTTGCACAGCTACTCCAACGCAGGAATGGTGGAGGACCTCAAGGACATGGTGCGGTCCCTCAACCAGTGGGCGCGCTGAGTCGCGGCCCGAACGCGCCGCTTCATTTGCGCAAGCCGTCGCAGCTGCGCTCCGTCGAGCGGACGCAAAAAAGCCCGCTACGGTTCAAGTAGCGGGCTTTTCAATACCTACGCGGAATTCTTTGGTGGGCTTCACTCCCTCGAATTATGGCGTGGAAGCCGCATCAATGCTCACATTCACCAGACCGAAGTCTACAAGTTACCCGGAAAGTTACCCGGTCTAGTTTCCTGTTACCTGGTCATTCAATGGCGCGACCGAAATGCTCCCATCCCTGCGCGTTGCCTTATTGGGCCAGCAATCGCGTCCGACCGCCTAGGGCTAGTATTTTGGGAACCAGATTTCCGCGCGGCCCGCTGCCGCCGAAGACTTCATCTGTTTCAAGGTATGAAGGCCTCAATGACCAAGTTCTGGACGGCTTCAAAGTGCCTTGTGTTCGCGGTCATCAGCGTGGCACCATGCACGATCGCCGTGGCTCCGATGAGCGCATCGGCCAGCCGCATTCCATGTGACAGGGCGAGCGAATCGACCAGTTCTGCCGCACGCTCCGAAATGGCCGGCGTGACTTGAAGCACATCGGTGTTGCGCGCAGCCAGCCCCTTCTTCAGCCGCGCCAGTTCGGCTTTGTTGCGACAGCCCTGGGCCAGCTCCATGTAGGTGACCACCGAGATGCGCCAAGTGCTGATCTGTCCCAGCCGCTGTGCAGCGCCCACGTGGCCGCGTGTGAGCCAAATCAGCACGTCCGAGTCAATCAACACCGGTAGGGCTGGACTCACGGTTCGTTGCGCGTGCCGTTGCGGTCAAAACGGGGCGCGCGGATATGTCGCACGTAGGCAGCCACATCGGCCATGTCCTCACGGTCACGCCACATTCCGAACAATGGATCGTCGGTCACGAACTCTTCATTCGGAACGGTGGTCTGCGTTGCCTCCTGCTCGATGCGCACCGTTACATGCGCGCCCGGGGATTGCACCAGCCTGGCACGCCAAGCCGACGGCAACTCGGCCACAGGCACATGTTCGATTACGATCGCGTTCACTTGAACCTCCTTCGGCGCCACCACAGGCACCTGCACGTATTGATTCAACTCCACTGCCAAGAATTTACCCGCGGCACGCTACAAAAGGAGAAGTGCAGCCAACGGGAATGGGGGCAAGCCGAATCGGCGTAACCCAGGTTAACAATTGTAGGCGTCTTGCCTCGTGTCGTTGATGCTTGGTGATCCTCCTGCGGCTCCCGAAACCTGCGGCGTTTCGATGGGGACACTGGGGACAAGTCGCAGGAATCTGCACGAATAGGTCACACACCGGTACCACCATGTCCCCATTTGTCCCCAGTTGTGCCCACTTCGGTCCGGGCACGTGGGGACACTGAAACCCGCGTCATTGCTGGTGTCCCCGTTGTCCCCACTTGTCCCCGCATGTTTTCAGGAGGTTGCATGAGGGTCGAGAAATCGAGCTTCAATCGGCGTCGGCCCACTTGTTCGTGAAGACGTACACCCGCGCCGTTCCGATGCCAGGCAAGCGGGGTTTCTGTGTCGGTCGGCCGTCGCTGCCGGGCACGATCCAGCCCTGCGCCAGCAGACACTGCGTCGCGGCTTTCAGGTCGAATCCGGCGCACACGTCACGCTTGAAGGCCTCGGGCAATACCAGGAATTCCCTGGTCCCCTCCATGCCCGCCCGGTAGAACCCGGCGCGATTGATGACGCGTTGATCGATGCTCGCACCCATGTCCTCGAAGCGACTGGCGCCGTGCGTCTCGAAGAACCCGCGCACGTGCGCCAGCAAGAGTCGGTCTTCCCGGTTGCCAGCACCTCCAAAGGAATCCAACCAAGCGGCAAAGCACCGACTCGCCGCCTGGGTGGATTCACCTTCAACCCAGCCCGTGACCCCATAGTGCGTGGCAAGCTCGCCGGCTACTGCCACCAGGCCGAAACGTTGCGCCACGCGCAGCACCTGCCCGGCCGCGTCTGGCGGTGTGTTCTGGGCAACGAACTGGCGCACGCCACCGGAGATGTTGTCGGCCAGTTTGTCGCGGTCATTGACGACGGCACGCAGCCAAACCAATCCGGCCACGCCGTGGTGGCGCGTCGCCGCGTCCTTCAGAGCCAGCGACAGCGCCGCCGGGCTGTCGCATCCGTTCAAGGTCTCGAAGGCGCCCAAGCCGGCCCCGGCATCGGCGTCGAAGTCGGCCAGCCGAACCTCCTGCCCGGCATTGGCCTTGCGTCCAGTTCGCGCAATCAGCGTCGCCAGCGATTCCTCGCCTGCACTCAGGAACAGCAATCTCCAGCGCAACGAGGCGCGTGCCGTCCCGTTTCGGTGCGCACGCGCCTTGCCCTGGCCATTGGCCAGCAAATAGGCCGCTTCCCCTGCCTCTTTCGGGTCGCACTGGCTGAGTTCATCCAGAATCAGCAGCCCGTCGTTGTGCAGTGATGCCAGACTTTCCAAACCGTTGGCCGTGGCGCGCCAAGCCCGTGCATAGGTCAGGGGATCGCCCCACACGGATGCCGCGGCTTTGAGCGCCGTCGACTTGCCGCAAGACGATTTGCCGCGCAGGTGGAATCCACCGGAATCCTCGCCGACCATTCCGACCAATGCCCCGGCGAATGCCGTGCAGACCGCGAACACCACCCGCGTGTTTCCCGCTGCCAGCGCCGCCACCGAATCGCGCCACTCTTGGGCCGTGCCCACAGTTGCAAATGCGGGCTCGATCGCGTGCGCGTTCTGAAACACCACCAACTCGCCAGCGTCGCCGATGGTCTCCGACGGCAATGTGTAGACCGCACCATGCCAGCCCAGCCGCTCGACGCAACGCGCACGCTGGTCGACCGGCCAAACCTTGATGTAGGCCGCCAGCAGATCACGGGCCGAGCGGCCGGTGGCGATGTGCAAGCCCAGGCGCGCCAGTTCGCGCCGCACGTCGGTGCCGTCGCCTTCCAGCAGTTCCAGGGGCATGGCCCATTGGTGCCGGACGTCGTCGTCATCAAACCATTCGAGAAGCCGGCCCCATTCGCCGCTCTTGCTGTCTCTCGTCTTTGCGATCACCCCCAAGGGGGAGCACACCCACACGGGCTCCTTCTGGTTGCCCTCATGGTCGGTTCCGGCGAACAACACCCCGCGCTGTGTCAGCGCGAACCGTCCGCCACCGTATCTGCAGGTGTTGGGCGGATCGACTGGCGCCTGGGGGTACGCATCGGCTTGGGTTGCTTCGGACCCGCCGACGTTCGCGCCATCGTCGCCTGGCGCGATGCTCGGATCTTGCTTGTAGGTGAGGGCCAGGACATCTGCTGCTTTCGCATCGGGATGGCTGGCCAGCCAGTCGACGGCATCGCCCTTGGGTGGAAGGCCCAACAGGTCGACGTCGATCAACTTCAACCTGCAACCCAATGACCTCAGCGCAGCCAATACTGCATCGGCGTAGTGCCGGCCAGGCGTATCGTTGTCGGGCCAAATCAACACATCACGACCGGCCAGCGCCTGCCAGTCCGCATCGCCTGCGGAATCCGCCGCACCCGACGTCGTCACCAGCAGCCCGAGCGCGGCCAACTGGTCCGCCTTGGTTTCGCCTTCGGTGACGATCACCACGTCGTCGGGGCGGGACGCCAGTTCGTGCAGCCGGTACAGCGGCTTGCCATTGGCGGGCTTCTCCGGCTCGCGCAACTCGTACCCTGTGGCGGTGAGCGTCATCGGCCGAATCCATTTCTTCCCGGTCGCCGGATGCTTGGCACGGATGCGCCAATAAAGCGGGTTCGCATCGCGGTCGGTATATGTGTGCAGCGCCTCGAACTTGAAGCCGCGATCCAGGGCGCCGGAGGCCAGCCGGAACGCCGCGTCCATCGGCGCCTCCTGAGTGATGGTCATGGCGCAAGCTCCCACGCACCGAGCGACTTCGCCGCATCGACGAACCGCAGTTCATGCCGCTGCATGTGGAACGCCAGCACGTCGCCGCCACGCGCCCCGCACGCCATGCAGCGAAATGCGCCGATCTCCATGTTCACCCGCAATGACGGGCTCGTATCCTGGTGGAACGGGCACAAGGCGTCGCGCCAGGCACCGCGGCCGAGCAACCTGACGCCTGCGCCCGCGTAGTAGTCCACAGGCTTGGGGAGCAAGCGACGGTCAAAAGCAAATCGCCGGAAATTGCCCGGCATGGGTCGCGTCCCGGGCCGTGTCGCGGCCCGCGTGCGGTTGCGCACCATGCCAGGCTAACGCGCCTCGCGCTGGTGGTCGCGGGCGATCCTGACGCGCTCGGTGATCCATGCGCTGACCTCCGATTCGAGCCAAGCGACGGCGCGCGGCCCGAGCGTCACGGGCTTGGGGAAGGAGCCTTGCTGGACGTACAGATAGATGGTGCTGCGCGCAAGGCCGGTGCGCAATTGGACATCCTTGCGGCGCAGAAATGCTGGCTCGCGTTGGCTGGGTTGAGACATGGTGGTCACCTCGTGGCTGTCAATGGAAGTACCGATGTTTCCATCAAAAGCCGTCCCTCTCCGGTGCAATTGGACCCTGGACGAGGCACTGATTCGGCATCAAGGGCCCCAATGTCTGTGCATGCGGGGAGGCTGGCTGGTGATCATCGGCGGCTATCGAAACATGTCGCTTCATGAGCCAGATCAGCAGGATCTGCCCGCTGTAGCGCGGACCCGTCAGGCCGGGGTTGGACCAGCAGTGTCGGTCGGGATTCGGTCGTCCGTACTCAAAGTCGCTACTCGAGTCGGCTCGCTCACGCAACCCGGAATCAGGCTATTGTTGAGGACCTGATTCGTATGGCCAGGTGCCGGCGACGGGCCCAACGTATTGTCAGCTTCGCTGCCAAAGATGGACTGCGTCAAACTTGCAGTGCCACACTTGGTCAACCATGCCCCACTCGTTGTGACCCACTGCAAGAAGTGGGATCAGAGCGTGCGATGAAGGGCCGTGAGCTGATGCAGTTTTGCTGGGGCGCGGGCAGTGGCAGCCGGCATGGAGCAGAGCCAGCCAGAGCATGCTCGTATGGGGGCGGCGTGCCGCGATATGTCATTGCGATGGCCGGGAATAGGATTTTCAAACGCCATAGGACGCCCCATGAATGGGCCTGAAAAAGCT
>CAXBDR010000107.1:0-14260 GCA_963974265.1 uncultured Rhodoferax sp.
CTGATGGCGTGTCCGGCGAGGTCTACATCGGCGGGCGCGGGCTGGCGCGGGCCTCCCTGGGCCAGCCCGCGTTGAGCGCGGCCAGTTTCGTCGCCGATCCGTTCCGTCCCGGAGAGCGGCTGTACCGGACCGGCGACAAGGGCACGCTCGATCACCAGGGCCGGCTGCATTTCCAGGGCCGGCTGGACCGGCAGGTCAAGTTGCGGGGCTACCGGATCGAACTGGGCGAGATCGAGGCGGCCTTGATGGCCGTCGAGGGTGTGTCGCAGGCCGCGGCGCGCAAGGTGGAATCCGGCGGGCATGCGGCCATCCACGCCTGGGTGGCGCCGGCGCGGCCCGACGACCACGAGCGGCTGCAACGCGCCTTGCGCGTGCGCCTGCCCGACTACATGGTGCCGTCGGCGATCTGCTCGCTGCCGGTATTGCCGACCAGCGGCAGCGGCAAGGTCGATTACGCCGCCTTGCCCGATGCCACGCCCCCGGTGCAGGCGCGTGTCGTCGGTCGCCAGCCGGCCACGCCACGCGAAGCCGAACTGCTGGCGCTGTGGCAGACCGAACTCGGACGCACCTCCTTGTCGGTGCAGGACAACTTCTTCGACGTCGGTGGTGACTCGCTGGCCGCCATCAGCATCCTGGCCGGCGCGGAACGCATGATGCGGCGTCGGATTCCGCTGTACATGCTGACCGAGAACCCGACGGTGGAGCGGCTCGCGGCCGCGCTGGACAAGGAGTCGACGCCGCCGGGCCTGCTGGTGCCGCTGGGCCCGGGCACGGCCGCCGACACCATCTACCTGGCCGCTTCCGGACACGGTGACCTGCTCCGGTTCCAGACCCTGGCCGACGCACTGGGCGGCAACTGCGACCTGCGGATGCTGCAGCCGCCGCAGGGGCCGACGCCGTTTCGTCGCATCAAGCAGCTCGCGGAGATGTACGCCGACGGCATCCAGGCCCAGGGGCAGGCGCCGGGATTCATCGCCGGCTTCTCGATCGGCGGCATCGCGGCGCTGGAGACGGCCCGGCTGCTGGAGCAACGCGGCGTGCCGCCACGCGGCCTGATCCTGATCGACACGGTCTATCCGAAGGCGGTCTGGGGCGGCACCTTCTACTGGCGGCTGTTCTCCGGCCTGGTGCGGCTGTTGCGGTTGCAGGAACTCAGCATCAACGGCCGGCGCCTGGGCGCCATGATCAACGACGCCGGGCTGGTCGCACAGGTCAAGTCCATGGGCGGGTATCGGGTAGGTGCCTTCGGCGGGCCCACCACGCTGATCAAGACCTCCGGCCTGCTGCGCTGGGAGAAGCCCTTGTTCGGCTCCTGGAACAAGCTGCTCGGCGAGCGGCTGCACGAGCGCCGGGTCGCCGGACTGCACGGCTCCATCTTCGCTGCCGGACAGGTCCGCGACCTGGCCATGGTGTTGACGGACATCGTGCGCCGCAAGCCATGAAACCCTTGCCGGACATGCGGGCGCCGTTGTCGTCGTCGGTGTTGCGCCGGCGCCTGTGGCTGCTGGCCCTGGCGGTGCTGGCCGTGATCGCATTGGCGATCGGCTGGACGGCCACGCCGCTGCGCGAATGGCTCGACGTGGATGCGGTGGTCTCGGGCTTGCGGCGCTTCGGCAAGGCATTCGGGCCGGTGGCCGCCACGTTGGGATTCGCGCTGGCCATGACGCTGGCGGTGCCCCTGACCTTCCTGACCCTGGTGGCGCTGGTCGCGTTCGGCCCCTGGGCCGGCTTTGCCTGTGCGATGGTCGGAGCCTTGCTCGGGGCGGCGGCCAGCTACGGCATCGGAGCTTTTCTGGGGCACGAAGTGCTGCTGCGACTGGCCGGGCCGCGCATCAACATGCTGAGCCAGCGCATGGCCCGTCGCGGCCTGGTGGCGGTGATCCTGGTGCGCCTGGTGCCGGTGGCGCCGTTCGCGGTCATCAACATGGTCGCCGGCGCCAGCCACATCCGGCTGCGCGACCTGGTGCTGGGCACCGCGATCGGCATGACACCGGGCACGCTGGCCATGGTGCTGTTCGTCGACCAGATCACCGAAGCGCTGCGCAGGCCCACCCCGCTGACTTTTGCGTTATTGGGCGGCACCGTGCTGCTGATCGGCGCCGGGGCCTGGGGTCTGCAGCGCTGGCTGCGCAGCGTGGATCAGTAGGGGGCCAGCCGCTGCACGCAGCGCGGGGATGCGCCTTGTGGCTGCGGCCCGGCCCTGCGGGCCTTCACATCGCTGCGCGATATGAGCCTGCGCCGCAAGGCTGCCGAAACGCTTCGCGTTTGCTGGCCTTACAGGCCAGCCGCTGCACGCAGCGCGGCGGCTTTGTGGCTGCGGCCCGGCCCTGCGGGCCTTCACATCGCTGCGCGATATGAGCCTGCGCCGCAAGGCTGCCGAAACGCTTCGCGTTTGCTGGCCTTACAGGCCAGCCGCTGCACGCAGCGCGGCAGCCTTGTCTGTCCGTTCCCAGGTGAAGTCGGGTTCTTCGCGGCCGAAGTGGCCGTAGGCGGCGGTCTTTTCGTAGATCGGGCGCAGCAGGTCGAGCATCTGGACGATGCCCTTGGGGCGCAGGTCGAAGTGTTCGCGCACCAGCTTGGCGATCTGATCGTCGGGGATCACGCCCGTGCCTTCGGTGTAGACGGTGATGTTCATTGGCCGTGCGACGCCAATCGCATAGGCCACCTGGATCTGGCACTGGCGCGCCAGGCCGGCGGCGACGATGTTCTTGGCCACGTAGCGGCAGGCATAGGCAGCCGAGCGGTCGACCTTGCTCGGGTCCTTGCCGCTGAATGCGCCGCCGCCGTGCGGGCAGGCGCCGCCGTAGGTGTCGACGATGATCTTGCGGCCGGTCAGGCCGCAGTCGCCCTGCGGGCCGCCGACGACGAAACGGCCGGTCGGATTGATCAGGTATTCGGTGTCCTTGATCCACTCGCTGGGCAGCACCGGCTTGATGATCTCCTCAATGATGGCTTCGGTGAACGAGGCCTTCATCCTGGTCGCCGACTCGCTCTGGTCCGGATGGTGCTGGGTCGACAACACGACGGTGGCGATGCTGTGCGGCTTGCCGTCGACGTAACGCATGGTGACCTGGCTCTTGGCGTCGGGCCGCAGGAACGGCAGCCGGCCGTCCTTGCGCAACTGGGCCTGGCGCTCGACCAGCCGGTGGGCGTAGTAGATCGGCGCGGGCATCAGTTCGGGCGTTTCATCGCAGGCATAACCGAACATCAGGCCCTGGTCGCCGGCGCCGGTGTTCAGGTGGTCGTCGGACGCATGGTCGACACCTTGCGCGATGTCGTTGCTCTGCTTGTCGTAGGCCACCAGCACAGCGCAGCCCTTGTAGTCGATGCCGTAGTCGGTGTTGTCGTAGCCGATGCGCTTGATGGTGTCACGCGCGACCTGGATGTAATCGACATGCGCATTGGTGGTGACTTCGCCGGCCAGTACCACCAGGCCGGTGTTGCACAGGGTTTCGGCCGCAACCCGGCTGCGCGGGTCCTGCTGGAAGAGTGCGTCCAGAATGGCATCCGAGATCTGGTCGGACACCTTGTCGGGGTGGCCTTCGGACACGGATTCGGACGTGAAGAGAAAATCGTTCGCCATAAGTTTCCTTTGTTAGCTCCATCAACACATGGGGTCTTGCGTTGCCTGGGCTGGAGTGCTTGGGCGAACGCTTTAGCAGTTACACAAGGCACAATGGCCGCTTTTGCGGGTGCCGCCATCGTGGGTGTCGCCCTGCAAGTAGTTCCATAACTCGGCGACGGGCCGATTTTAACCATTGATGACACACGTGTTTCGCTGGCTTGCGCATCTGCCCCTGTGGCTGCTGCATGCCATGGGCAGTCTGCTGGGCTGGTTGTCGTTCCTGTTGTCCCCGACCTATCGGCGTCGATTCCTGGCCAACCTGGCGCAGGCGGGTTACCGCATGTCGGCGGCATGGGGTGCGGTCGGCGGTGCCGGTCGCATGGTCGGCGAGTTGCCGCGACTCTGGCTGGGCGCCGCCGTGCCTTTCGAGTGGGACAACGACGCCTGTGTCGACAAGGCCTACGAGGCCGGTCGTGGCGTGATCTTCCTGACGCCGCACCTGGGCTGTTTCGAGATCACGGCGCAGGCACTGGCGGCGCGATATGCGCAGCGTTATGGTCCGCTGACCGTGCTGTACCGGCCGGCACGCCAGGCCTGGCTGGCCCGCTTGATGCTGCAGGCACGCGATCGCCCGGGACTGGTCACGGCGCCGACCAGCCTGGCCGGCGTGCGCCAGATGATCCGCTCCTTGCGCAACGGCCATGCCGTGGGCTTGTTGCCCGACCAGGTCCCGCCCGACGGCATGGGCGTGTGGTCGCCGTTTTTCGGTCGCGACGCCTACACCATGACCTTGTCGGCCCGGCTGGCGCAGCAGACCGGCGCCACGGTATTGCTGCTGTGGGGGGAACGGCTGCGCTGGGGACGCGGGTTCAGGCTGCACTTCCGGGAACTGCACGAGGCCTTGTCGCCCGACCTGGATGCCGCCGTGGCGCAGGTCAACCGGGAGATGGAGCGGCTGATCCGCGAGTGCCCGGCGCAATATCTGTGGGGTTATGCGCGCTACAAGCATCCCAAGGGGGATGCATGACCCGGGCCAGGGTGTTCCCATGCTGAGTCACCTGGGCATCGGTTTCATGCGACTGATGGCCTTGTTGCCGCTGCGCGGGGTCAGGGCGATGGGGCGTGGGCTGGGCTGGCTGCTGTTCCGGCTGGCGGCATCGCGTCGGCGGGGGGTGGAGGTCAACCTGCGCCTGTGTTTTCCGCATCTGTCCGACGCGGAACTGGACGCCATGGCGCGGCAGACCTTCGTGTATTTCGCCCAGGCCTGGCTCGACCGGGGCTGGTTGTGGCATGGCGGCATCGATCTGCTGGAGCGCCGGCTGCGCCTGCGCGGGGCGGTGCACGAATTGCAGGGTGATACTCCGACGGTCATATTCGCTCCGCATTTCGTGGGGCTGGACGCCGGCTGGACGGCGTTGACCCGGAAACTGCCGCGCGCATTCACGACGATTTATTCGAACCAGGTCGACCCGCTGCTGGATCGCTGGATCCTCGACGGCCGCAAGCGCTTCGGCAGGCCGCGCCTGTTCGGCCGCGACGACGGCCTCAAGCCGGTGGTGCAGGCCCTGCGCGCAGGCCAGCCGCTGTATCTGCTGCCGGACATGAACATCACGCGCCAGGAGTCGGTGTTCGTGCCGTTCTTCGGCGTCTCGACAGCGACGCTGACGTCCTTGTCCCGATTCGCGAGGATGGGCCGCGCCAAGGTCGTGCCGGTGATCACCGAACTGACGGATGCCGGTTATGACGTGCATGTCTTGCCGGCGTGGGAGGATTTCCCGACCGACGACCTGCAGGCCGATGCCGCCACGATGAACCGTCGCCTGCAGGACTATGTCGAGCGGATGCCGAGCCAGTATTACTGGGTGCACAAACGCTTCAAGATGCGCCCGGCGGGCGAGGCGTCGGTCTATTGAGGCGCGGCGCTGCGGGGCTTCAGCCAGCCGGATCGGCGATGTCCGGCACCGTGTCGCGGGCGGCGCTGTCGGTGTCAGCCGGTGCGTCGCCGGCCGGGTGGGCCCATTGCCACAACAAGCGCGATACGTCGTCGATACCCTGACGCTTGGTGGCCGAGAACAACATCGCATGGCCTCCGCCGGCCTGCAGCTTGGCGATCGACAAGGCCTTGTGGGCCTCGACGCGGGTGAGCTTGTCGGCCTTGGTCAGCAGCAGCAGGAACTGCAGGCCTTCCTCGACCCGTGGGCGGACCACGTCGAGCAGGATCTCGTCGAGCTCGGTCAGGCCCAGGCGGGGGTCGCACAACAACACGATGCCGCGCAGGTTCTCGCGCGTGACCAGGTAGTTGGCCATCACCTGCTGCCACCGGATCTTGTCCTGCTTGGGTACCGCCGCATAACCGTAACCCGGCAGGTCGGTCAATACGGCATCGGTGACGCCTTGCTTGCCCAGGGAAAACAGGTTGATGTGCTGGGTCCGCCCCGGCTTGCGCGATGCGAAGGCCAGTTGCTTTTGCTGCGTGAGCGTGTTGATGCAGGTCGACTTGCCGGCATTGGAGCGGCCGACGAAGGCAATCTCCGGAACCTCCAGGGCCGGCAGGAAATGCAGCTCGGGCGCCGTGGTCAGGAAACGGGCGGTGTGCAGCCAGCCACTGGCGACCTGGGCCGGGGTGGCGGGGGCCTTGGCAGAAGGGGAGGGCATTGCGGCAGTGAGGGGGTGTTGGCGTGTCATGGGATCCGACGGAGGTGGCCGCGACCTGCATTGTAGAATGCACGCTGTTTTGCCCCCTCTCTTTGATGCCCATCCCCATGACGTCTATCGCCCGCCTGATGCTTGCCACCACCCTGGCACTGAGTTCTCTGAGTGTTGTCGCGCAGGACAAGAAACCCGATCTGTCCAAGGGTGAGGCAAGCTACACCGCCGTGTGCGCCGCCTGCCACGGTGCCGACGGCAACTCCGGCACGGCCGAGAACCCCAAGCTGGCGGGCCAACATCCACAGTACCTGGTCAAGCAGTTGCAGGAGTTCAAGTCCGGCAAGCGCAACAATGCGATCATGAAGGGTTTCGCGACCACCTTGTCCGATGACGACATGGTCAACATCTCGTACTGGCTGGCCAGCAAGCAGCCCAAGCCCGGGTTCGCCAAGGAAAAAGACCTCGTGACGCTGGGCGAGCGTATCTACCGTGGTGGCATCGCCGAGCGCAAGATCGCGGCCTGTGCGGGTTGCCACAGCCCCAATGGCGCCGGCATCCCGGCCCAGTATCCGCGCACGAGCGGCCAGCACGCCGACTACAGCAAGACCCAGCTTACCGCATTCCGCGACGGCATCCGCCTCAACAGCGTCCAGATGACCGGCGTCGCCGCCCGTCTGAACGATCGCGAGATCCGCGCGGTGTCGGACTACATGGCCGGCTTGCGCTGAACGCTGGCTGGTGGCCCGGTTGATGGGCGCATCCGCCTGATGTGCTCTCCGGCCAGTCCGCGGCCATGCCCGTCGGCCCCGACCGACGTATGCGGGCCTCGTTCGAGGTGCGGCTTGCCGCTGCGGCAGGAACTTTGTAAGTTTTTCCGGGTTCAGACGAACTCAGACATGACAAGGACCTGCCCATGATCATCCAGACCCGCGACCACGCCTTCCATCACGAAACGCCCAGCGAGATCACGTCGCGCGAGACCTATCTGGGCCGACGCGAGCTGATCCGTGCCATGGCCGGCGGCGTGGCCGGGGCCGCGCTGGCGACATGGGCGGCGCGCGATGCACTTGCGCAGTCCGGCTCCCGCCCCGGCAAACTGGCGGCACTGCCGGGAGCACGATCGGCGGTGGCCGGCGCGGTGACGATGGAAAAACGCACCGACTACCAGGACGCCAGCACCTACAACAACTTCTACGAGTTCGGTACCGACAAGTCCGATCCTGCCGAGCGGGCGCACACGCTCAAGACCACGCCTTGGACGGTCGAGATCGAAGGCCTGGTCAGGAACCCGCAGAAGATCGCGCTGGAGGACCTGCTCAAGCTCAGCGCCCAGGAGGAGCGGGTCTACCGCCTGCGCTGCGTCGAGGGCTGGTCGATGGTCATTCCCTGGGTCGGTTATTCGCTGTCGAAGCTGATCGGCAAGGTCGAGCCGCTGGGCAGTGCGAAATACGTCGAGTTCGTCACGCAGGCCGACCCCAGGACCATGCCCGGAATCAACTCGCGGGTGCTGGAATGGCCGTATCTCGAAGGCCTGCGCATGGACGAGGCCCTGCATCCGCTGACCTTGCTGTCGTTCGGCATGTATGGCGAGGTGCTGCCGAACCAGAACGGAGCGCCGGTGCGGCTGGTCGTGCCGTGGAAATACGGCTTCAAGAGCGGCAAGAGCCTGGTCAAGATCCGCTTCACCGAAAAGCAGCCGGTCACGGCCTGGAATCGCGTATTGCCCAACGAATACGGTTTCTATTCGAACGTCAATCCGCAGGTCGACCATCCGCGTTGGAGCCAGGCCACCGAGCGGCGCATTGGCGAGGACGGGCTGTTTGCCAAGAAGCGCAAGACGCTGATGTTCAACGGTTACGAGCCGCAGGTCGGGCAGTTGTACGCGGGCATGGACCTGCGCAGGTTCTACTGAGCGCGGCGAATCCGCGGCGCCGTTCGGCGAAGGCACCGTTCGCATGATGCGCCGCTGGTTGTCCGGCCCGCTCGCCAAGCCGCTGCTGTTCGCCGCGGCGCTGCTGCCGTTCGCATGGTTGTTCTGGGGTGCGCTGACGCAGAGTCTCGGACCCAATCCGGCCGAAGCATTGATCCGTTCCACGGGCGACTGGACCCTGCGCTTCCTGTGCCTGGTGCTGGCGGTGACGCCGCTGCGGGTGCTGACCGCGACACCGGCCCTGGCGCGGCTGCGCCGCATGCTCGGCCTGTTCGTCTACTTCTACGCCATGGTGCACATGTTGTGCTACGCATGGCTGGACATGGAATTCGTGCTGGGCGACATCGCGCGCGACATCGTCAAGCGGCCGTTCATCCTGGTCGGGTTTCTCGCCTTGTTGCTGTTGACCGCATTGGCGCTCACGTCGTTCAATCGGGCCATCCGGCTGCTCGGAGCCCGGCGCTGGCAGTGGCTGCACCGCGCGGTCTACCTGGTCGCAGGCCTGGCCGTGCTGCACTTCTTCTGGATGCGCGCGGGCAAGAACGACTTTGCCGAAGTGGCGCTGTATGCCGCGATCCTGGCCGTGTTGCTCGGCTGGCGCGTGCTGCGGGCCTGGCGCATGCGGCGTGGGGCCATGGCCAGCCGCACGACGGCCTGAGCCGCCGGTCTCAGCCGCCGGCCAGTGCCGCCGGCAGCTCGTTGCGCAACTGGTCGGCGACCGACTCGCGTGCCCGGATCAGGCGCGACTGGTCGCCATGGACCAGGACCTCGGCCGCCCGGCCGCGCGAGTTGTAGTTGCTGGCCATGCTCATGCAATAGGCGCCGGCCGACAACACCGCCAGCAGGTCGCCGGACTCCAGCGCCAGCGTGCGTTCATGGCCAAGCCAGTCGCCGCTTTCGCACACCGGGCCGACGACTTCCCATGTGAGCGCATCGGCCTGCCGGGGCTGTACCGGCACGATGCCATGGAAGGCCTGGTACATGGCCGGTCGGGGCAGGTCGTTCATGGCCGCGTCGACGATGCAGAAGTTCTTCTGTTCGCCGGGCTTGAGGTAAAGCACCTCGGTCACGCAGACGCCGGCATTGCCGACCAGCGAGCGGCCGGGCTCGAGCATCAGCGTGCGGTCGCCGAAGCCGCGTGCGTCCAGCTTGGCCAGCAGCTTGGTCCACAACACGTCGGCCGCTGGCGGCTGGTCGCCGTTGTAGTCGATGCCCAGTCCGCCGCCGAAGTCCAGGTGGTCGATCCGGATGCCTTCGGCCTCGATCGCCTGCACCAGGTCAAGCAGGCGGTCCATGGCGTCGAGGTAGGGTGCTTCCTGGGTGATCTGCGAGCCGATATGGCAATCGATGCCGACCACCTGGATGCCGGGCAGGTCCGCCGCGCGGCGGTAGGTGGCCACGGTGCGCTCGTGCGTTATGCCGAACTTGTTGCCCTTGAGCCCGGTGGAGATGTAGGGATGGGTCTTGGGATCCACGTTCGGATTGACCCGGATGCTGATCGGCGCGCGCGTATCCATGGACACGGCTACGGCATTGAGCACCTCGAGTTCGGCTTCGCTCTCCACGTTGAAGCAGGCGATGCCGAGTTCGAGTGCGCGGCGCATTTCGGCGCGGGTCTTGCCGACGCCGGAGAAGATCACGGTCGACGCCGGTGCGCCGGCGGCGATCACGCGTTCGAGCTCGCCGCCAGAGACGATGTCGAACCCGCAACCGGCCTGGGCCAGCAGCTGCAGCACGGCCAGGGTCGAGTTGGCCTTCATCGCATAACAGATGCGGGCCTTGCGTCCCGCCAGCGGGCGCTGGTAGGCCGCCAATGCATCGCGGATGGCCGTCTCGGAGTACACGAACAAGGGCGTGCCGTGGCGCCGGGCCAGGTCCGCGAGCGGGACCTGGTCGACGAACAGCTGTTGGTTGCGGTAGGCGATGTGGGGCGCGCCGGGCACGGTGGGCAGGCTCATGGCGTGGAAGTCGGGGACGAGGAAGGGGCCACGGGTTGCACGGCCGTGGTCGATGCGCCGGGTCTCAGGGTCTGGGGCAATGTCGCACGTTGCGCGGCGGCAGGTTCGGTCGGAATGAACAACGCGCCTTTTTGCCCGCAGGCCGCCAGGACAACAGCGCTGGCTGCAAGGGAAAGGACCCTGACTAGAATTTGGCGGATGCGCAACATCGTGGAATTGTAATGACCGACTCTGAATTCATGGACCAGGCCGAGCGGGTGCTCGCAGCGATCGAGTCGGGTTGCGACCGCATCAACGATGCCACCGATGCCGACATCGACAACCAGC
This sequence comes from uncultured Rhodoferax sp., assembly GCA_963974265.1. Taxonomy (GTDB): domain Bacteria; phylum Pseudomonadota; class Gammaproteobacteria; order Burkholderiales; family Burkholderiaceae_C; genus CAISIP01. The sequence goes on from CAXBDR010000107.1 coordinate 10,430, forward strand.
GTGTCGGTGGCATGGTGACGCTCAAATTTGCCAATGGCAGCGAAATCGTCGTCAACCTGCAAAAGCCCTTGCACGAGATCTGGCTGGCAGCGCGCAGCGGGGGATACCATTACCGGTTCGATGCCGGGCAGTGGGTCGATACGAAGGGGCAAGGCGAATTTTTTGCGCGCTTGTCCGAGGATGCGAGCACGCAAAGCGGACAGCCGCTGGTGTTCCAGCCATGACCTCCATCGCGCGCCATGCCTGGCGGCATGGTCGCGCGATGCGGCGGTCAAACGCTGACGTCGGCGGTTGCCGTGTGTCCGTGCGTCAATTGCCGCGGTTGTCGCGGTTGTTCCGGAACAGATCCAGGATGCGGTTGCGTTCCTCGGCCGGCGGCACGATCTCGATCGTGCCGTTGGTCGCGCCGGGCAGCAGGTCCTCGAGGCCCAGGCTGGTGACGCCGCCGCCATAGGCGAACTCGCTGTAATACCATTCGCCGCCCGTGTTCACGACGCCTTCGGGCGCCGTGTATTGCGCCACGGGAACCCCCTTGAGCGCATGGTCCATGAAAGAGATCCAGATCGGCAGGCTCAACCCGCCACCGGTGGCCGTGCGGCCCAGCTTGCGCGGCGTGTCGTAACCCATCCAGGTCACGGCGACCAGGCTGGGCTGGAAACCGGCGAACCAGGCGTCCATGGAGTCGTTCGTGGTGCCGGTCTTGCCGTAGAGGTCGGGACGCTTGAGCGTGGCCTGGGCCCGCGCCGCGGTGCCGGCGCGCGTGACCTCGTTGAGCAGGCTGGTCATGACGAAGGCGTTGCGGGGGCTGATTGCCCGCACGGACTCGTCCAGCACCGGCAGCTTGTTTTCCATCAACACGCGTCCGGTCTGCTCGGTGACCTTGCTGATCAGCCAGGGATTGACCCGGTAGCCGCCGTTGGCAAAGACCGAGTAGGCGCCGACCATCTGCATGGGCGTGACCGACCCGGCGCCCAGGGCCATGGTCAGGTAGGGCAGATGCTTGTCGGTGTCGAAGCCGAACCGCAGCGCCCAGTCGCGGCCATATTCGGGCCCGATCGCTTGCAGGATCCGGATCGAGATCATGTTCTTGGACTTGGCCATGCCCGTGCGCAAGGTCATCGGCCCCTCGAACTTGCCGTCGTAGTTCTTCGGCTCCCATGGCTGGCCCCCGGTGAACGCGGCATCGAAGAACAGCGGCGCGTCATTGACGATGGTTGCCGGCGTGAAGCCTTTCTCCAGCGCGGCCGAGTAGATGAAGGGCTTGAAGCTCGATCCCGGCTGGCGCCAGGCTTGCGTCACGTGGTTGAACTTGTTCTTCTGGTAGTCGAAACCACCGACCATGGCCTTGATGGCGCCGGTGTTGGGGTCCATGGCGACGAACGCACCCTCGACCTCCGGCAACTGCGTGATCTCCCATTTGTCCTTGGGGGCGCGTACGACGCGGATGACCGCGCCCGGACGCAGCTTGATGTTGGGCGGGGCCTTGTCCGACAGGCCGGAGCGGGCCGGCTCCAGCCCGTCGCCGGTGATCTCCAGCGTCTCGCCGTTCTGGCGAATCGCGCGGATCAGCTTGGGATTGACTTCGAGGATGACGGCCGACATCACGTCGCCGTTGTCCGGGTGCGCGTCGAGAGCCTCGTCGATGGCGTCGTCCATGGCCTGCGGGTCCTTGCTCGGCAGGTCGATGAATTTCTCGGGGCCGCGATAGATCTGGCGCCGCTCGAAATCCATGATGCCGCGCCGCAAGGCATGGTAGGCCGCATCCTGGTCGGCCGACGAAATACTGGTATAGACATTGAGCCCGCGCGTGTAGGTCTCGTTGCCATATTGGGCAAAGACCAGCTGGCGCACCGTCTCGGCGACGTATTCGGCGTGGATCCGCGGCGCGTCCGTCCCGCCCTTGAGCCGCAGTTTCTCGGCGCGCGCGGCCTGAGCCTGCCGGGCGGTGATGAAACCGGTTTCCTCCATGCGATCGATCACCAGCAGTTGCCGTGCGCGCGCGCGTTTCGGGTTGCGTATCGGGTTGTTGGTACCGGGTGCCTTGGGCAGGCCGGCCAGCATGGCCGCCTCGGCCACCGTGATGTCCTTGAGCGGCTTGTCGAAATAGGCCTCGCTGGCCGCGGCAAAACCATAGGCCCGGTTGCCCAGGAAGATCTGGTTCATGTAGATCTCGAGGATCTGGTCCTTCGTGAGCAGGTGTTCGAGCTTGAAGGTCAGCAATACCTCGTAGATCTTGCGCGTATAGGTCTTTTCGGACGAAAGGTAGACATTGCGCGCCACCTGCATCGTGATCGTCGAGGCGCCCTGGCTCTTGAGGTTGCTCAGATTGGCGATGGCCGCGCGCATCATGCCCTTGTAGTCGACGCCGCCGTGCTCGTAGAAACGGGTGTCTTCGATCGCCAGCACCGCATCGGTCATGACCTGCGGCATGTCCTTCAGGCGGGTCAGGTTGCGGCGTTCCTCGCCGAACTCCCCGATCAGGACCCCGTCGGATGAATAAACCCGCAGCGGCAGGATGGGGCGGTAGTCGGACAAGGCCGACACATCGGGCAGATTGGGGAAGGCGACCGCCAGGGCAATCGCGATGATCATCGCCAGGGAAGCCGCGCCTGCCAGCGCAAGCCCGAGCATCCAGCGCAGGACCCGCAGGACGGTTTGCACGGCGGTCGGTGTGTGGCTGGGCTTGTTCGTCTCGCCTTCGGATGAGGGAGAACTGGATTTTCGTGACATAAAACCTTCGTAAGGGCGCGCCAGTATTATAAAAACGGGTGCTTGGCCCCAGCGGCGCGCAGTCGTGCGACCGACGCGCCGTCAGCCGGACGCCAGGGTGCCAATTGTCGGACGGCGCTCCCGTAGAAGGCGTAACCGTCTGCTTTTGGCAACGTTTGGCAGGTGCTGAATCGGGAAAATCCTTTGCGGGACAAGGAGCTTACTGATAGCATTCAAGTGAATTCTTAAGTTTCGCCGGTCTTGGATCGGCCAGTTTCTGGGGAAAGCCTTGATCTCAATGGGGTCGTTGTTCAGTCGTCAACCAGCGCCTTTGCTGGGTCTTGACATCAGTTCGTCCAGCGTCAAGCTGGTCGAGTTGGGCCGTGACAAATCAGGCAATCTCGTCCTGGAGCGTTGCGCCATCGAACCGCTCGAGCGCGGATGGATCACCGACGGGAACGTCGAGAAGTTCGACGAAGTCGCCGAAGCCGTGCGCCGTCTGGTCAAGAAAAGCGGGGCCAAGACCAAGAACGTGGCCATGGCCTTGCCACCGTCGGCCGTCATTACCAAGCGTATCGTACTACCCGGCGGTTTGTCCGACCAGGAACTCGAAGTGCAGGTCGAAGCCGAGGCCAACCAGTACATCCCGTTCCCGCTGGACGAAGTCAGTCTCGATTTCTGCGTCGTCGGCCCGAGCTCCGCATCGGTGGGGGATCTCGACGTGCTGATCGCCGCATCCCGGCGCGAGAAGGTGCAGGACATCCAGGGTCTGGCCGAAGCGGCCGGGCTCAAGCCGGTCGTGGTCGATGTCGAGTCCTATGCGTCGCGTCTGGCGACATCCCGCCTGATCGAGAGCCTTCCCAACAAGGGCGCGGGCACCATCGTGGCCTTGTTCGAGGTCGGCGCCCTGACCACCAGCATGCAGGTGATCCGCGACGACGAGGTTCTCTACGATCGGGACCAGGCCTTCGGCGGGGCGCAGCTGACGCAATTGATCGTGCGCCAGTACGGCTTTTCTCCGGAAGAGGCCGAGAGCAAGAAACGCAGCGGAGAACTGCCCGACGACTACGAGGCCAGCGTGCTCAAGCCCTTCGTCGAGAGCATGGTGCAGGAAATCGGCCG
>CAXBDR010000108.1:0-14139 GCA_963974265.1 uncultured Rhodoferax sp.
CGGCCACCGCGACGGCCTTCACCGGCGTCTGCGCCCGCGCCAGGCCATGGCTGGTCACCACGATGGCCAGGGTCAGCACCATGGGCCAGCGTACGCAATCGGACCAGCAGCGGAAAAAAGCCATGACGAATGCCTCCAAGGGTTTTCGCTATATTCGTATAGGATGATACTGCGGAAGAATGCAAAAGCGGTAGCATGCATGCCGTCGGCCGGTCGCAAGCCGCAGGTCGCAAGCCGAAGTTCGATAACAGGAGGCAATTGTCATGGTCAGGTCCTTGTTTCCCGCGCGACTGCGGCGCACTGCAGTCCTGGTCGCTAGTCTGTCGTGTGCGAGTGTCCATGCGCAAACCGCGCAGGAACTCAACACCCAGGCGCTGGCCGCCACCTGCGCCAACTGCCATGGCACCGATGGCCGCGAGGTTGCCGGCTCCGGCAGTGCCCGGCTCGCCGGACAGTCGAGCGCCTTCATCGTCGAGCAGATGCAGGCGTTTCGCTCCGGCTCCCGCCCGGCCACCGTGATGCACCAGCTGGCCAAGGGATTCAGCGACGCGCAGATCCGCGATCTGGCCGCCTATTTCGCCGCGCAGCGATGACCGGGAGACACACCATGCAACGACGTGAATGGATGATCAAGTCCGCGGCAGCCGCGGGCATGTTGGCCGGCATGGTCGGCTGCGCAACCAGCCGGGGTGCACCGGCCAGGGCGCAGGTGCTGGTCGTGGGAGGTGGATACGGCGGTGCGACCGCCGCCAAGTACATCCGGCTGTTCTCGCGCAACACCGTCGACGTGGTTCTGGTGGAGCCGAACCGCAGCTTCGTCTCGTGCCCGATATCCAACCTGGTGGTCGGAGGTGTTCGCTCACTGGCCGACATCACCACGTCGTACGACGGCCTGCGCCAGCGCCATGGCATCACCGTGGTGCATGACTCGGTCACCGCCGTCGATGCCGCGCGCAAGAGCGTGCGCCTGGCCGGCGGCGCGGATATCCGCTACGACACGCTGGTGTTGTCGCCCGGCATCGACCTGCAGCTGGACGCGGTGCAAGGCCTGCGCCAGGCCAATGCTGACGGCCAGGTGCTGCATGCTTGGAAGGCCGGGGCCGAAACCGAGGCATTGTTCCGCCAGCTGCGCGCCATGCCCGACGGTGGCGTGTTCGCCATCGCCATTCCGGAGGCGCCCTACCGCTGCCCGCCCGGCCCGTACGAACGCGCCAGCATGGTGGCCGCCTACCTGAAAAAGAACAAGCCACGTTCCAAGGTGCTGATCGTCGACGGCAACCAGGACGTCACGTCCAAGGGCCCGCTGTTCAAGAAGGCCTGGAGCGAGCTCTACCCCGGCATGGTCGAATACCGCGGCCAGCACAAGCTCGTCGCGGTCGACGTGCCGAACCGCACGCTGCGCTTCGATTTCCAGGATGCGGTCAAGGCCAACGTGCTCAACGTGATCCCGCCGATGCGCGCCGGCACGCTGGCGGTGCAGACCGGGCTGGCCAACGCCAATGCGCGCTGGTGCCATGTCGACTTCCTGAACTTCGAGTCGACCGCCGCCCCGGGCATCCACGTGCTGGGCGACTCGATCCAGACCGCGCCCGGCATGCCCAAGTCCGGCCACATGGCGAACAACCAGGCCAAGGTCGCGGCAGCGGCCATCGTGGCGCGCATCAAGGGGTTGGCGGTCAACACGCAGCCGATGTTGACCAACACCTGCTACAGCTTCGTCAGCCCGGCCGAGGTGATCCACGTGGCCAGCGTGCACGCGTACGTGGCAGCCGAGAAGACCTTCAAGGCCGTGGCGGGATCCGGTGGGGTGTCGGCGGCGCGTTCGGAACAGGAAGCGCGCTACGCGATGGCGTGGGCCCGCAACATTTGGGCCGACACGCTGACCTGAGCACGTGCGACCGCATGCGCGCCTGGCCGCCGGCATGGTTTGCCGGCCGCCAGTGCTGCAGCGTCAAGGCTTGATGTAGGCGAAACCTTTCTTCTGCAGCTTGGTGAGCTGCACGACGCCCGATGGAGTGAAATCTGCCTCGAGGATGAACTGCGACTTCTTGAGGTTGCGATTGGCCAGCGTGATCTCGCAGACCTCGAAGTTCACGCCGCGCGCCTTGAGCGCCGCAACCGGGCCGGAATACAGGCCGCCATTCTTGTCCTTGGCGCCGTCCATCAGGAAGTCCACGCCGGTCGCGTGCGCGACCACGGTGATCTTGGCGGCGGGGTCGGTGTCGAGATGGTTCTTGATGTTGCGCAGTCCACCAAGGGCCTGCTCGGCCGCATCATTGATGTGGTAGACGACCGTGTCCTGCGCCATCGCCAGCGTGCTCGCGCATCCGATCGCCAGCGCCGCCATCCATTTCCAGCTTGCCATGTCATGCTCCTTCGTTGGTTTCGGGCGCAATTCCCTGCCCGGCTCGGGTGTTGCTACGCGCATGAGCGATGCAAGCCACACGCGAATTATCAGCCGACAAGCCTCTTTATCAGCGGTGGCTGATATACGTACTTACCCTTGCAACTCCAGCGCATCGGTGATTGCGCGGATGCCGGCGCGGGCACAACTGTCGTCGGCCTCGCCACCGGGCGCGCCGGACACGCCGATCGCACCGAGTACCGATCCGCCGCTCTCGATCACCTGGCCACCGCCGGCGGGCAAGACCCGCGGATGGCCACGCAAGGCGCTCATCGGCTTGCCCGGCTGTGTCTCCTCGCCCAGCGCACCGGTGGCGACGCGGAAGCTGGCGGCGGTCCAGGCCTTGTCGGTGGCCACGCCGACCGTGTGGGCACCGGCGAAGCGGTCCCGCAGCAGCACCTGCACGATGCCGAAGCGATCCACCACGGCGACACTGACCTGGTAGCCCTGGCGCCGGCAATCGGCGAACGCAGCGCGTGCCGCGTCCAGCGCGGTCTCGGGCGTCATCAGCTTGACGCTGAAGGTACTGCTTGCCTGCGCCTGCGCCAACGAGCACGACGCCGCGAACAATACGATCACGGCCAGCGGACGCATGCGGATCAGGGTGGGTGTCGACAGGTTCATGGAACTGCTTTCTTGTGACGGAAGCTGCTTCAGGTGGCCAGGCCGCTGTTGCCATTGAGTCCGACCAGGCGGGGCAGGTTGGGCTTGCGCTGCTTGACACGCCCGCCCTGGGACTTCAACCAGGTCTCGACGACGTCCCACACCGGCTTGACGCCGGGCGCATTGCGCGCCTCGGCCGCCACGGGCGCCCAACCGGCCACCTTGTAGGTCTTGCCGGCTTCGACGGCCTTGCCGCCAAGCCGCATCTCGGAGATGCGGCTGCCCATCTTCTGGGCCGGGTCGCAGGTGTAGCTCAGGCCGCCGACCCGCACCATGTCGCCGCCTTGCTGGTAGTAGGGATCGGGGTTGAACAGGTTGTCGGCCACGTCCTCGAGCACCGTCTTGATGGTGTCGCCCGTCATGTCGTTGACGGTCGCATAGGGGTAGGTGATGGCGAGCTGGTCCATCATCAGCTCGCGCGTGATCGTCGCGCCGGGCAGCAGCGAGGTGCCCCAGCGGAATCCGGGCGAGAACGCGATCTCGGCCCCCTGCACTTCCATCAGCGCGTCGCAGATGAGCTGGTCCCAGGAGCCGTTGAAGTTGCCGCGCCGGTACAGCAGGCCGTCGGTCACGGCCAGCTTTTCCGCCAGCCTGGCTTCATACGGCTGGCGCACGCGCTGAATCAACGCGTCCATCTCCGGGTCCGCGTTGAGCTGGTTGGCAAAGATCGGCAGCAGCCGGTAGCGGAAATCGGCGACCTTGCCGCCCTTGACGTCGAAGTCCATGACGCCCAGGAACTTGCCGTTGCTGCCCGCGTTCGTGACCAGCGTCTTGCCGCCCGCGTTCGAGACCGGCACCGCGACCGGAACGCCGTCGTGGGTATGGCCACCGAAGATCGCGTCGATGCCGCGCACGCGCTGCGCCATCTGCAGGTCGACGTCCATGCCGTTGTGCGACAACACGACGACGACCTGGGCACCCTTGCCGCGGGCCTCGTCGACCATCTTCTGCATGTTCTCGTCCTGGATGCCGAAGCTCCAGTCGGCCACCAGGTAACGGGGATTGGCGATCGGCGTGTATGGAAAGGCCTGGCCGATGATGGCGCACGGTATGCCGTTGATCTCCCGGATCACGTAGGGCTTGAATACCGGATCGCCGAAGTCGGCGGTCTTGATGTTCTGGGCCAGGAAGTCGATCTTGCCCTGGAAATCCTTCTCGACGATCTCCTTGACGCGCTCCATGCCGTAGGTGAACTCCCAGTGCCCGGTCATGATGTCGACGCCGAGCAGCTTGCAGGCGTCGACCATGTCCTGGGCATTGGTCCACAACGACGTGGCCGAACCCTGCCAGGTGTCGCCACCGTCGAGCAGCAGCGAACCGGGCCGGCTGGCCTTGAGCTGCTTGACCAGCGTGGCCAGGTGTGCAAACCCGCCGACCTTGCCGTAGCGGCGTGCCGCGCTCTCGAAGTCGAGATAGGTATATGCATGCGCCAGCGCGGTTCCCGGCCGCACGCCGGCACGCTTGAGCAGGTGCTCGCCTACGAGGTGCGGCAACTGGCCCTGCATCGAATCGATGCCGATGTTGACACTGGGCTCGCGGAAATAGATGGGCTTGAGCTGGGCATGACAGTCGGTCATGTGCAGCAGCGACACATTGCCGAACGGCGCGACGTCGTACAACCCGGCCTGTGCCGTGGCCGCATCGGCGTCGGCATACCGCGCCAGCCCCATGCCGGCGACCGACGCCGCGCCGAGCACCTGCATGAAATCGCGCTTGGACAAATTCATAAATCAGCAATCAATGATATCTATCGGAAAAACGGACCCGCCCGCGGGCGGGTCCGGATGCCGGCCCTACTGGTTCACCGGCGACTTGGGGTCGAGCAGCAGGGCCATCAGGTCCTTGAGCTGTTTCTCGTCGAGCATGTTGGCATGGCCGAAACGCGGCATGGCCGAGCACGCGTTGTAGGCCTTGGCGTTGTACAGCTTGCCCCAGGTGTATTCGACGATGGGCTTGGCCGCGGCGCTGGACGGATCCGCCACACCGCGGATCTTGCCGTAGTTGTACAGGCTCGGGCCGATCGTGCCGTACGAGATCTCGGTCTTGGCAAGTTCGTGGCAGTTGTAGCAGTTGCCGCCGTTGGCACTGGTGGCCGTCGATGGGTCGGACCAGGTCATGCCGCGACCGTTCTGGGCCAGCTTCTCGCCCGCCTTCCAGTCGCCGAGGAACTTGCCGTCCGAAGGCATCTTGACCGTCTTGAGGTTGGCAGCCTCGATCGTCTTTGCCAGCTTTTCGGGCAAGTCCTTGCCCTGGGCCTTGGAGCACTCGGCGTTGGACGCGTCCTGCTGCAGCCGCTCGACCTTGGCAATGCCCTGGTCGCGGAACGAGGACTTCATGATCGACGCCAGCATGGCATCGTAGTCGGTGGACGGAGCACCGCCGGCACAGCCGGTCAGTGCCACCACGGCAGTGCCCAGCGCGAGGGCGATGGTGATACGTTTGTTGGTCATCTGCGTGCCTCCTTCAGCGTTTGATGCCCGGCGCAATCGACTCCGCGCCTTTTGCGTTGACACCCATGTAGACGCCCAGCGCGATCGTCACGTCCGACGCGTAGCCCGGATACGGGAAACGCTGCTGGCGGAAGCAGTCGTTCAGGCGGCGCTGCATGCCCCACAGCTGGCCGTTGCCAACCCGATACGCGGGCCAGGCCGCAAAGCCGACACCGTCTCCGGGGTTCTTGGTCAGGTCGGGCAGGTCTTGCAGGCGGATGCGCTTGCCTTCCTCGCCGTGGCAGGATGCACAGGAGAAGTCGTAGGGCCCGGCGCGGTAGAAGAACGCCCGCTTGCCGACCTCATACATGGTCTTCTCCTGCGCGTGCGCCTGCGGCAGGTCCATCTTCATGCCGCGCGAGTTGGCCGACACATAAGCCACGAGTGCTTCCATGTTGGCCTGCTCGCCACGACCGAAGCCGGTCTTGGCGATTGCGGCGGCGTCGAACCCCTGCAGTGTCTCCATGCAGGTCAGCAGCCGCGACTCGAGATCCTGCACCCGATTCGTATCGGCAAAATAGCGCGGCAGCTGCACGAAGGCACCCTTGACCTTGCCAGGCCCCTGGCCCAGATCGCACTGCTCCAGCGATGCATTCTTCGGCCCGCGCTTCTTCTTCCAGAGCTCCTCGCCCTTGGCCTCGAACAGGTCTGCCGGGTTTCCGTCTTCGAGCATCTTGCGGTACTCGGCGATGCCGTCTGCCGTCGACTTGGTCTGCGCCCAGGCAGATACGGTCGAGGCCAGCAGCACGGTCATGATCAATAGTGGCTTCATAGTCTCCTCTCGTTGGTATTCACAGATGCATGCTGTCGCCATGCACTACAACGCCCACCCCCTGCATGGCCGGCCGCCTGTCGACGGTCCGGGCCGCTGGCGTCATGAAACGGTCGCCTCGTCGGTCCGTTTGTCGCCCTTGTTGTCGACCCAGGAAATGCTGACCTTGTCGCCGGCCTTGGCGCCCTTGACGACGAACTGCAGGAACGGGTTCTTCGACACCGCCGGCCCCCACTGCGCGGTCATCACGGTGTTCCCGTTGAGTTGCGCCGTCACGTGCTGGATGTACCAGGCCGGGATGACCTTGCCTGCGGAGTCCTTGCGTTGACCGGTTTCCATTTCGTGTGCCATCAGCACGCGGACGGTGGCGTTTCCACCGGCGGCTTGTGCGCGAATGCGCATCGGATCTGCCATGTTCTTTCTCCTGTGATTGGTATCGGATCGTCGTGTGGTGAGACGGGTGGATGCGCGCGGCTCAACCGCCGCAACCGCCCAGCGTGACCTTGACTTCCTTTTGCGCGAACAACATCTTGCCGTCGGCCATCATGGCCACCGCGTAGACATTGGACGACTGCCCCATCTTGACCCGGGTCGACACATTGGTCTCGATGGCATCGGTGATGTCGAACATCGCGGCCATGATGGACGGGTTCTTCTCGACCAGCAACAGCAGGCGCTTGACGCCGGGCAGGCTGCTGGAGGCACCCACCGGCACGACAGCACCGTTCTCCGCGATGTCGGGCCCGGTGACGGTCACGTCCTTGCTTTCGACCGGCGCACTGGCGCCGAGCGCCTTCACCAGGTCGGCCATGTTCTTGGACTCGAACGCGGCAGTGTTGTAGGCGGCAGCCTGGGCCGACGCCAGGGTCGGCAACATGCCGACCGAGGCGAGCAATGCGGCCACCTTGGCTGAATGGAGGAAAACATCCCGACGAGTATGCATAAGTGACTCCTTTATTCGCATATGCTAATTAACCAACATGAGATTGAACCTAGGGACCTTCCCTAGGTCCGCCCTATTTGCGCGCACCGTCCATCAGCCATTGGGCGATCTGCTTCGCCTCGCTGCCCGCGAGCGTCTGCGCTGGCATCGGCACCGCACCCCAGACACCCACCCCTCCGCTCTTGATCTTCCCCGCCAGATAGTCGAGACCGTCGGAACGCGCTGCGTATTTTCGGGCGATCTCCTTGAAACCGGGGCCCAGGATCTTTTTGTCCATGCCATGGCAGGCGACACAGGCGTGTTTCTGCGTCAAGCCGATGGCGGCCGCATCCGCGGCGCCGGCCTTTGGTGCTGCCGGCCTGGCCGGCGCTGCAGCAGCCGGCGCATCGGCGGCCGCCGCCGGCGACGCGCCACCGGATGTGCTGGCCGCCGCCACGGTGGTGTCTGCGCCACGCTGCGGTCCGACCAGCCGGTTCTGCTCGGCCAGGTTGCCATGGGCGTTGCGCGCGAAGTCCGGCAGGCTGGATGCGACCGTGCGTGCGGGCGCGCAGTCCTTCATGCAGGCCACCGCCGCCACGTCAGCCCTGGCGCTACCCATCGTCTTGCCAGGCCACAAGCCATGGTCGGTGCTCAAGCCATTGCGGTTGGGCAGCATCGCCTGCACCTGCGCCATGTTCCGCTCCGACAGCGTAAACCCTTCAGGCAACACGCCACCCAGGTTCAGCAGATAGGCCGTGACCGCATACACCTCGTCGGTCGTCAGCGACTTCGGTGCATTCCACGGCATCGCGCGATTGATGTAGTCCCACAAGGTGGACAACTGCGACAGCTTCATCATCGTGGTGCGGCCCGGAAAGGCCGGGTCGGTCAGGCGGGCCACGCGACCGCTCTGCACGTCTTCCTGGGTCGTGCCGCCGGTCAGCGGCGTGAACACCTCGTTGCTCTCGCCGAAGATGCCGTGACAGGACGCACACTTGCCTTCCCAGACCTCCATGCCCTGGGCCACCGAGCCCGAACCCTTGGGCAGGCCCTTGAAGTCCGGACGCACGTCGATGTCCCAGGCAGCCAGTTCGGCCGCCGTGGCCGCGCGACCGATGCCGACATACGGCGTGGTGGATTGGGCCAGCGCGGTGGCGGCCAGCCCCCACACCAGGGCCGCCATCAGCGCATCACGAAAGCTGGACATTCTTCACCTCCCCGCTTTCCTGCACCTGCCAGGTCTGGATCGCGTTGTTGTGGTAGATCGAACGCGATCCCCGCACCGCGCGCAATTGCCGGTAGCTGGGCTGCACGTAGCCGGTATCGTCCATGGCCCGGCTCTGTACCAGCGCGGGCTTTCCATCCCAGACCCAGTCGAGGTTGAAACGCGTCAGGCACTTGGACAGCACCGGCGACTCCAGGCGCGCACTGCGCCAGTTGCGGCCACCGTCGACCGACACGTCGACCCGCTTGATCGCGCCGCGACCCGACCAGGCCAGGCCACTGATGCTGTAGAAGCCCTTGTTCAGCAGCACCTGCCCGCCCGAAGGCGTGGTGATCACGCTCTTGCATTCCTGGATGCTGGTGTATTGCCGATGGCGCCCGTCGGGCATCAGGTCGATGTAGTGCAGCACCTCGTCCTTGGTGCCGTAGGGTTTGTCGCCGACCTCGATCCGGCGCAGGTACTTGACCCAGCTGACCCCCTGCACGCCCGGCACGACCAGGCGCAGCGGGTATCCGTTCTCGGGCCGCAGCATCTCGCCGTTCTGGCCATAGGCCAGCAGCACCTCGCCGCTTTCCACCATCTCCATCGGGATGGTGCGGGTCATCGACGAACCGTCCGCGCCTTCGGCCAGCACGAAGCGCGCCTTGCGCAGGTCGACGCCGCACATGTCCAGCACGACCCGCAAGGGCACGCCGGTGAACTCGCTGCAGCTGAGCATGCCATGGCTGTACTGGCAGGTCGGCACCGCCACGTTGCCCCACTCCATGCCGGTGTTGGCACCACACTCGATGAAGTGGAAACGCGACACCGACGGCAGCCGCATCAGTTCGTCCATCGTGAACACCTGCGGCTTGCGCAGCAGTGCGGGATCGGAGCCGTTGACCATCAGGCGGTGTTTCGACGGATCGACGTCCCACCAGCCCTGGTGGTGGCGTTCGAAATGCAGGCCGCTAGGCGTGACGATGCCGAACATGGACTGCAAGGGCGCGAACGATACCGAGGATTGCGAGGTCTGCGTCAGTCCCGGGCTCTGGCGGCGCTGCACGTTGGCTTCGTACTGCGACGGCTTGCCGTAGCCGTCGGTGACCACTGGCTGGCCGAGGCCCCTGGTATGGGCTGGCAGTTCCAGCACCGCGGGGTCACCATCGCCGACCGCCGCGGCGGTGGCGGCCTGCACCCGCGTGGCGACCGCCGCCGTGGCGCCGGCCGCACCCGCGGCGACAAAGGCCCTGCGCAGGAAGTCACGGCGACCCGCCATCACCTGGCGGATGCCGGCCGCATCGAGGAAGTTCTCCGGCGCCTTGACCAATCGCCCCGGCTCGTTGGTATCCAGATTCACGAAAGCTCCTTTGATCTCCAGTACCCGATGGTGTTCCTACGCATGCCCTGGCAGGGCAACCTGCGCCGCGCAGATCACCTCGCGCAACAGCATCACGCGCCGGCTGATGACGCGGTAGTAGACCTGTGCGCCACAGCGCCTGCGGCCGAGCACACCTCCGCGGTACAACACACCCAGGTGTTGGGACATGTTGGACTGGCTCACCCCGACCCGCTGCGTCAGGTCGCCGACATTCGTCTCGCCGTCGCACAGGGCGCAGACGATGCGCAGCCGGGTCGTAGTCGACAACAGCGCGAAGAGCTCTGCTGCGACCTCGAACACCTGGTCTGGGGAATCGTCACCCATCTATCGGAACATCACAATATCAATGTTCACGCATATTAGCGCTGAATGATCTTGTGCCGCTAGGTGTTTACCCGGATCGCTACATCGAAGACAGGCGCGGCCCCCGCCCCAGGCAACACGGGCGGAGGACCCGGCCGCCCGGCCGCCCGGGCGTCAGCCGTCCTGCCAGAGCACCTTCTTGCCCGAGGACTCCCAGCGCTCGTAGTTGCTGGCGTACATGTCCTCGATGCGGTTGCGCTTGACCTTGAAGGTCGGCGTGATGACGTCGTTCTCCACCGTCCAGGCCGTGGTCGCCACGACGACGCATTGCAGCCGCTCATGCGGATCGAGCGTCGCGTTGATGGTCTGCATGTGCGCGGCCAGCGACTGCTCGAGTTCGCTGCGAACGGCCGCATCCGAGACGCGATCCAGGTATTCGGCGCCCAGCATCACGATGCCCAGTGGCTGGCCGAGGTTGGCGCCGGTCACGACACAGGCCTCGACCGCGTCGTGCATCACGAGCTTGTCCTCGATCGGAGCCGGCGCCACGTATTTGCCCTTGCCGGTCTTGAACAGGTCCTTGACGCGACCGGTGATGTACAGGATGCCGTTGGCATCGATGCGCCCCTTGTCCCCCGTGCGCAACCAGCCGTCCTCGGTCATGGCTTCGCGCGTCTTCTCGGGTTCCTTGTAATAACCCAGCATCAGCGCCGGGCTGCGCATCTGGATCTCGCCGGTCTGCGGATCGAGCCGGTGTTCGACTCCCTCATAGGCCGGCCCCACGCTGCCCTGCTGGTTCTTGCCGGGCTCGGTGATGTGCGAGACCGCGAGGTTCTCGGTCATGCCGTACCCCTCGTTGATGTGCAGGCCGAGCCGGCTGTACCACTGCAACAGCGCCATCGGCATCGGAGCCGCGCCGCCGGCGGCGATGCGGCACTGGTCCAGACCCAGCGCCTTGAGGATCTTGCGCCGCACGATGCCGCCCAGCAAGGGAATCGACAGCAGCCGGTTCAGCTTGGCCGGCGGCATCTTGTGGTGCACCCCCTGCTGGAACTTGACCCACAAGCGGGGCACCGAGAAGAAGATGGTGGGGCGCGCGCGTTGCAGGTCGGCGGCGAAGGTGTCCAGCGATTCGGCGAAATACACATGGAATCCGGTATGCAGCCAGCCGTGTTCGACCAGCACCCGCTCGACCACGTGGGCCAGCGGCAGGTAGGACAACATGCGATCCTCGGCACCCATGGGCAGGCGCCGGATGCCGGCGTCCAGCGCCCAGGCGAAGTTGCCGAAACTGAGCATGACGCCCTTGGGCATGCCGGTGGTGCCGGACGTGTAGATCAGCGTCGCCAGTTCGTCCGCCTCGCGCACCGGCGAACCCGTCATGGGCGCGGCCTCCTTGCACGCGGCGTCCCATCCGGCATACGCCTTGATGGCGTCGTCCGGCGACAAGGGATAACTCAGGCAGGGCATGTCGGACGGCACACCCGGCTTCATGTGTTCCCAGCCGTCGAGCTTGCCGATGAAACAGGCCTTGGCCTCGCTGTGCGTCAGGATCTGCCGGACAGTGTCGGCCGCGAGCGTCGGATACAGCGGCACCGAAACATAGCCGGCCATCCAGATGGCCAGGTCGCTCATCATCCACCAGGCACAGTTCTTGGACAGGATGGCCACCTTCGCGCCCGGCTCCCAGCCTTGGGCCTTCAGGTGCGCGGCCATGCGGCGCACCTCGTCGGCCACCTGGCCCCAGGTGTAGTCCTTCACCACCCCGTTGCCCATGGGCTGGGTGAGTGCTACCCGCGTGGGCGCCGTCTTTTCCCAGTAATACAGCCGCTGCAGGGCCAGCATGTCGGACGCTATCGTGGTCATCATGTCTCCTTTTTCAATCGCATTCGCCAACTCTACCAACCCGCGTTCCGTCGACGTACAGGGTATATCCTGCTCCCCGGCGTGGCGGCAAGCAACGTCGGGCGCGCGCAGCGCCGATCACGCCCGACGCCAGCGCCGGGCGGCTGCACGCGAGGCCGCGGCAACGACGATCAGGCGTTCTTCAGGATCGCATACAGCTGGTCCTTGAGCGCCAGCTTTTCCTTCTTCAGCTTCTCGATCTCCTCGTGCGTGGCCGGCGTGATGCTCGCCTCCATGTTCTTGACCTTCTGGTCGAGCGCGTTGTGCTGATCGAACAGGCGCATGAAATGATGGTCACTCGTCTTGAGCTCGGTGATCTTGTCGCGGTATTCAGGAAACATCTGACCTCCTCGTGATGGGGGTGCGGCCATCGCACCGCTCCTTTGCACACACTGTAACCCGCCGCGCCTGCTCCTGGTTTGCGCCCGGACAAGCTCGCTTCAGGCCGCGTCCGACGCCGACCGGCTCGACGCCATCCAGGCGATCAGCGAGGAGCGCATCGCCTCCTCGACCGTCATGTCCAGTGGCTCAGTCCAGCTGCGTGGCACGAACACGGTGTAGCCGCCGATCATGTAGCCCATCGGCAGATAGACCGCCACACGCTCCTCCTCGGCCAATGGCGACGGCAAACCCGCCATGGACTGGCGGGTCACCAGGCCGACGATGGCCAGTTGCTGTTCGGGCATGCGCAACAAGACGACCTGCTGCTGGGGTTTGTTGTCGTGCGGCGAGAAGTAGTCGGCGAAGTTCTTCAGCGACGAATAAATGCTCTTGACGACCGGCAACCGGGTGAACGGCATCTCGACCCACGAGAACAGGCGCGACGCCAGCGGATGCGACACCAGGAAACCCAGCATCAGGATCAGCCCCACGCCGAACACCAGGCCCAGCCCGGGCAGGTAGAAGTCGCCGATCAAGGGCCGGACCAGCCACACGGCGATCGACTCGGCCCCCGACACGAACAGGAACAGCAGATAGACCGTCAGGGCGACCGGCAGGAAGGCGATCAGACCCCGGAAGAAGTAGCGGTACATGCTTTTCATCTTGTAACCTGGCAAACGTTGACACACTGCCGCCATGCGGCGCAGCCAGCATAGCAGCCATCCCGGACACCGGCGCGCAAGCCGCATCGCTGCAGGGGCACACGCCCGGGTCCGACTGCCGCCGGGCTTGCAAATACCCTGGCCGGCCCCAACTGCGGAATAATGGCATCAGCGCCGGCCCATGACCACCCTGTCCGCACGCGCGGATCTGGCGGTTCGACCGCGTGTGACCCGGAACTCCCCAGGGCCGCAAGGCTCCATCATCCATGAATGGAATCACCGAATTCTTCAACCGCCTGTTTCGCGGCGTGCTGCGACTGATCCTGGTCGCAGCGGTCGCGGTCTTCCTGCTCAGCCTGCTGGTCGCCACGCTGGTGGTCATGCTGGGCGTGACCCTGTGGTCGATCGTCACCGGACGCAAGCCCGAACCGGCCAAGATCTTCGGCCAGTTTCGCCAGACATCGGCGCGCTACACCCGGGGCGCCTGGCCCGCCTCTGGCGGCCCGGGCGGCCATGGAGCGGCTCCGCCCGCTGACGTCGTCGATGTGCCGGCACACGAGATCCGCGACCTTCCACGCGATGGCGGCGACGGATCGAAGCGCCCCGGAAACGACCCCATGGCCCGCATGCCGCACTGATGCGGGCGGCGCGGGCTTTCAGGCCAGCCGATACACCTCGACTTCCGCCGAACGGCCCTTGACGCGCACCGCGGGCAAGGCCTGCAACGGCACCGGCGAGCGCAGGCGTTCGCGGGTGGCCCCGCTGACCAGGATATGCGAGCCGAACTGCTTGTTCAGCGACTCGATGCGCGAAGCCACGTTGACCGCATCGCCCACGAGTGCATACGACATGCGCTGCGCGCTGCCGATATTGCCGGCCACGACAGTGCCCGAATGAATGCCGATGCCATGGTCCAGCGTGTGCTGGCCGGAACGCTTGCGCACGGCGTTCCAGGCCTCGAGCCGCCGCTGCATCTCCAGCGCCGCGGCAACCGCACGGTCGGCATGGTGTTCGTCTGCCAGCGGAGCGCCGAATACCGCCTCGATCTCGTCG
>CAXBDR010000109.1:0-13695 GCA_963974265.1 uncultured Rhodoferax sp.
ATCTCGCTTGCGTAGCACCCTTGTTGCAGTCCGATGGCGAGCGCGCCGCACCAGAAGGCGCTCAGGTCGATTCCTATCAATGGCAAACCGAAATAGAAGAGGTACAGCTGCACCAGCACAGGCGTATAGCGAAGAAAGTTGACAAACGCCGAAGTGACTGCGACCGCGGGGCGCCCCAGTGCCTGTTGAAGCGCCGTCAGCGCCAGCGCGACGATACCGGCAACCAGGAGCGCACCCGCTGCGACCTGCACAGTAATCCAGAAGCCAAGCCCGATTGCGGGTAGCACGCGCTCGAGATAGGACCAGGAGATGCTCAACATGGATCAGGGAGATACGCGATCGGGCCGAGAGCCGAACCACTTCTCGTGAATTGCGGCGTAGTCGGTGTAGAGCGCCCCGCCGCGCATAGCCGCGACGATCTGGTCCATCACTAGCCACAACCGAAAGTCTCCTTGCTTCATGAAGATGGCGTTGTACGTTCTGTCGCTCAAGAGGTCCGAAAGCACGCGCAACTCCTGATTCTGCGCGGCGTACCAGCGGGCAACAGGCAGATCAGCCTGCACGATATCGACACGCTTGGACTGCAGAGCAAGCATGAGCGGCGTATAGCCGTCGAATGTGACTGGCTGGGCCTTCGGGTAATAGCGCTGATGGCGCTCCTGCTGCTGCGGATTGGACACAAGGCCAGCCTTGTAACGGGCATCGTTCAGGTCATTTATCGTCTTTATCGGTGAGTCCTTGCGCACTAGCACCGCCGTACCGCTGTCGATGTAAGGTCGTGTGAAGGCGACGCTAAGCAGCCGCTCCGGGTAGACCGTCGTCACCTGGATGCCAATGTCGATCTTTCCGCTCTGCACGTTCGGAAACCGCGCCGAGAACGATTGACGCACGAGTTCCACCTTGCTCTCGTCCTTGAACAGTGCCTTCGCGACAAGCTTGGCGAGGTCGATCTCGAAGCCGACCAGATTGCCCTTTTCGTCAATGGAACCGAACGGCGGCGATTCGCTGGTGACGCCCACGACAATGGTGCCGCGCTTGACGATCTCGTCCAGACGCGAGCTAGCCTCCTGGGCATGTGTGATTGTTA
The DNA here is from genome assembly GCA_963974265.1 of uncultured Rhodoferax sp. GTDB lineage: Bacteria > Pseudomonadota > Gammaproteobacteria > Burkholderiales > Burkholderiaceae_C > CAISIP01. The sequence goes on from CAXBDR010000109.1 coordinate 1,088, forward strand.
CGGACGTAGCCATCGCGATAACGCCGCCGGCGACAGCGTGGCGTCGCAGCATGCCAAGGCAACGCTTGATGGAATGGAGAAGCAGGCTCATTGAGGTCATGGCGTCTATCCTTTCTTCGGAAGTTGCTCGGGTGAAGGGGTCCAGTCGGTGCCAGGCCAACGTTCATTGATTTCCTGGGCTTGTTGGGGAAGCGTGAACCGCTCCCACATGAAGCCGTTGTCGTCGGTCTCGACAGTGAACTCGGAACTCGCGGTGTCCTCGAAGCCGAGGTGGCGCAACTTGCCTGCCTGCCCAGGTATCTCCGAGATGGAGAGGTTCAGGCAGCCGACCAGGAACAGCGCATACTCCCCTCCGGCTACCACGACGGGTGGGGCACCTAGACGTTCGGTAAATTCCTCGATTGCGGCTTCGAGGTCTTGCACCGCCAATGCGACGTGCATCCTCGCGATTTCGGGCTTTTTCATGCAGTTTTCTCCTTGGTATTGCGGCAATGGGTGATCGACTCGCGCAGGGCGGCAATAGTGGCGCCCCAGTTCTTGCTATCCATTTGCACAGGGCTCATCAGGCCGATACGCACAGACCTCCCGGCTAGTGCACCCACGTTGCCGATGACGAAGATGCCGTGCTGCTGCTCCAGGCGAGCACGCAGCCGCGCCTCATCGACGTCCGCCGGGAGCTGCAAGGCCATGACAGTTGTCGAGAGCTTCCCCGCCTCTTGTCCAGGAGGGATGACGTGGTCGGTCACGAACGAAAGGCCCGCAGCGCGAACTTCGCGGCGGAACTCGGCTGCGCAGCTCATGGAATAGGACTCCCAATGAGCCAGACTTGGCGTGAGTCGCTCGTACAGCGCCGCATTCAGTCCCAGCAACAAGGGCGCCGAATGGGTGTAGCTGGGGGCAGTTCCTGGCTGAAGGCACCGCTCGAAAAGCGTGGGGAGACGACTCATTGCCGAACCGCCCGTGCAAGCGTTGACCTCACGCGCATACTCCATCGCAGCCTCAGACAATGCAATCAACGCAAGCCCTGGTGGCCCGCCCAGCGTCTTGTGTGAACCCGTAGCGCACACGTCGAGGCCCCAATCGTCCATGGGAGCCGGCATGCAGCCGACTGAACATGCTGTGTCGATGAACGACAACGCACCCACGCTGCGAGCGGCGGCTGCGATCGCCTGGACATCGTTCACAACTCCCGTATTCGTCTCCACATGAACGGCCACGACAAGCTTGGGACGAGCGTTGTCGCCGAACGCCACCTTGAGCCTTTCGATATCGAACGGCAAGTAAGGGGAGGACTCCACGCGCACAACCCGCGGGGTGAACTCAGCGACATTGCGGGCCAAGTATTCTCCCCAGAAGCCATTGCACAACACCATGACTGTGTCGTCTGGCTGGATTAGATTGCGCAGACAAAGCTCTAGACCGGTACGGATCGAGCCATGAACGGCAAGCACAGGCTGCTGCGTCCGAAACACCTGCGACAACATCTCGGTGACTTGCGCGTGCACGTTCCAGAATTGGTTCGAGTGCGACGAAATATGCCCGTCAAGCGGCGCACGCAGCACGGAGTCGCTCAAATGGACAGGCCCGGTAGACATGTTAAGGACACTGTAGGGAAAGCGCTGCCGCAGCGATGTCGATTGCGAATGGCGATCATCCCGTACACCCCACTTAGCACTCATATAAAACTCCTCTATGTGCGCCTAATATATGCGCACATTAAATGAATGTCCATAGCATTCGCAGAATTATTTTTCCGCAAGAAAGTTATCAAGCGTGCATATAATGTTTGGCATGATGCTTGAAATGTTTGGCACACCGCAGGCCGTTCGATGAACCTGAATCAATTCCGGCTCAGCCGTGCGACCTCGGGGATTCCCCTCTACCAACAACTCGAGAGGATGGTGATCGAGGCTGTGGAAGCCGGCAAGCTTTCTCCGAGCGATCGCATGCCGTCTGTTCGCGAGTTGGCCGCGCACCTGGGCGTCAATGCAGTGACCGTGTCAAAGGCCTATCGCGAACTTGCGCGGCAAGGCATTGTCGGTGGGCGTGGCCGGGGTGGCACCATCGTGCTCGCGCGTCCGTCGCCGGCTGCCGCTCCTGTCATCGCCAACGAGTTGCCGGACGTTCCGGCGGCGGCCCTGGTATCGGGCAATCGCGCGTTCCAGTACATGTTGCGCGCCGCGCATGGTGCCGGGGTGATCTCGCTGACCAAGGCCTACGCCTCCCCAGAGGCGGTCATGTCCGACGACCTGCGCGGCACGCTCCTGGAATTCGCAGCGGCACGGATAGGCCCCGAGATGTTCGAGTACACGGGTGCCGAAGGCAGCGACGAACTGCGGCGAATTCTTGCCGCCTATTTCACCGTGCAAGGCATCACCTGCAACGAGACCGAGGTGGTTGTGACCAATGGCGCGCAACAGGCCCTCGACATCGTGGCGCGTGCCTCGCTCTCACCGGGAGACACATTGTTGATGGAGCGACCCACGTATTTCGGTATGCTCGACTTCGCGCGCTCCCTTCGCGTCAACACGGTTGGCGTCGCGATGGAACCGGACGGCATCTCGATCGAGGACCTCGCGCAAGCTCTGCAGCGCACCAAGTCGCGCGCCCTTTACGTGATGCCGAACTTCCAGAACCCCAGCGGCGTCACGATGAGCTTGGCCAAGCGTAACGCGGTACTGGAGCTATGTGGCCAGCACGGCGTTTTGCTGATTGAAGATGACTATGCGCCAGAACTGCGCTTTCGCGGCAAGCCCCTGCCATCGCTCTACGCACTCGCCCGCGGTACGACAGCGCAGCCTCTGGTCTGCCATGTGCGCAGTTTCAACAAGTCGCTCTTGCCTGGCGTGCGCCTGGGTGCCTTGATCGCGCCCGGCGCATTGCGGGAAGGCTTCGTAGCCGCACGTGGCTTGAGTGATCTGCACACATCCAACCTCGTGCAGGCCTTTGCGACGGAGTTCTTTCTGCGATGCGATCCAGCCACCGTGGTAAAGCGCCTCTCCCAGTACTACGCAGCGCGGCAGTCGGCCTTCTTCGAAGCGCTTCGTGCCCATATGCCACATGAGGTCGTGCTTGCCCGGCCCGACGGCGGTCTCAACGTATGGCTTCGGCTGCCACGAGGACTCGAGGCGGGGGCACTTTTCTACTCCGCGATGGCAAACCGTGTGTCGTACCTTGCAGGCGATCTCTTCTACACGGACCAACCCGATCACAGCACCCTTCGACTTAGCTTCGGTTCGGGCTCTGCAGAAGAACTGGTCGAAGGCGCGTTGCGACTAGGCTCCACCGTGAAGGAACAGTTGTCGCGTATCGGTGGTCGGGTCTCGATGGTGGTCTGAATTTCACACCGCCTTCGAGGCGATCCGAAAAGCCCGGGAGAGCCGACGTACACCCTCGCGAATCTGGTCGACGTCCGTAGCAGCAAACGACAGCCGCATGCAACCTGTCTTCGGCGCAACGGGAAAAAATGCCGCGCCCGGCACGAAGAGCACTCCCTGGTTCACCGCAGCCTCAAAAAGACTCTGAGCATTCAGCGGATCGGCGCTTTCGAGCCACAGGAACATGCCTCCCTCTGGCCGTTCAAAATGAACCTGCCCCCCCAGTTCAAGCATCAGACTATCGGCCATGGTGTCGGCACGGCGCTTGTATTCGTCGCGCGAAGACCTAACTGTCGGCGCGTAACGGCCACTGCGGAGGTAGTCTGCCGCAATGGCCTGTGTGATCGGCGAGGTGCACAAGTCCACCGTCTGCTTGGCCACGTTACAGCGTCTCACAATGTCTGGCGGGGCCACCATCCATCCCACACGCAGCGCAGGCGCCACGGTCTTCGAAAGGCTCGCAAGGTAGATGACCGGGTTGTCAGCGCCGCATAGACGATGCCCATGCACATGCAAAGGCTCGCATCGATCACCGGTGAACACGAACTCGCCGTACGGATCGTCCTCTATGATCAGGAAACCGTGCTTCCGCGCGAGTTCCACAAGCTCGGCGCGCCGCGACGGGCGCATCAATGTGCCCCGCGGATTGGAAAATGCCGGCACCGTGTACAGCAGCTTGGGTCTGGACGACGGCGGGAGCGCGTCCACGATGCGCGCGAGTTCCGTTGTCATCAGGCCCTGCGCGTCCATCGGGACTTCCACCATCTCCGCGCCGGCCATGCGAAGCGCCTGAATGGCCGCAGGATAGGCGGGCGTTTCCACCAGAACGGTATCTCCAGCCTGCACAAAGAGACGCACGAGCAGATCGAAGGCTTGTTGCGAACCGGTAGTGACGAGGAGATCCTGTTCCGTCGCGGTGATGCCGCGGGACGCGCAAAGCAAAAGCAATTGCTCCTTCAGGTCGGGGGTGCCTTCCGTCGCTCCGTACTGTAGCGGTCCCGCCCCCAGCGCCAGCGCACGCTGGGCAGACGTGCGCAAGCCATGGGCGTCGAGCAGCGAGGGCGAAGGATAACCACCGGCGAGGGAGATCATATCGGGGCGCGCAAGGTAGGGAAAAAGCTCACGAATCGGTGATCCCGCCGGATTGACGAACGCGGGGACGAAGAGATCAAGATTCATGCCGCCTCCCGCGGGCCGAAATCCGCACCGCCCCAAACGCGCGCAGGATCCATCAGCGATTGAAGGCGCCCGGCGATGCGAAGTGTCCTAGGCGGAGTGTGCATCCGGTAATAGGCGATGTTGTGGGGCCCGATGCCGTGTTCGGCACTGAAGCTTCCATCGAAGTCGTTGACGACCATATCGTAGATTGCGTCGCGCACTTCGCGCACGACACTTGCGTCGTAAGCGGGCGAAGCCGCAGCAGGCCAGGCCAGATTGAAGTGCAGCCCGCCGTCGGCAATGTGGCCAAAGTCAACCACGGCGAGGTGTGGCCAGCGCTCGTGTATCAAAGCCGAGGCATTGGCCCGGAACGCCATGAGCTTCGAGCGCGGCAAGCACACATCGAACGTGATGGGATGACCGAGGAGGCGCGTCGCGTCGCTGATGCCGTGGCGCAGTCGCCAGAGATCATCACTGCGGCCGAGCACGGCGTCGGCGACACTGCCGCCGAATCGCTCTTCTAGGAAATCGCCCAGCAACTTTGACAGGTCCAGGCCCGTCGCGGCTGTCGTCGCGCGCGATTGCAACTCGACCAGAATGGCAAAGGGGGGCACCGTGTCGCCCTGAAACGGGTTACGCAATGCCGGGACGTGACCCACCGCGGCTTGAATAGCAGCCCGCGACAGCCCTTCGAACGCGGCGAGAAAGTCGCCGAGCTCGGATTCAAAGTCCTCAAGCAGCTTCAACACCGCCTCGTCCGATGAAGGAGTGATGAGTGCGGTTGCAGTTTGATGTGCCACATGATGCACTTCGAAAGTCGCCCGCGTCACGACTCCTACAGCGCCGGCGGTCCCGACGAAGAGCTGCTTCAGGTCGAACCCCGTGTTGTCCTTGCGCAGGGCTTTGCCGAACCGGACGATCTCGCCGGGCGGATCAAACAACACGGCTTCTACGGCGAGCAGATGACGCCGCGCGTCACCCCAGCGGATCAGCCGCGCGCCACCTGTGTTCGCAGCAACCATACCGCCGACAGAGGGATCGGCGCCGAGGTCTATTGGTAGGCACAGTCCATGAAGCGCGAGAGCGGCATTGAGCTCATGCAGCAGAATACCGGCATCGGCGGTAATAGTGCGATTTGCAGCGTCGACCTCGCAGTGGCTGCGCATTCGACCCAACGACAAAACGACTTGAGCTCCAGTGTCGTCCGGTGAACTTGCGCCGACCAGCCCCGTGTTGGCACCCTGCGGTATGACTTGCACGCGTTCTCGGGCACATCGGACAATCACCCGTGCAAGCTGCTCCGCACTCGACGGACGGACTACGCACATTGCCCGTCCGCAACCGAACCGCGCGCCTTTCAGGTAAGGTGCCATATCCTCCTCTTCGACAATGCCTTCCTTTCCGACGATGGCTTGTAGGGCGCTCGCAATGGAAGTGCCGAGCCTCGCATGTGCCGCGACCAGCGATGCACGCTCTTCTTCTTCGTACAGGCGCATTTCATCCAATACCTCCGCGCCTAACGCTGCTTCAAACGTGCTTTTGGCCCATCGGCCTGCCAGATGCTTCTGCGCTGTCCCACCGAGGTTGGACTGGAAAATCCCAGCCGCGCTTACCGGCAGAAAGTCTTCATAGGTGATGGGGTCGGCCGTTAGCTCGCCGCCGTCCGTCAACGAATAGCGGAAGAATCCCAAGCCCTCACGCCGAAGCGTCTCCAAGTCATCCGGAAATGACTCGAAAGCCTTCGCCAACCGATTCGGATAACTCGTGCTGCCGGCCTCAGCCCTCGTATCAAGCGCATTTGCGAGCAATGCGTCGTACAGCATACGGCCCTTGCGCGTGAGCGCGATGCCACGTTGTTCGATCTCTCCGAAACGCGCCGTATGCGCGCCCTCCTCTCCTGCGAACTGCACGTCTTCCTCCAATGCCTTGAAACTTGTCTGTCTCAGGAGGATGGGAACCTTCCGCCGTGGTGGCCCTTCGATCGTTTCCTTGGCGCAAACTCCACGCCGCAACATTTCGGCCTGCGCCGCATCGATGTCTAGTGTCCGCGGCGTGAGATGGTTGATATGCGGGCCTCGGAAGCAAACAACGTCGGCCACGAGCCTGTGCGCATCATGCATGCGCTGGTAGGTGCTGCGCGTGACACTCGCTTCGCCGTGCCAGCGAAACGTCTTGATCGCCTCGGCTACAAACTCTTGTGCTCGCGCCGCATCAAGTCCACCTTCCGCTTCGTGCACGTCAATCAGCGAGAGGACGCGTTGCGTGAAGATCTCGCGCTTGGAGAGGATCTGCGCAGCCGTCTCGCGAAGGTCGTCGTCTTCGATCAATTCGAGCCGCAAGAGAGACGTGAATACCCGAAAGGGACTACGCGCCAGAGCCTCGGGACTGATCGGCCTAAAGGCCGTCGAATGGACTGGAACGCCTGCGATGGACAAGTCATAGTACCCAACCGGAACCATGCCCATGACCGCGAACAGCCTGCGCAGGTTCGATAGTTCGCGGGCAGTTCCGACGCGAATGGCGCCGTGCCGTTCGCCCCCCAGCCGAGGGCTTTCCCCCTTGGCATCAAGGCGCTGCTTCGGTAGTGGTTCACGTGCGAGTACGGACTCATTCACCTGCCTGACGATGTCCAGCAGTGTCCCGTAGAGCGGCGTTTCACGGCGATACATTTCGGACAAGGCGGTGGAGAACAGGTTTCGAATCTCGTCGGTGGACACGAAGGCGGTTGTCTTCACTGGATCATTCCCATTCATCATCATTGACTTGGTGAATTTTCGCGGTCCGAATAAGGCGAAGCAAACGATATTCTCACCTGATGTCATTCCAAAATAGAATGAACTATGACCACACTGCAGCGCCGCTTCCTGCCGCCCATTAATGTGTTATGCGCCTTCGAATCAGCGGCCCGACACCAGAGCTTTACCGCGGCAGCGGCGGAACTGTGCCTCACGCAAAGCGCGATCAGCCGCCAGGTTCGCGCGCTGGAAGAACAGATCGGCTCGGCGCTCTTCATACGCGAGCGCCAGACCGTGCGCCTGACGACCGCGGGCGAGGCCTATGCCGAGGAGGTACGTGCGACACTGCGCCGCCTAGCCACGGCCACCCTGGGTTTTCGGGCCAACCCAAAGGGGGGTCTGCTCAACGTGGCGATCCTTCCCACCTTCGGTACGCGTTGGCTCGCACCTCGCCTGCCGGCCTTCATGATCGAGCATCCCGGTGTGACATTGAACCTCACCACGCGACTGGCGCCATTCGACTTTCAATCTGATCAGGTGGACGCAGCAATCCACTTCGGCCAACCCGATTGGCCGCACGCACGGTTCGACTTCCTGATGAAGGAGACGGTAGTACCGGCCTGCAGCGCGGAGCTCATGAAGGCATATCGGATCTCGCAGCCGCGACACCTGCTGAAGGCGCCGCTGCTGCACCTTGAAAGCCGGCCGCGGGCATGGCGGCAGTGGTTCATGGCGATGGGGGTGCCAAGTGGCGAAGTACCGGGGATGCTCGTTGACCAATTCGCAGTAGCGACGCAGGCCGCAATCGCCGGACTGGGTGTTGCCTTACTGCCGCGCTTCCTCATTGACAGCGAACTTGCTCGAGGCGATCTTGTCGTAGCCGTCGACCAGCAGATGGAAAGCGAGGATGATTACTACCTTGCGTGGCCGATCGCGCGCGAAAGCTACCCTCCACTGCAGGCGTTCCGCCAGTGGATTCGACAAGAGGTCCTAGCATCGAAGGAGGCCGGCGACAACCAGAAATCGCCTGGACCGGGTCTCATACTTGGCGCAGGCCTTGGGAGATCGCTAGTGACCATACGGGCCTGACCAGCAAATGCGAACTCGCCATCCCAAGCTCAATTCGGAGTATGCCGAACGGCATCGACACCACATTTTCCATCGTGGCAATTGCGGCGACCGACCATAACGATGGGATTGCGACTACCCCGGGCTTGGGCGGATTCCTCATCGGCGACCCCTTGACGCCAGAATTACCGCGAACGTTGTCGGCACAGTGCTTCGCGCGGCGGTGATGGCAACCTGCAACGCACGAATCGCAGCTTTTCGCGTCAGAGCTGAATCTCCAAGGCCGTACGTGCCGCACGCGTGACCAACAGACGGCGGGCGTCGCTTGCGACGAACGACCAGCGCGGCAGGCAAGTTTGAGCCACATCTGAAGTGACTGCCTACGTGAATCGATCTCCATAGAGGATCGCATACTGATTCGTCGCCTCCTTCTTGCTGTGAGCCGCCTCCGACCAGCGGCAGCAGCGGCCGTTTGCGCAGCCGAGCCAAGCTGACGTCGAATATCGCGCGAACCCGGCCACTGATGACGACACCGTCGTCGACAAGACCAGACCGGTTTCATCCGGTCCGACATGGTGTCGGCCGGACGAATGCTGACGCCCAGTGGTCGGGAGTGGCCCGGTGCAGCAACTCAATGGGCCTCATGCGTCGTCACGCGTTAGCAGCAAATCCCAATATTGGAGGTCGATGCCAGGATTTGCCGCCCCGATCGCGCAGATGGCCCAGCACCGCGTCACGCGACACCCCGTTGTCGGCCAGGCCCTTCGACGCCAGCGCCTGGAAACCCAGGCTTTGCAGGTAACGCGCGCTGCCGACGTCCCACGGATTGGGAATGGCGAAACAGCCGGCGGCGTGGAGTTGCTGGAAGGCGCGGCGTTTGTCGGAGATGGTGGGGCGGGTGGCGGGCATGGTGGGGACTCCGATAGGCGGGCGGGTTTTCATTGAATCAGCCAGGGAATCAGGCGGAGGGGAACTGGCCGAGGGTCGGTTTTAAACCTTGCACCGTCAACATGCAAGATAGGGAACCGAGCTTCGGTCCCCTTGCCTGTCGCTGGTAGCGACTGGCGCATCGATGCCGCAGATTCCATGTCGGCACGGGGCACAGACACAAGCCCGCTGCAGATGCCGGCGACACGACTGCAGGCGCTTCCCCAAAAAGCCCAATCTGCCGGCCGCCTCTTGCGCTTGAAGGAGAGCCCCCATGCGCAGTGTCAGACCTCCCCCGCATGGCAGACGGCTTCGAGATTGTGGCCGTCCGGGCCGATGACAAACGCTGCGAAGTAGGTTGCGCTGTACTGCGGTCGCAGCCCCGGGGGCCCGTTGTCCTTGCCACCCGCATTCAGTGCCGCGCGGTAGAACGCTTCGACCTGCCGGCGACTTTTCGCCACGAATGCCAGGTGCAGATGGGCCGGCTTTTCGGCGGTCTGGAAAATGCACAGTGAAGGCCCACCGTCCGGGAGGTAGAGCTCAATGCCATACGACGGCTCTCCTTCAGACCCGGCGACTACGCCGAGGGGTGCGAGGGCGCTGATGAAGAACGCCTTGCCCGCTTCATAGTCACTGACTCCGAACTTGACATGATCGAACATACGATTTCCACGAATGGGTGACTCCTGGGAGAACGCCGAGGGCATGCGGTAGCTGCGCGCGTCCTTTGGAGAGCCGGATGAAAGAGAACCCTCGGTTGTGTTGCGTGGCGGACCGTGTGACATGACCGGCGCGCAACAACTACCACGAAGCAGCCTCCCGTTGCCGGGCGCCCGCGCCGGACGACATGTCGCCCCACGAATTCATTCGTAATGGGTCCACATGCGAAGGACGCGAACAATACGCTCCTTCTTGAAGACTTCATAGACGAGCCGATGCTGGATGTTGATCCGCCTCGAATAGGCGCCATCGAGGTCGCCAACCAGCTTTTCATAGGCCGGCGGATTTTGAAAGGGATCCTTCTGCAGCAATGCAAGCAATTCCTGCGCCTTGGCCTTCAAACCAGCAGCAGCAAGCTTCTTCGCGTCCTTGACCGCATGTTTCGCGAAGACGACTTCCCATTTCACCAGTTGAGTTCCTTGGCGCTCTTGTCGAGTGGTTCGGCCATGCCTTTCCTGATCGATTCACGCATCCCCGGAACTGCCAGAAGATAAAGCGTTTCCTGTATCGCCTGCCAGTCCTCGGCGGAGACAAGAACGGCGCTGCTTCGCTTGCCTGAGATATGAATCGGTTGGTGCGACTCACTGGCCTGATCGATCAACCGGTACAGGCTGGCCCGAGCCTCACTCGCGGTAATGGGGGTTGTCATGGCTTTCTCCAAAGTGGCGCACAGCGTACGCTAAAACGTACCGTTGGTCAAATTTGGAGGAAACGCTGGATGGCAGGATAACGATCAGCATGAGAGGCGCTGACCGGCTTGTCGGTCTATTTGACGTCACCGCCATGAACTCCAGAATCAGCAAGCACGTTGCGCATCTCGCGGGCCTGCAGAGAGTCCTCGAAGGTCACAGTCGACAATACAAGGTGAAGCAAGGTCAACCCCGCACCAACCCAGCCTCCCCCACCGCTCCCCATACCACCGCGCCAACAGAGCCTCCCCATCCTCCTCCCCATACCGCCGCGCATCCGCAATCTGCGCCACCCACGGCAGTTCCTGGCCGGCGAAGATGTGGCAGTCGACCCGCACCGGCGCCAGGTCGTCGAGCGAGCTGACAGTGACGCTGCTGAGCCAGTCGTTTTGCGGGTCGCTGGCCTGCCACGCGAGGCGCGAGCCGCACGCGCCACAGAGGGCGCGCTGGCCATGCGCCGACGAGGTGTAGCGCCGCAGCGCGCCCTGCACGAAACGCAGGTCGCCGGCCTGCACCGGCACGCCAATCTCGGACGGCTGGCCGGTGCTTTTCTGGCAGATGCGGCAATGGCAGGCATAGGCACCACTTGCGCAGTTGCGCATTGCGCGTCGGCACGAAGAAACCCGGGCCGGAGAACTCCGTCGCGGCGCCGATCAGCGCCAGCAGGTCGGTGTTGCGCAGGCCGACCGAGTGTGCATGTCAGCCGACTCCGCTCATACAGCCGGTGATGCGCCCCTCACGCAGGGCCACGCGCAACGCGCCTTGCGCCGGCGCCACCCGCAGTTCGTTGGGCCACACATGACCGTGCACTTGCCGGCACACGCCATGGGCAGCATCGAGGTCAGCCGCGGTCGCCGCGCGCACCGTGGCGCCTTCGATCCGCAATCCCAATGGCGGTCCCTGCAGCGCCGACAAAGGGGTGCGGGTCGAGGGTCACTTCCGTCCCTTGATCCATCAACATGCACGTCATGGGCCCGCCCGCCCCCGCCCTGGCTCTCGACGTGCCAGCCATTCGTCGGAATCAGGAATGGCAAATCAGGTGGCGGAGCACAGAACCGGAACCTGCGGCCACAGACAGCGATGCCAGTTCGGCTCGGGACAAGGCAAGCCCCCAAAAATTGCTCACCCAATCCCTTCGGTCGGCGCGCGCCCGAACGTCACAGCGTCGCGCACCGGCTGCGGCGCCTGCGCCTGCAACTGACTGTCGGGCGCGGCGCCCAGCGCGTCGTTGATGGTCGAGAAGGCCTGCCGGAACGCGACGAAGGCGGTAGCCTCGAAGATCTCGCGTTCACCCAGGCCCGCATCCCGCAGCCGTTGCACGTCACCTGCCGTGGTGCCGTTCGGGTCGCGGGTCACGGCGCGGGCCCAGGACGCCAGGGCGCTCTCGCGGTGCGACAGGGCCGGCACTGGCTCGCCCCGCAACAAGGCGCCGGCATCGTGCGGGTCGGACAACTTCGCCAGGCGCTTGCCCCAGGCCAGGGCGCAATAGGCGTCGCCCAGTTCCGCCGCGGTGGCGCATACCAGCACCGCGCGTTCGCGCAGCGACAACGCGGACTGGGTGGTCAGCTGGTCGCGCAATGCCGAGAAGCCGGAGCAGACATCGGGACGCCAGGCCCACAATCGGCTCAGGTTCATGACGAAGCCGGCGTCGTCCCGGTCGGACTGGAACAGCTGCTCGGCGGCGGCAGACGGAGGCGGTTCGTGCAGGAACATGGCGCTGGCATCCTTTCAACCCGTCGGGTCATCTGGCGATGCGCGCATCTTGCCGCGCCCGGCCGGCCGGGTCAATCCGCGCACACGGGCGCGCCGTCGAGGACCGAGCCCGCGACGCATCGTCAAGCGGCGGCAGCCGGCACCAACCCCAACGCTCGCAACTGCCCTTCGAGCGCCGCAACGTCATGCCACGGCAGGATCGGCGCATTCTTGCGCTCGTC
>CAXBDR010000110.1:0-13600 GCA_963974265.1 uncultured Rhodoferax sp.
CCTGTCTGAATTCAACAGTGACACGATCTTCGCCAGCGTCAAGGGCGCAACCGTGTCGGTCGAACTGTTGCCCTTGCTGTCGAAGCAGGTCGTGGTGGACCGGGTGCATATCGACGCGTTGTCGGCCAACATCGTCAGGGGCAAGGACGGTAGATTCAATTTCGACGATCTCGTCACACCGGGCACCACGCCCGAAGCGCCGTCAGCGGATTCGCCCCAGGCCAGGGCCCCGGCCTTTCGCTGGGATATCGACAGTGTGACGATCGACAACTCTTCGTTGCGTTACCAGGACCAGATCAGTGGCACGCAGGTCGCGGTTTCGCAATGGAAGATGCAAACCGGGCGTATCGCGGACAGGACACCGACCACGCTTGAACTGTCGGCGACCATTGAGGGTGTTCAGCCCAAGGCGGCGATGCGCGCGAACCTCGCGGCAGACATGACGATGGACCTCGACGCCCGCACCGTCGCGTTTTCCGGTCTCGCGGCCAGCGTGAAGGGAGACCTGCAGCATGGCGCCACCGTGCTCAGCGGGCTGGATCTCTCGCTCAATGCCGATGCGCTGCAACTGGAACCGGACGCCTTGCGCGTGGTTGCGCGCACGGTCGTGCTGCTCGCCAAGGGCGCCAGCGCAGGCAACCGCTTCGATGTCAAGGCCGACCTGGGCAGCCTGGCGCTGGACGGTGCCACCCGTCGCGTCGCGGTGGACCGTGTGGTGCTGACCGCTGCCGGCACACGCCAGGACGATCCGTTCTCGTTGTCGCTCAACATGCCGCGCCTGAACCTGAGCCCGGAGACGTCGTCCGGCGAGGCCATCACCGGTGCGGTGAAGCTGTCAGGGCGGCAGAAACTGGACGCGCGCTTCGCACTCTCGGGTGTCTCGGGCAACGCCCGGTCGTTCGCCATATCCAGCATCACGCTCGACTACGACGCGGCAAGCGCTGACTCCAAGGCGGTTGGCAGCGTGTCGACGGCGCTGGCCGGCAATCTCGATACCCGGGTGTTCGAACTCACGCAGATCGACGGCACGCTGAAGATCGACAACCCCGACATCCCGGCCAGGACCGTGACGCTGCCGATCCAGGGCCGGGTGCGAGCCGACCTGGGCAAGGGCACGGTGCGCGCGGACCTGCGCACCCGGTTCGACGACAGCACGATCGAGGCCCGGCTGGCCATGCCCACACTGGCACCACCCAGCGTCGATTTCGACGTCACGATCGACAAGCTCGACGCCGACCGATACCGAAGTGCTGCAACGACCGGTGCAACGACCGGTGCAACGGCCGGTGCAACGGCCGGTGCGTCGGCGCCGGCCGCGACCGGGTCCGAGCCCGCCATCGACCTGGGCGCACTCAAGGACCTGCGCGCGACCGGCCGCCTGCGCGTCGGCGCGCTGAAGGTCGGCAACGTCAGGCTGAGCCAGCTCGAACTCGCGCTGGACGCGGCCGGCGGCAAGCTGCAACTGGACCCGGTCAAGGCGAGCCTGTATGGCGGCAACATGCAGGCGTCGGCCGGCGTCGATGCCAACCGCAATGCCTACCGCCTCAAGAGCACGCTCAGCGGGGTGCAGGTGGGCCCGCTGTTGAAGGATGCGGCGGACCAGGACATCCTGGAAGGCAAAGGCAACGTGGTGGTGGATGTCACGACCCAGGGCACCGTGGTGTCGGCGCTCAAGCGCGGCCTGGATGGCCGGGTCGGCATCCGGTTGAGCGACGGTGCGATCAGGGGCATCAACATTGCCGAGCGCATCCGCAAGGCCAAGTCCTTGTTGGGCGCGGACACGGGGGCCCTTGCCGCCGACAAGAGCGAGAAGACCGATTTCAGCGAACTCGCGCTGACTGCCACCGTTGCCAAAGGCGTGGCGACCAGCGATGACCTGACGATGGCGTCTCCCTTGTTGCGCGCCAAAGGCGCCGGCCAGGTGGACATCGGCGCCAATACGCTGGACTACACCATACGGCCCAAGCTCGTTGCCACCGCCAAAGGCCAGCAAGGCAAGTCCTATGAGCAACTCTCGGGTATCGAGATGCCGGTCAGGATCCATGGTGCGCTGGACGCGCCGCAATACAAGCCCGACTACGCCGCCGCAGCCATGAGTGCCGCCAAGTCCGAGATCGGCGGCAAATTGCTGGAGAAGGCGGGTGGCGGCAAGGCGGGCGGTTTGCTGGGCTCCCTGCTCGGGAAGGAGAAGTCCAAGCCGGCGACCGAAGACGCAGGCACGCCGGAGCCTGCCGATCCGAAGAAGAAGGCCAAGGAACTGCTCAAGGGGCTTTTCAACTGAAGTGCCGCGACGCGCGCCGCCCGCGTGCGGCTGGACAGGTGCCGGCCATGGGCGTAAAGTGACACGGCTGCGGCACGCCCCAGGCGATGCCGTCATCGGGCCCGATGACGACGCGCGGTGCCGTCCTGCGATGGAGGCATGCTTGTTCAAGCGATCTGTTCTCGTGCTGCTCGGACTCATGGTCACCATGGTGCATGGTGTGGCGCAGGTCGATGATTCGGCCGGGTTCACGCAGGCGCAGTTGCAGCATGTCCGGTCACTCGGGCCATGGCCGCCGGCGTGGACGGCCGATCCGGCGAACCGGGTGTCGGGGCAGCCGCGCGCGGTCGAATTGGGGCGGCGCCTGTTTCGCGATCCACGCATGTCGCCGGTGGGCTATATCGCCTGCGTAACCTGCCATCAACCGGATCGGGCCTTCACCGATCGGCGCGCGCGCGCCCACGGCCTGGCGGATCTGCCGCGCAACACGCCGACATTGGCCAATCTGCGCCAGCAGCGCTGGTATGGATGGGATGGCGCCAGCGACAGCCTGTGGCTGGCCAGCGTGCGTCCGATGCTCGATCCGCGCGAATTCGACGGCAACCCGACCAGCATCACGCGCATCTACGAGCGCGACCCCGACCTGGCCGCCTGTTATGCGGCCGTGTTTGGCGCCGAGCCGGTGCGCGACGCCCAGGAGACGATCGTCAATACCGGCAAGGCGTTGGCGGCCTTCCAGGAAACCATGGTCACCGGACGTACCGCGTTCGACCGATACCGCGATGCATTGCTGCGCAACGATGCGGCGGCCATGGCGGACTATCCGGCACCGGCGCGGCGCGGCCTGCAGTTGTTCGTCGGTCCGGCCGGCTGCGTGGCCTGCCATCGCGGCCCGAACCTGTCGGACGGACGGTTCCATGCCGTGCTCGATCCCGAAGCCGCGCGGTTCGGCGACGACCAAGGCCGGGTGGGTGGTGTGGAACGCTTGCGCAGCCATCCGATGAATCTGCTGGGCCGTTTCAATGACGATCCGACGCGCGCCAACGCACAGGCCGTGGAGCGTCTGGTGGTGCGGGACCACATGCGTGACCGGTTTCGCACGCCCAGCCTGCGCAACGTCGGTGTGACGGCTCCCTATATGCACGACGGACGTCATGATCGCCTGGTCGATGCGCTGGATCATGGCGTGCCGACGGGCGGCGCGCTCGGCGCCGGCGCGCGGGACGACCTGCTGGCATTTCTGGACACGCTGACCGACGAGCACGGCGAGCGGCGGCCCTGGAGTACGGAGCCGCTGGCGGCCTGTCCCTGATTCGCCCGGACTTGCTGCTGGCCGGCTTTACGTCAGCCGTCAGTGTTGCCCTCGACAATGCTGTGCTCGCCGGGCTCGATCTTCTCGATCCGCGCGCGCTCCACGCGACGCTCGCCGACGCTCAGGATGCGCACGCGAAAGCCGCCGACCTCGAAGCGGTCGTCCTTCACCGGCATGCGGCCCAGGCAATACATGGCGAGCCCCGAGAGCGTGTTGCAGTTGGCGTCTTCGGGCGCGACCAGGCCGATGGCGCGCTCGACGTCGGACAACGCCGTCAGGCCGGGGGCCTCCCAATGTCCTTCGTACTCACTGATGCCTTCACCGGGCTCCTCGATGTCGAGTTCGTCCGCGATCTCGCCGACGATTTCCTCCAGCAGGTCCTCCAGCGTGGCTACGCCGCTGAAGACACCATATTCGTCGACCACCAGCACCATATGCGCCCGCTCCCGGCGCATGGTCTCGAACACCAGCGAGATGCGTTGCGATTCGGGAACGATCAGCGGCTCGCGGCTGAAGCGTTTGAGGTCCTTCCACGGTTCGGCGTCACCCGAGAGTACGGCAGCGTAGAGATCCTTGGCCAGCACGATGCCGACCGGCTCATCCGACTCGCCGTCCACCAGAGGAAAACGCGAGTGACCGCTGTCACGCATGATCGCGGCGTTGGTTGCTGCGTCATTGGAGAGGTCCAACGTATCGACCTGGCTGCGGGAGATCATGATCTCCTGCACCGAGCGCTGATCGAAGTCGAACATGTTCTTGAGCATGTCCGCCTTGGAGTGCGACAGGTCGCCGTGCTCGCGCGAGACGTCGATGACGCCCTTGATCTCGGCATCGGACAGGACGTCCATGTGTGTCGCCTCGGCCACGCCGAAGCGCGCGAGGATGGCACCCGATGCACGGTTCAGCAGCCAGTTGAGCGGGAATGCGAACAGGTAGAAGGCGCGCAGCGGATAGGCGCACAGCAACGATACCGGTTCGGGCTTGCGGATGGCGAAGGTCTTGGGTACCTGCTCGCCGATGACGATGTGCAGAGACGAGAAGATGAGAAAACCGACCAGGAAGGATGCGGTGTGCAACATCGCAG
This sequence comes from uncultured Rhodoferax sp., assembly GCA_963974265.1. GTDB lineage: Bacteria > Pseudomonadota > Gammaproteobacteria > Burkholderiales > Burkholderiaceae_C > CAISIP01. The sequence continues at coordinate 4,657 of CAXBDR010000110.1, forward strand.
GCGGCAAGCCTGCGGACTCGAAGACCGGCTTGAGCAATGCGGCCACCGCCGGCTCGCCGACCCAGCCAAGACCCAGCGACGCCATCGTGATGCCAAGCTGGCAGGCCGCCAGATAGGCTTCGAGATCCTGCATGATTTTCTGGGTGACGCGGGCGCTTCCGATGCCGCTCGCCGCCAGGGCGTCGACACGGAATCCGCGTGCCTTGACCAGCGCAAACTCAGCCGCGACGAAAAACGCGTTGGCCGCCAGCAGCAACACCACCGCGACCAGACTGACAGAGGTACTTCCCATTTCGCCATTCCTTCAGCCGGTTCGACGGCAGTCGTGTCAACAGAATGGCTTGGGGGGCAGCGGCGAATCGACTTCGCCCGCAGCCAGGGCCGCCAACGTGCACCTGCGCAACGCGCGGTGCAACTGGCCTATTATCCATCGGTGGGATGGGCATTCGTTTCGCATGCGTGCCGCCGTCGGCACGTGGGTGTGGATGCCTTGTCCAGATGGTCTTCGGGTTTCCTGTGTCCGGCGCGATCGCACGTCATGGTCAATCGCGCCCTGCCAGCCGGGGCGTCGATTGACAAACAAACTTCGGAGGACAGGAAATGCAACTGGAAGATCTCCATCGGTACTGGCAGCAGTCCGTCGACGCGACGCAGACCGCCCTCACGCAGCCAGAGACCTACACCCAGGCTGCCATCATCGTGCTGATCTACGCGATCGCGTTCTTTGTTGCCAGGCGTGTGCGCCATTACGCGCCCGTGCTCGATGACGATCGCATCACCGACGCGTCGCATCCCGTCCTGCGCTTCATCGCCAACTGCGGAAACCTGATCTTTCCGTTGACCGCCATCCTGTTGTTGCGTGTTTCGGCCGAACTCAGCAGCTCGCTGCTGAACCAGGACTGGCTGCTCAGGACGGCGCTGACCGTCGCGATGCTGCTGCTGTTCATCTCCGCGGTCAACGATTTCGTCGGCAGTTCGCTGGTGCGACAGCTGTTCAAGCTGATCGGCATTCCGCTGCTGCTGCTGCACCTGGTCGACCTGCTGGACGACCTGATCCGGATCCTCGATGCGATCGCGGTCAACGTCGGCAACATCGAAATCTCGGTCTACGGGATCGTACGGGTCGCGATCTTCGGTTCGTTGCTGTTCTGGCTCGGCCGTATCTCGAATCGCACCGGGCGCGAGATACTCAATCGTCAGACCGAGCTGCACCAGAGCACGCGGGAAGTCGCCTCCAAGCTGCTCGAGGTGGCGACCTTCGTCATCATCGTGCTGCTGCTGCTCAACATCATGGGCATCAACCTGACCGCGCTGGCGGTATTCGGCGGTGCGCTTGGCGTCGGACTGGGTTTTGGCCTGCAGGCGATCGCCTCGAACTTCATCTCGGGGCTGATCATTCTTTTCGACCGCTCGGTCACGGTCGGCGATTACGTCGAACTCGAAGGTGGCAAAGCCGGTATCGTGCGCGAACTCTCGCTGCGTTCGACGACGTTGGAGACCTTCGAGGGCAAGGACGTGATCGTCCCGAACGAGAAGTTCATCGTCGACACCTTCATCAACTGGACCCACAATGACAAGCGCCAGCGTTACCGGGTGGATTTCTCGGTGGCCTACGACAGCGACATCGATGCGCTGGTCGCCTTGATCAAGGGCGTCGTTGCCTCCCATCCGAAGGTGCTCAGCGGCGAGGACCTGCCGATCGAATTCCGGCCCGACTGCGAGATCGCCAGCTTCGGCGACTCCGGCGTCAACATGTTCGTCGAGTTCTGGATGGAAGGCATCGATGACGGCAAGAACCGCGTCGGTGGCGACCTGCTGCTGATGATCTTCAACGCCATGCGCAAGCACGGGTTCGAAATCCCGTTTCCGCAACGCGAAGTGCGGGTGCTCAATCCGGGCTTCAATTTCGGCCCGGTGCAAAAGCAGGAGCCGGAGCGGGGTTGAGACGACACACCCGCAGGCAGCCGCCACAACCTTAATTTTTCCCTTCGGTGTCCTTGTCGGTTTCCGAGCCATTGCCGGCTGGCGTTTGGCGCCGCAGCGCGTTTGCCGTAATCTCGGCTCCTTTTCCTCGATATCACACCATGCATTACCCATTCCGATTGCATCAAACCGCCTGTATTCTTGCGCTGGCCGCCCTGGTGGCACCCGTGCCGAGCGTCGCCCAGACGGACGCGTCCGCGCTCAGCGCCTTGTCCGCCTTGCCACTGGCTTCGGTTGTCGTCAGCGAAGCCGGCGCTGCCGTCTCGCAGGCCTCGGCGCAGCTGCTGGTGGCCGGTACCCAGCTGGTCGTCAAGACTGTCGCGAGCACGGCGCGCGGCACGGTCTATGTGCTCGAACGGGTTTCGGATGGTGTACGTGTCAGTGTCGAGGTTTCGGCCAGGACAGCCGGTGCGGCATCGCTGGCGGTCGGCACGGCAGTCACGGTCAGCGCAGTGGCTGCAGGCGTGATCCTGTCCGCCGCCGGCGAAGCCATCGCCTTCATTCCGAACGAGGTCGGACGGGCGCTGCTGTACAACCAGCGGATCTCCAACTAGCCCGGCGCAGGCGGCACCATGCTGAAAGTCACGCTCCTATGGCTGCTGGTTCCGGCGCTGCTGGCGTTACTGCTGGCATCGCCAGCAGCCTGGGCCGGCCGATCCTGCGAAGCCCGGCCCTTGACGGTCGAGAGCCTGCGCGACGGCCTGGCGATGGCTGAAAAGACGCGCCAGGCACTCGATGCCAGCGGCGAACAGGTGGTGCTGCTGGCGCGCTCCGGACAGGACCTGTCCAAGTACGGCCTGCGTTATTCCCACCTGGGTTTTGCCTATCGACACAGCGATGGTCAGGGTGGCCACGTCTGGCGTGTCGTGCACAAGCTCAACTTCTGCGGCACGGCCGACGCCGATATCTACCGGCAAGGCCTGGGCGAGTTTTTCCTCGACGATCCCTGGCGCTACGAAGCCGCCTGGGTCGCGCCGCAGGCAGACCTGCAACAACGCCTGTTGCCGCTGCTGCAGGACGACGCGGCCGTGACGCGTTTGCACCTGCGCTCTTACAACATGCTCAGTTATCCGTGGAGCACGCGCTACCAGCAGTCGAACCAGTGGGTCATCGAGACCATGGCCATGGCCGCCGACACCGTCGTCATCTCACGCGCGCTGGCCCAGGCCTGGCTGCAAAGCAAGGCGTACGAGCCAACCACGCTCAAGCTGGGCGCGTTCACCCGGCTCGGTGCCCGCATCACGGCGGCCAATGTCGCGTTCGACGACCATCCGAACGAGAAGCGCTTTGCGGACCGGATCGAGACGGTCACCGTCGATTCGGTGTTCGCATGGATGCGGCGCAGCGCACTGGGCAAGGACGCGGTCGCGCTGCGCCTGTGACATGTCGCAGTGCGCCGCATGGGCCGCGGGTGCGGCGCAAGCCTACAGGCGCAGCGCCCCGCCGCCCACCAGGCCCACGACGCCGATGATGATCAGGTATACCGCGACGATGTAGTTGAGCAACCTGGGCATGACCAGGATCAGGATGCCTGCGACCAGGGAGATGAGCGGGGTCAGGCTGGCGTGGATGTTCATGGTGATTCCAGGTTGATGGCAGGATTGGCCCGGAGCCCGCTTTCTATTTGCAATGCAGGTTCCGGCCCAGGTTCTCGGGCATCTTGGTTGGCGACTGGGATCGCGCTGTCACGCTGGCGTTTTTGCCGTTGCCACCGAAGAAGGCCGGATCACCATGTTGCTCCGCGCCTGGCCGCCGGCAAAGGGCGGCACCGGCCGATCACGTGTAGGACGCCGACGCGGCCAGCGCAGACCGCCTGTCGTCCTACGCCGAACTCAGGTATGGCTGACAGATCCGGCGTGTCGCAGCGTCGACACTGTGGCTGTTCATCTCCCCGCGACGACCGACATCACCACGCGCCGACCACCGCCCGCATCGCGCAGGTGCAAGCGGCTGTGACGATGCCGGCCCATGTCGCGGTGGCGCTGGGCAGACCGTCATCGGGCATCCCGCAGGTGCGGGCCTCGACCCCGTCGAGTTTCTTTTTTTCTGGAGAATGCCATGAGCCTCGGTACCATTTTGCTGATCGTCCTGCTGTTGTTGCTGGTGGGTGCGATTCCGAACTGGGGCCATAGCAAGAGCTGGGGCTACGGACCCAGTGGCGGCGTCGGCATGCTGGTGGTCATCGTCGTCGTGCTGCTGCTGACCGGACGTCTGTGACGCACCGGGCGATGCCGCCCGCCAGCGTCCGGCAGTCCCGAAGGGTCCCATGCCGACCGGCGCAACCGGTCGCGAATGCCGCGCCGTCTGCAATGGACTGGTGCGGTCGCCCGTGGGATCCGGGTCCGTGCGGGTCCGGCTGAATCAGATGCCGCGCGCGCGGTCCGACCGGAACTGCGCGCGAAAGGATCCGAAACGGCCGGCGTCCAGAGCCTCCCGCACCTCCCGCATCAGGTTCAGGTAGTAGTGCAGGTTGTGGATGCTCGCCAGCATCGGGCCGAGCATCTCGCCGCAACGCTCGAGGTGGTGCAGGTAGGCGCGCGAGAAGCCGCCGCGTCCGCCCTGGTCCCACGGCACACCGGCCGAGCCGGCGCAGCCGTAGCAGCTGCAGGTCGTGTCCAGCGGTTGCGGGTCGGCCTTGTGGCGTGCGTTGCGGATCTTCAGGTCGCCGAAACGCGTGAACAGGCTGCCGTTGCGTGCGTTGCGCGTGGGCATCACGCAGTCGAACATGTCCACGCCCTGGGCCACGCCTTCGACCAGGTCTTCCGGCGTGCCCACGCCCATCAGGTAACGCGGCTTGTGCGCCGGCAGGCGGTGCGGCGTGTGGGCCATGATGCGCAGCATCTCGTCCTTGGGTTCGCCGACGCTGACGCCGCCCACGGCATAACCGGGGAAATCCATCTCGACCAGCTGTTCCAGCGACTCCTGGCGCAGATGCTCGAACATGCCGCCTTGCACGATGCCGAACAAGGCGTTCGGGTTCTGCAGCCGGTCGAACTCGACCTGGCAACGCTGCGCCCAGCGCAGGCTCAGTTCCATCGAGTGGCGTGCCTCGCGCTCGGTCGTGAGTTGCCCTTTTGTCTTGGGTTCGACCGAGATGTAGGGCGTGCATTCGTCGAACTGCATCACGATGTCGGAGTTCAGCGTGGTCTGGATCTGCATCGAGATCTCGGGCGTCAGGAACAGCTTGTCGCCGTTGACCGGCGATGCGAAATGCACGCCTTCCTCGGAGATCTTGCGCATCTCGCCCAGCGACCAGACCTGGAAACCGCCCGAGTCGGTCAGGATGGGTTTGTCCCATTGCTCGAATGCATGCAGGCCGCCGAACTGCTGCACGATGTCCAGCCCGGGGCGCATCCACAGGTGGAAGGTGTTGCCCAGGATGATCTGCGCGTCCATGTCGCGCAGGCTTTGCGGCGTCACGCCCTTGACGGTGCCATAGGTGCCCACCGGCATGAAGATCGGTGTCTGGACGACGCCATGGTTCAGCGTCAGCTGGCCGCGCCGGGCGTGGCTGCCGGGGTTGTCGCCGTGGGCGTCGTCGGTCTTGAGCAGGTCGAATTGCAGCATGGCGGTCGGAAATCAGGTGTTGTTGCGGCGTGCCAGCAGCATGGCGTCGCCATAGCTGAAGAAACGGTAGCGGCGGTCGATTGCATGGCGGTACAACGCGCGGATGTGTTCGTATCCGGCGAAGGCGCTGACCAGCATCATCAGCGTGGACTTGGGCAGGTGGAAGTTGGTGATCAACAGGTCGATCAGCTGGAAGCGGAAGCCCGGCGTGATGAAGATGTCGGTGTCGCCGCTGGTCTTGCCGCTGCTGGCCCAGCTCTCGAGCGTGCGCACCGTCGTCGTGCCCACGGCCACGATGCGACCGCCGCGTTCCTTGCATGCGGCGATGGCCTGTTGCGTGGCTTGCGGCACCTGGTACCACTCGCTGTGCATGTGGTGTTCGGCCAGGTTCTCGGTCTTGACCGGCTGGAAGGTGCCGGCGCCCACATGCAGCGTGACGAATGCGTGCGCAATGCCGCGCTGCTCCAGTGACTCGAGCATGGGCTCGTCAAAGTGCAGGGCCGCGGTCGGCGCGGCGACGGCGCCGGTGTGGCGCGCGAACACGGTCTGGTAACGCTCCGCATCCTGCGGCGAATCGGCATGTTCGATATAGGGCGGCAGCGGCACGTGGCCATGACGCTCCATCAACGTGTACGGGTCGTCACCGGCGTCGTTCGACAACACGAATCGGAACATGCCGCCGTCGGCGTCCGGCCAGCGTCCGAGCAGCGTGGCGCGGACGGTGTCGTCGCTGCCGGTGGCCGCCTGCAGAACCAGCGTGGTGCCGACCTCGGGCTTCTTGCTCACGCGCATGTGGGCCGCCACCTGGTTGCCGCCGAGCACCCGCTCGATCAGCAGTTCGACGCGTCCGCCGGTCGGTTTTTCGCCGAACAGCCGGGCTTTCATGACGCGCGTGTCGTTGAGCACCAGCAGGTCGTCGGGAAGAAGCTGCGCGGGCAGGTCGCTGAAAAACCGGTCGACCGGCGTGGAACCGGTGCCGTCCAGCAGCCGCGACGCGCTGCGTTGCGCCGCCGGATGCTGGGCGATCAGCTCGGGAGGCAGGACAAAGTCGAAATCGGAAAGCGTGTGCGCGCGCGGCGCGCCATCGATGGGAGAGGGGTGCATGTGCTTGAGGGCTGGACCGGCCCGTGCCAAGGAGAAAGTGGGATGCCGAAGAAAGGGCAGAATTGTCCCATGCCCGCGCCGCCCGCCGCCAAAGCCACCCGCAAGCCAGGGAAACCGGCGGCTGCGGCGCCCGCGAAATCGCCGATGGTCAAGGCGATGGAAAAGCTGGGCCTGCGCCGCGACATCGACCTGGCCCTGCACCTGCCGCTGCGTTACGAGGACGAGACGCGGATCACGCCGCTGGCCCAGGCGCGGGACGGCGCCACGGTGCAGATCGAGGCGACCGTGGTCTCGAGCGATGTCAGTTTCCGGCCGCGCCGCCAGTTGCTGGTCGTGGTGCGCGACGGTGGCGAAACCTGCACGCTGCGGTTCTTCAACTTCTATCCATCGATGCAGAAACAGATGGCGGTCGGCAACACCATCCGTGTCCGGGGCGAGGTGCGCGGCGGCTTCCTGGGCTGGACCATGGTGCATCCGGCCGTCTCGGCTGCGGGGGCCCCATTGCCGGACGCGTTGACGCCGGTCTACCCCTCCAGTGCCGGGCTGCCGCAGGTTTACCTGCGCAAGGCCGTTGCCGGAGCATTGGGCCGGGTCGACCTGGTCGAGACCGTGGCGCCCGAACTGCTGCCGCCCACACACGACGGGCAGCCGATGTGGACGCTGCGCGCGGCCTTGGAGTTCCTGCACCATCCACGCCCCGACGTGTCGATGGCCACGCTTGAAGACCACAGCCACCCGGCCTGGCAACGCCTGAAGGCCGAGGAGCTGCTGGCGCAGCAGTTGTCGCAGCTCGAGTCGCGCCGTGCGCGCGAGCTGCTGCGCGCGCCACCGTTGCGTGCGCCCGCGGACGGGCTGCACGATCGGCTGATGGGCGCCTTGCCGTTTGCCTTGACCGATGCGCAAGACCGGGTGTGCCGGGAAATCGCCGCCGACCTGGGCCAGCCGGTGCCGATGCACCGGCTGCTGCAGGGCGATGTCGGCTCCGGCAAGACCGTGGTCGCGGCGCTGGCGGCGGCGATCTGCATCGACGGGGGCTACCAGTGCGCGCTGATGGCGCCGACCGAAATCCTGGCCGAGCAGCATTTCCGCAAGCTGATCGGCTGGCTCGAACCGCTGGGCATCACCACCGCCTGGTTGACCGGCAGCCAGAAGACCCGGGAGCGCCGCGACATGCTGGCGCTGATCGCCTCGGGCGAGGCGGCGCTGGTGATCGGCACCCATGCCGTGATCCAGGACAAGGTGGTGTTCGACCGGCTGGCCCTGGCCATCATCGACGAGCAGCACCGGTTCGGTGTGGCCCAGCGGCTGGCCCTGCGCGGCAAGATGCGGCCCGCGCGGCCGGTATCGGGCGATACGACAGAAGTTAGCGCCGGCTTTCAGCAGGAGCCTCATCTGCTGATGATGAGTGCGACGCCGATCCCGCGCACCCTGGCGATGGGGTATTACGCCGATCTCGACGTGTCGACCATCGACGCCTTGCCGCCGGGCCGCACGCCGATCGTCACCAAGCTGGTCAATGAGGCCCGCCGCGACGAAGTCATCGCGCGCATCCGTGACCAGCTTGCGCAGGGACGGCAGGTGTATTGGGTCTGCCCGCTGATCGAGGAGAGCGAGGCGCTGGACCTGGCCAACGCCACCGAAACCCATGCCACGCTCGGTGCGGCGCTGGCCGATGCAGGCGGGCAGGCGATCGAAATCGGGCTGCTGCATTCGCGCATGCCGGTGGCGGAGAAAAAGGCGGTGATGGACCGGTTCATCGGTGGCCACATGGGTGTGCTGGTCAGCACCACGGTGATCGAGGTTGGTGTCGACGTGCCCAATGCCTCGTTGATGGTGGTCGAGCATGCCGAGCGGTTCGGCCTGTCGCAACTGCACCAGCTGCGCGGGCGGGTCGGGCGTGGTGCGGCGGCTTCCGCCTGCGTGCTGATGTATTCCACCGGCGACGCGCCGCGGCTGGGCGAGACGGCGCGGGCGCGGCTCAAAGCCATGGCCGAGACCTCCGACGGTTTCGAGATCGCGCGGCGCGACCTGGAGATTCGCGGCCCCGGGGAGTTCCTGGGCGCACGCCAGTCGGGCGCCGCCTTGTTGCGTTTTGCCGACCTGGCCACCGATGCGCCGCTGCTGGAGTGGGCCCGGGACGCCGCGCCGCGTTTGCTGGACCGCCACCCGGCCCAGGCCCGTCACCATGTCGCGCGCTGGCTTGGTGGCAAGGCCGAGTTCCTCAAGGCCTGAGATGAAGGACGCCCCCCGTCTGTCCGGCTTCGCTTCGCGTAAGCCGGCCGAATCGTGG
>CAXBDR010000111.1:0-13589 GCA_963974265.1 uncultured Rhodoferax sp.
CCATCTGTGCGAGCAGTTCAACCAGGCGTTCGCGTGTCGGCGGATGCTGCAGGTATTCGATGACCAGCGGCTCGATGCCGCTGTTGCGGATCAGCGCCAGCGTGTTGCGCGACGTGCCGCAGGCGGGGTTGTGGTAGATCGTGATGTCAGACATGGCGTATTGTCATCGGATCGGCAGCACCGTCTTGCGGTGTCGCGCCGGAATCGGGAATCGGGCCATGGGCCCAGCGGAACAGCACCACGGCGAGCAGCGCACCGACCAGCTGGCTGGCGATGAAGCCAGGCGCGTCGGCCGGTCGGATGCCGGAGAAGGTATCGGTCAGGCTGCGCGCCACCGTGACCGCCGGATTGGCGAACGAGGTGGACGCGGTGAACCAGTAGGCCGCCGTGATGTAGCAGCCCACCGCGGCGGGCACGAAGTCGGGCCGGCTGCGCGCGACATGCAGGATGACGCTGAGCAGGCCGAACGACGCGACGATCTCGCTCCACCACTGGTGCACGCCGGTGCGCACCTGCTGCGATGCGGCGATGGTGGGCAGCTCGAACATCCAGTGGGCGGCAATGACGCCGGCCACGGCACCGAGCAGTTGCGCGACCAGGTAGAGGCTGGCCTTGCGCCAGTGGCAGCGGCCGAGCGCGAGTTCGGCCAGCGTCACCAGCGGATTGAAATGCGCGCCGGACATGGGTGCGAAGGTGGCGATCAGCGCGACCAGCACCGCACCGGTGGCCAGCGTGTTGGCCAGCAGTGCGATGGCCACGTTGCCGCCGGCCAGGCGTTCGCCCATGATGCCGGAGCCGACCACGGTGGCCAGCAGCAGGGCCGTGCCGATGCCTTCGGCGACGACGGAGGGGCGCGTGCTCACGACGTCTTGCCGATCGCGTCGAGCCGCGCCTTCAGGCTCATCCGGTCCAGCGTGGCCGTCGGCAACGCGACGAACAGCTCGATGCGCTTGCGCAGCGTCGTGGCCGCGTCCTTGAAGGCGCGCCGCTTGGCCTCGTCGCTGCCCTCGACCGCCGCCGGGTCGGCCACGCCCCAGTGCGCGGACATCGGCTGGCCGGGCCAGAATGGGCATTGTTCGCCGGCGGCCTGGTCACAGACCGTCAGCACGTAGTCCATTCTTGGTGCGTCCGGTGTTGCGAACTCGTCCCAGGACTTGCTGCGCAAGCCCTCGGTCGGCATGCCGGCCTTGGCCAGGAACTCGATGGCAAACGGATTGACGGTGCCGCCGGGATGGCTGCCGGCCGAAAAAGCCTTGAACCGGCCCCGACCGAGCGCGTTGAACTGGACCTCGGCCAGGATGCTGCGGGCGGAATTGCCGGTACACAGGAAAAGAACGTTGAAGACTTTGTCGGTCATGGAAGGATCCTGGTAGTGGATGGATGGATGGATGGGTCTGGTTGCGATGCGCCAGGTTCACGCGCAGTCGGCTGCAATGGTGTCCGTCAGGACGCAATCCGCGCCGCCGCAGCAATTGGCGGTCAGGTGCGCGATGAGCTCGCTCATGGTGCCGAAATGGGCCGCGTAACGGATGCGCCTGCCGTCCGGATGGGCCGTCAGCAAGCCGGCCTGCGTCAGTTCCTTGAGGTGGAAACTCAGGGCCGACGGCGCGATGGCCAGCGTCTGTGCGATGGCGCCCGCGGCCAGCCCGCGCGGCCCTGCCTCGACCAGCAGCTTGAACACCGCAAGGCGGGCGTCGTGGGCCAGGGCGGCCAGGGTACGAACGGCGTCTCGGGATTGCATCGTTTCATTGTTTCTTGAACAGATGAAGCTTTCGTGACAGCGGCGCGGGTGGACCCCTGCCGTCGGCCACGGAAGGCGTTCGGGTCGGTCCGGCCGTGGAGCGGCGCGCCAGCACGGATAATCCGGGCGCCGCATGTGCGGGGCAATACACGGGAGACCCATGAAACGCGGCGCAATCCTTTCGATAGTCGGTAGCTTGTTTCTGTCGGCCTGCTCGACGGCGTCCAGGGACATCGCCGCAGATGACGTGTCGCCGCCGGGATACCAGGCCTACGAATGCGATCAGATCGAGGCGGAAGCCCGGCGCCTGAATACCCGGGTGTTGCAGATCGGAGGACAACGCGAAGAGGCCGCGTCGAACGACAAGGGCATCACGGCGGTCGACACCGTCCTGTTCTGGCCGGCGCGGTTCGCGCCGGGCGGCACCGGAGACCAGCAGGCGGAGTTTGCGCGCCTGGCGGGCGAGCGCGACGCCTTGCACCAGGTATCCATCCAGAAGCGATGCGGCATGGGTCCCGGCCGCGGTACGGCGCTGCCATCGACCACCGAGGCACTGCGGGCGCCTGCTGCCGCCGTGACGAAAGGCCATGCAGCCCGGTTTGCGGGCCCGTTTGGCACCCTGGTGTTGACGGACTCCTTGACCAAGGTGAAACGCAGCATCGTGGTCAAGGTCGAGGCGGCGGGTCCTGCCAGGACGGTCTATTCGACCGGCGACGTCATCGCAAGCGACGGCACGGTGCTCGAAACGCGGTTGGGCGAACTGGTGATTCGCACCGAGAGCGGCGCGTTGTGGGCCGTCCCCGTGCGCCCTGGAACCAGCGGCCAGGCCGCGTTCGTGACGACGCTCGGGGGCTTCAAAGGTGTGATCCGGTGGCAGGCCATGGCCGAAGACGCGACCCGCGTGCGTATCGTCGCAACGACCTACTGGGCCGGCGGCGGTGCCGGCGGACGGTTTGTCGCCAGCTACGCGCCGGATTCGCCGGTCGCACAGTCGTTCAAGACGGAGATTTCCAGTCCTGCGGCGGCATCGTATGCGCAAGGATATGCGCCACCCGATCGCACGACGGCCGTGTTGACGCGGCGTTGAAGCCGCTCGTCGCGAAGCCGGCCTGGCGGGCGTGATGCCCGCGCCCATGATGCGGCCATGTTCGGCCAGCGGTGGCGCCGACGGACGGGTCCGATCACGCTCGCTGTGCGATCAGCATGGCTGCCGTGCGCATGCCCGCCACCGTCAGCAGCAGCGAGCCAAACAGGTGCAGCGCCGCCATGCCGAAGGCCAGCAGGTAACGCTGTTGCCCCAGCATGCCCACGACCTCGGCCGAGAAACTGGAGAAGGTGGTCAACGCGCCCAGGAAGCCGGTCACCAGGGCCAGGCGCCAGACCGGGTCCAGGTGGGGGGCGGCCTGGAACGCCGCGATGGCGAGGCCGACGAGGTAGCCGCCGAGCAGGTTGGCGGCCAGCGTGCCCCAGGGGATGAGCGCTCCGGGGCTGAGCCACAGACCCAGGCCCCAGCGCAACAAGGCGCCCAGGCTGGCGCCGATGCAGATGGCGACGACGGACAACATGCGGCTATGGTACCTACTGGCCCATCTGCCGCGGCAACCAGGAGACGATGCCGGGGAAGACGTAGATCAGCGTCACGGCCAGGCACATCAGCAGGAACATCGGCAGCGTGACCTTGGCGATCCAGGGCAGTTGCCTGCCGGTCATGCCTTGCAGCACGAACAGGTTGAAGCCCACCGGCGGCGTGATCTGCGCCATCTCGACGACGATCACGACAAACACGCCGAACCAGATCGGGTCGATGCCGGCGGCGTTGACGGTGGGCATCAGCACGCCCATGGTCAGCACCACCATCGAGATGCCATCGAGGAAACACCCGAGCAGGATGAAGAACAGGGCCAGCGCGGCGATCAGCTGCGCCTGGCTCAGGCCCAGGGAGGCGATCCATTCGGCCAGGTGACGCGGCAGCCCCACGTAACCCATGGCCAGTGTCAGGAAGGCGGCGCCGGCCAGGATCAGCGCGATCATGCAATACAGCCGGGTCGCGCCCATCAGCGACTGGCGGAAGGTGGACCAGCTCAGCGAGCCCTGCAGCGCCGATATCAGCAGCGCGCCGACGACGCCGATGGCCGCGGCCTCGGTGGCGGTGGCGATGCCGGCATAGATGGAGCCGAGCACCGACAGGATCAGGATCACCACCGGTATCAGGCTGCGCGACGCCGAGAGTTTTTCGCGCAGCGTGTAGCTGCGTTCGGCCGCGGGCACCTGCTCCGGATGGCGCAGCGCCCAGAACATGATGTAGCCGGAAAACAGCGCCGCCAGCAACATGCCGGGAAAGACGCCGGCGATGAACAGCTTGGAGATCGACACCTCGGCGGCGACACCGTAGACGATCATGATGATGGACGGCGGTATCAGCAGGCCCAGCGTCGACGAACCCGACAAGGTGCCGATCACCATGTGATCCGGATAACCGCGCCGGCTCAGTTCGGGCAGCGTCATCTTGCCAATGGTCGCGCAGGTGGCCGCGCTCGAGCCGGAGACCGCGGCGAAGATGGTGCAGCCGATGACGTTGGTGTGCAGCAGGCGGCCGGGCAGGCCTTGGACCCAAGGCGACAGCCCCTTGAACATGTCGGCGCTCAGGCGCGTGCGGAACAGGATCTCCCCCATCCAGACGAACAGCGGCAAGGCGGTGAGGGTCCAGCTCGAGGACGAGCCCCAGACTGTGACCGCCATGGCGTCGCCGGCGGGCCGGCTGGAGAACAGCGTCACGGCCAGCCAGGCCACGCCGGTCAGCGTGAGGCCGACCCAGACACCGCTGCCCAGGATCAGCAGCAGCGAGACCAGCAACAGGGCGGTGATGGCGAAATCGTTCATGCAGGTGTTCCTGGCGTCACTCGTTGAGCCGGGGTTCGCGGTCGTCCAGCTGCTGGCGCAGGCCGCGCGCCTCGAGCACCAGTTCGTCGACGAAGGCGATCGCCAGCACCACGGTACCCAGCGCCATCGCGATCTGCGGAATCCACAGCGGCGTCGCGTCGTTGGCGGTGGACACATCGTTGAACAGATGCGACTGCCAGGCCAGCTTGCAGCTGTAGAACGCGAACATGCAGGCCACCGCGGTGGCAAAGGCCAGTGCCCATAGCTCCATCCGGTGTTTCCAGCGGCCGGGCAAGGCACCGAGCACCAGTGTCACGCGGATATGGTCGCCATGCTTGAGCGTATGGGCCAGCGCCAGGAAGCCGCTGGCGGCCATCAGGTAACCGGCGTAGGCGTCGGTGCCGGGAACATAGAGATTGATCTGGCGGCCGAAAATGGAGAGCAACACCATCAGCAACACACCGATCAAAAAAAGCGCCGCCAGTGCGTCGGCGCTGTCGTAGATCGCGTCGAGCAGCCTGCGCATCGTTGCGTCAGGTCCTCAGGGCTTCCTGAACGCGTCGACCAGTGCCTTGCCCTCGTCGCCGGCCTTGGCCAGCCACTCGGCCAGCATGGTCTCGCCGACCTTCTTCATGTCGGCCTTGAGCGCCGCGGACGGTTGCAGGATCTCCATGCCGCCGGCCTTGAGCTTGGCCAGCGATTCGGTGTTGGTCTTCTTGCTGGCGGCCCAGCCGCGTATCTCGGCGTCGGCGGCGGCCTTGAGCAGGGCATCCTGCGTGGGCTTGTCGAGGGCGTCGAACGCCTTCTTGTTGACGATGACGGCGTCTTTCGGCAGCCAGGCCTGGGTGTCGTACCAGTATTTGACATGTTCGTACAACTTGCTGTCCGCGCCGGTGGAGCCGGAACTCATCATGCTCTCCGCCACGCCGGTGGCGAAGGCCTGGCTGACCTCGGCGGCCTGCACCGTCACGGGCTGGGCGCCGACCAGCTCGGCGATGCGGGCGGTGGCCGGGCTGTAGGCGCGCCACTTGATGCCCTTGAGGTCGGCCGCCGCGTTGATCGGCTTCTTGGTGTAGATGCCCTGGGGCGGCCACGGCACGGCATACAGGAGCATCATGCCTTCGGATGCGAGCTTCTTGTCGAGCAGCGGCTTCTGGGCCTTGTACAGCTTCATCGCCTCGTCGTAGCTGTCGGCCAGGAAGGGCAGCCCGTCCGCCGCGTAGATCGGCCATTCGTTGGCAAAGTTCGCCAGCAGGATCTCGCCGATCTGGGCCTGGCCGCCTTGTACCGCGCGCTTGATCTCGGGCGCCTTGAACAAGGAGGCGCCCGCATGCACGGTGATCTTGAGCTTGCCGCCCGTGGCCTTGTCGACGTCGGCCGCGAATTCGGTCAGGGTCACCGAGTGAAAGTTGGTAGCCGGGTAGGCGGCGGGCAGGTCCCATTTGGTCTGGGCGATGGCGGTCGAACTGATGCCGGCGATGGCAAAAGCCATGGTCGTGGCAAGGGCGCGGCGGGACAAGATCATGGAAGGCTCCTGGTTCAGAAGGTGTTGTGGTTTGCCAAACCTCCAAGCATATGCCGTGCCATCGCCCGCGTCTGCATCAAGTTCTCGGTGTTTTCCCGCAATGGGTCGGCGGGAGAAGAATGGCGCCAGACCGCGACCGCCGCAATGAAAGTACAGTAGCGACGAGACCGCGTCAACCGGCCGCTGTGGCCGTGCGCCGCCCTGAACCGCCCCGAACCGCCGACAAGCCCCATGACGACCCTTCCCGAAAACTCCCCGTCCAGCCCCGTCGCCGACGATACCCGCTGGCAATTCTGGATCGACCGCGGCGGCACCTTCACCGACGTCGTCGGCCGCAGGCCCGACGGCAGCCTGGTCACGCACAAGCTGCTGTCCGACAACCCCGAGCACTACAAGGACGCCGCAGTGGCCGGCATCCGGCATCTGCTGGGCCTGCGCGCCGACGAGCCGGTGACGCCGGACATGGTGGCCTGCGTGAAGATGGGAACCACGGTGGCGACCAATGCCTTGCTCGAACGCAAGGGCGAACCCACGCTGCTGGTGACGACGCGGGGTTTTCGCGATGCGCTGCGTATTGCCTACCAGAACCGGCCACGCCTGTTCGACCGTCATATCGTGTTGCCCGAACTGCTGTACCAGGTGGTTGTCGAGGCCGACGAACGCATGTCGGCGCACGGCGACGTGGTGCAGCCGCTCGACGAGGTCGCGTTGCGCGCGGCGATGCAGGCGCAGTTCGCACTCGGCCTGCGCAGCGTGGCCATCGTGTTCATGCACGGCTACCGCTACAGCGCGCACGAGGCCGCGGCCAAGGCCATCGCACGCGAGATCGGCTTCACGCAGATCAGCACCTCGCATGAGACCAGCCCGATGATGAAGTTCGTCAGCCGGGGCGACACCACCGTGGTCGATGCCTACCTGTCGCCGATCCTGGGACGTTATGTGGACCGGGTCGCGCAGGAAATGCCGGGCGTGCGGCTGTTTTTCATGCAGTCGTCCGGAGGATTGACCGACGCCCATGCCTTCCAGGGCAAGGATGCCATCCTCAGCGGCCCGGCCGGCGGCATCGTCGGCAT
The DNA here is from genome assembly GCA_963974265.1 of uncultured Rhodoferax sp. GTDB lineage: Bacteria > Pseudomonadota > Gammaproteobacteria > Burkholderiales > Burkholderiaceae_C > CAISIP01. The sequence continues at coordinate 7,220 of CAXBDR010000111.1, forward strand.
GGCGCGCACCGCGGCGCTGGGCGGGCACGCGAAGGTGATCGGCTTCGACATGGGTGGCACCTCGACCGACGTGTCGCACTACGCGGGCGAGTTCGAACGCGAGTTCGAGACCCAGGTGGCCGGCGTGCGCATGCGTGCGCCGATGATGAGCATCCATACGGTGGCGGCCGGCGGCGGCTCCATTCTCTCGTTCGACGGTGCACGCATGCGGGTCGGCCCGGACAGCGCGGGCGCCAACCCGGGGCCGGCCAGTTATCGGCGCGGGGGTCCGCTGGCGGTGACCGATGCCAACCTGATGCTGGGCAAGATCAACCCGCGCTATTTTCCCAAGGTGTTCGGGCCGCAGGCCGACGAGGCGCTCAGCCTGGAGGTCGTGGCCGACCGGTTCCGCGTGCTGGCCGAACGCACCGGGCTGAATGCGGAAGAGACTGCCGAGGGTTTCGTCAACATCGCAGTGCAGCAGATGGCCAACGCCATCAAGAAGATCTCGGTCGCGCGCGGCTACGACGTGACGCGCTACACACTGCAGTGTTTTGGCGGCGCCGGCGGCCAGCATGCCTGCCTGGTGGCCGACGCACTGGGCATGACGCGGGTGTTCGTGCATCCGCTGGCCGGCGTGCTCAGTGCCTATGGCATGGGGTTGGCGGACCAGAACGTGATCCGTGAGCAGGCCGTCGAACGCGTGCTGGAACCGGAGTCCCTGGCCGAGATCGTGTCTGTGCTCGATACCCTGGCCCAGGCTGCCGAAGACGAGTTGTTGCGCCAACAGGTCAGCCGGGGTGCGGTGCGTACGGCGCGCCGGGTGCATGTCCGTTACGAAGGCAGCGATTCTGCCTTGATCGTCGCCTTCCCCGATCCGGCGCCTGATGATGGCGCCGCGCTGGTGGCCGCCCTCGCGGCCGGCTTCGAGGCGGCTTACCGACAGCGGTTTGCGTTCCTGATGCAGGGCAAGCGCATGGTGGTCGAAGCGGTTTCGGTGGAGGCCGTGGTGCCCGGCGACGCGCCCGGGGAGCCGCGCCATGACGTCCATCCGGCGCGCGAGGTGCCGCGCCGCGAGACGGTGCGCATGTATTCCGGCGCGCAGTGGCACAACGCCGCGCTGGTGGTGCGCGAGGACATGCGCAGCGGCGATCGCCTGGACGGGCCGGCCATCATTGCCGAGGCCAATGCCACGACGGTGGTCGAGCCGGGCTGGCAGGCACGGCTGACCGAGCTGGACCACCTGGTGCTCGACCGCGTGACGCCGCGCAGCGCGGTGTTCGCTGCCGGCACGACGGTCGATCCGGTGCTGCTCGAGGTATTCAACAACCTGTTCATGAACATCGCCGAGCAGATGGGGTTGCAGCTGCAGAACACCGCCTACTCGGTGAACATCAAGGAGCGGCTGGACTTCAGCTGCGCCTTGTTCAACGCCCAGGGCGAACTTATCGCCAATGCGCCGCACATGCCGGTGCACCTGGGCTCGATGGGCGAGAGCATCAAGACGGTGATCCGCGAGAACGCCGCCACCATGGCCGATGGCGACGTGTTCGTGCTCAACGACCCCTACCACGGTGGCACCCACCTGCCGGACATCACCGTCATCACGCCGGTCTACCTCGACGGCAGGCCGACCTTCTATGTCGGCTCGCGCGGCCACCATGCCGACGTGGGCGGCACTTCGCCGGGTTCGATGCCGCCGTTTTCCACTCGTATCGAGGAGGAGGGCGTGCAGATCAACAATGTCAAGCTGGTGGACCGTGGCGAATTGCGCGAAGCCGAGATGATCGCCTTGCTCGAAAGCGGCCCGTATCCAAGCCGCAACCCGCAGCAGAACATGGCCGACCTCAAGGCCCAGATCGCGGCCAACGAGAAGGGCGTGCAGGAATTGCGCAGGATGGTCGAGCAGTTCGGGCTGGACGTGGTGCAGGCCTACATGGGCCATGTGCAGGACAACGCCGAGGAGTCGGTGCGCCGTGTCATCACCCGGCTCAAGGATGGCAGGTTCACGCTACCGCTGGACAATGGTGCGCAGATCCAGGTGGCGATCTGGGTCGATGCGCGTGCGCGCAGCGCGGTGGTGGACTTCACGGGTACATCCGGACAGCAGACGAACAACTTCAACGCACCCACCGCAGTGTGCATGGCGGCCGTGTTGTATGTGTTCCGCACGCTGGTCGACGATGACATCCCGCTCAACGCCGGTTGCCTCAAGCCGCTGGAGGTGATCATCCCGGCCGGCTCGATGCTGAACCCGGATCCGCCGGCCTCGGTCGTGGCTGGCAACGTCGAGACCTCGACCTGTATCACGAATGCCCTGTTCGGCGCGCTCGGGGTGCTGGCGTGCAGCCAGTGCACGATGAACAACTTCACGTTCGGCAATGCCCGCCACCAGTATTACGAGACCATCTCGGGCGGCTCGCCCGCGGGCGGCGAAATCGATGCCGACGGCCGGCCGGTCAACGGTTTCAACGGCACCAGTGTCGTGCAGACCCACATGACCAACTCGCGGCTCACCGACCCGGAGGTGCTGGAGTTCCGGTATCCGGTGCGGCTCGAGAGTTACGAGATCCGGCAGGGGGCGGGTGGTGCCGGCCACTGGCATGGCGGCGACGGCGGTGTGCGCCGCATCCGTTTCCTCGAACCGATGACGGCCAGCATCCTGTCCAATGCCCGCATCGTGGCGCCGTTCGGTGTCGCCGGCGGCTTGCCGGGGGCGGTCGGCATCAACCGGGTGGTGCGCACGGACGGTACCGTCGAGTCGCTGGCGCACATCGGGCAGGCCGAGATGGCCGCCGGTGATATCTTCGAGATCCACACACCGGGCGGAGGGGGATTCGGCACGCCGGACTGATTCGACGACGCTGCCGCTGCCGCCGGGATGGCGAGACGAAGGAGAAGCCGATGCTGCCGGATACCCTGGACCACTACCGCTGGATGGCGCGTTACAACGCCTGGTTCAACGAGCGTCTGTACGACGCCTGCGAAACGCTCGACGATGGCGCGCGCAAGCAGGAACGCGGCGCGTTCTTCGGCTCCATCCATCGCACGCTCAACCACCTGATCGTGGCCGACCAGATCTGGCTCAAGCGGCTGCGCCAATGCGGTCTGGACCACGGGTTCGACGCATCGTCGCTGTCCGACGCGGTGCTCGACCTGGCCCCTGGTCACGAACTGGGCGAGCCGGTCTACGACGACTGGGCAGCGCTGCGGGCCAAGCGCCGGCAACTGGACGATGCGATCAGCCTGTGGCTGGTCGCGATGCCCACATCGTTTCCGGGCTGCGCCATGCGTTATGCCAACAGCAAAGGCGTGCAGCGACAGCATCCGGCATGGCAGGCGATGTCGCATTTCTTCAACCACCAGACCCATCATCGGGGCCAGGTCAGCACGCTGCTGATGCAGGCCGGTGTCGACGTGGGCGTGACCGACCTGATCGCCTTGCTCGGACCGGACAACCCGGCCTGAATGCGTGGCCGGATCGCATGCGATCCGGTTGTTGCAAACCTCGGCTAGTTCTTCGGCGCGGTGCCGGTCTTGGTGTCGGTCGCCGGCACCCCGATGCGGAAACTGGCGCCGCCGATGGTCAGGCCCTCGGCCGAGAGCCGGGCCGCGCTGGCCTGGCCCACGCCCTTGACCCGCGCCATCAGGTCGCCCCAGTCCTTGAAGGGCCCCTTCTTGCGCTCGTCCAGGATGCGCGATGACATGGCGGGGCCGATGCCCTTGATGCCGTCGAGTTCGGCCACGCTGGCCTGGTTCACGTCGACGGCGGCGAACGCGCCGGCCGCACAGGACAGGGCCAGCGTGATCAGGATCTGCTTGAACATGGTGTTTCCTCTCTTTCGGTGGGTTGGTATCCGGGCTTCGTGGCGGCCGGCATCGGCGACCACGCTTGCAGCTTATGCGGGTCGGTGCGCGCCCGGTTCGGCCGGCATCCGCCAAAGGCAGGACGTTTCCAGCGTGCGCTGCACGCTCTGCGGCGTGCGCGGATGCGCAACAATCGGTGCGTCACGCCCACCGGACTTCGCGCTCGCCGCCATGAACAAGATCGACGCCTCCCTGCTCAACATCCTGGTCAAGGACGGCCGGGCCTCGTATGCCGACATCGCCCGTCAACTGGGCATCTCGCGTGCGCATGCCCGCACCCGGGTGCAGGCGCTGGTGGACAGCGGCGTGATCGAGTTGTTCAGCGCGGTCGTGAATCCGGAAAAACTGGGCAAGGTGATCTCGACTTTCATCGACCTGAAGGTGGCGCCCGCGGCGATGAACACCATCTCGCAGGAACTGGCGGACTGCCCGGAGGTCGTCAGCCTGTACATCATGAGCGACCTGCAAAGCCTGCATATCCACACGCTGACCGACAACTACGAGAGTTTCGACCGCTTCGTGCGCGAACACATCTTCAACCGGCCGGAAGTGCTGACGGTGGACTGCAAGTCCTTGATGACCCGGGTCAAGAACCGGCGCGGCGGCGCGCGACTGTAGTTGGCAGCCGCCGCACCGCCATGGTGAGTGGTGCACCAATTTCTCCGTGTTTACCCTTGGTCGACGACGGGCCGTGCAGTTGGATGATTTCATGCGCCGGTTGACGCAGGAATCGAACGAATGTAAACAGATTTGTCGGTATCGTTTCGTTTGTAATGCCGATTGGCACATCGGCATCAACATTCGGCAAGGGGGCCATCCGGATCGTCGTTCGATGTATTTGAAAAAGTTGTTTTTATTCAATAGCTTGTAAAGATCGTCGTGCTGGCATGGCCCTTGCGATGGTGAGGTGGTTGTTGTTTACAAATGGCATCCGGCCACTACACTTCGCTTCCATGCACCGATTCCCGCCATCCATGTCCATGGCTCCCGAGGCCGATCGCACGTTCACGGATCGAGCCGCCGACACATCGGCCCGGACTGCGTGTCCGGCCTTCCCAAGGTCCGCCGCATGTTGACGTTCGGCCTGGATGGATACAGCCCGCTCTGGCTGGCCACCATGGCCCTGGCCCTGGTGTCCACCGGTGTGGTGGCCGGTGTGCTGGCCGGCATGCTGGGGGTCGGCGGCGGCATCGTCATCGTGCCGGTGCTCTACCACGTGTTCACGCTGATGGGTGTCGACCCGTCCGTGCGCATGCACGTGGCGGTCGGAACCTCGCTGGCGACCATCGTGCCCACCTCCATCATGTCGGCACGTGCGCACCGGCGCCGCGGCAGCCTGAATCCGGACATGCTCAAGCGGCTCGTGCCGCCGGTACTGGTCGGGGTGCTGGTCGGCTCGGTGTTGTCGGGTGTCGTCAGCGGCAAGGTGCTGACGTCGGTGTTTGCCACCGTGGCCCTGCTGGTCGCGTTGAACATGGCGATCAAGCGCGACGACGCAGCCCTGCGCGACGGCTTGCCGGGGCGTGCGGGCACCTCGGTACTCGGTGTATCCATCGGCGGCCTGTCCACCCTGATGGGCATCGGCGGCGGCACGCTCAGCGTGCCCATCCTGCATGCACTGCGCACGCCGATGCACGTGGCCGTGGGTACGGGCGCGGCACTGGGCATGGTCATCAGCCTGCCGGGGGCGATCGCCTTTGTCGTCAACGGCCTCGGCGTGGCGCACCGGCCGCCGACCACCGTCGGTTATGTCGATTGGCTGGGCATGGCCTTGATCGTCCCGGCCACCATGTTGACCACGCAATGGGGTGCGCGGCTGGCGCACGCGATCGATGCCCGTCTGCTGCGGCGTGTGTTCGCCCTGTTCCTCGCGCTGACATCGGTGCGCATGTTCTATGGGCTGCTGACGGCAGCATGATGACGACTTCGCAATCGAGGATGGATACACGATGACCTGGTCGATTCTGGCGCGCGACGCCAACGGACACCTGGGCGTGGCGATCGCCAGCCGCTTCTTTTCCGTCGGTTCCTTGTGTGTGCACACCCGTCGCGGGGTGGGCGCGATCGCGACCCAGGCCTTGATGAACCCTCTGTACGGGCAGGCCGGACTCGACCTGCTGGCGCAGGGCCACTCGGCCGACGAGGTCGTCGCGGCACTGGTGGCGGGTGACGACGGACGCGCGCAGCGCCAGGTGCATGTGTTGCCCGTGCACGGCCCCGGTGCCGCCCACACCGGAGGCGAATGTATCGACTGGTGCGGGCATCTGCTGCGCGATGGTTTCAGCGTGGCCGGCAACATGCTGGCCGGTGCACGGGTGATAGCGGCCACGGCCCAGGCGTTCGTCGACAGCCGGGCCCCGACGCTGGCCGAGCGCCTGCTCGACGCCATGGATGCCGGCGAAGCCGCCGGTGGCGACAAGCGTGGCAAGCAGTCGGCGGCGTTGCGCATCCATGCCGACGAAGACTACCTCGCCCTTGACCTGCGTGTCGACGACCATGCCGACCCGCTGCCGGAGTTGCGCCG
>CAXBDR010000112.1:0-13542 GCA_963974265.1 uncultured Rhodoferax sp.
CCCAGCGGAAGCCCTGCTTGTCGCGGCGCCACTGGGTCGGCAGCGGCACGGGGAACGCGCCGCGCAACAGCGGCTTGTTCCACGGCCCGCAAAAGCCGTTGCGGTAACCGCTGGCCATGTACGGTGCCAGCCGCCAGTCCAGCAGCGGGCTGCGGTTCTCGATGCCCGACATCATCGCGTTGCGGTCGTTTTGCCACAACCATTCGTGCAGCCGACCTTCGCCGGCGTCGAGGACCAGGGCCTGGGACAGGCTGCCACGGAATTGCGCCAGCACGTCACGTTCCGGTGCCTCACGCACGTCGGCATGCACGAATGCGTCCAGGTCCGCGGGATCCTCGGCGTTGCGACTCAGCCCGCCGGGGCGCTCCGGCATCACGTGTCCGGGCGCCATCGCGTCCAGCGCGCGCGCGATGATGTGGCGCAGTCGCGGATCGTCGGCATTGTCGGCCTGCACCCGGGCAATCCAGTCCGCGTCGCCGGCGCGCAAGGCCTCGTGGGCGGCAAAACGGAAGTATCGGTCCCAATACCCGGCGAACACCTCGTCGCCGCCGGTACCGTCCAGCACCACGGGCACGTCGTGGCTGGCGATATGCGCGTAGAGCTGCGGCATCGCCAGTGCATTGCCGATGAACGGGAACGGCTTTTCCTGGTGCCGGCAGACCGCCAGGAAGCTGTCCATGCCGGCCTGGCCGTAATCGAGCGGCAAGCGGACCGCGTGCAGCCCGAGTTGTTCGATGCAGTCGCTGGCGAAACGGGCGTCGTCGCTCTTGCCGGCGTCGCCAGTGAAGCAGGTCACCTGTTCGGTCAGGCCCTGGTCGGCCAGCACCGAGAGGATCAGCGAACTGTCGACGCCGCCCGACAGCAGCAGGCCGACCTTGCGATCGGCCACCAGGCGTGCACGTACCGCGTCGCGCAGCAGCTCCGGCAGGTGTTCGGGATCGCGGTCCCCGTGGGCGACGTGGGTCGCCAGGTCGAAGTAGGGTTGTTCGCTGCAGGTCCAGCGGCGCAGGTCCATTTCCATCGCGCAGCCGGCGCGGACCTGGCGTATGCCGTGCAGGTGGGTCGTGCCGTCGGCGTGCGGAAACGCCCAGCCATCGCGCAGGAAGTTGTCCAGGTCGCCGGCGACCATGCCGGGACGGCGGTCCAGGTAGTGCAGCATCGGGCCGATCTCCGATGCCATGCACATCGTCTGCGCGTCCCGGTAGTAGAACAGCGGCTTCTTGCCGTACCGATCGCGCGCGGCGGTCAGCCGGTGGCGATCGGCATCGAGCAGGCACAGGGCCCACATGCCATTGGCCTGGTTCAGGCCTTGCACGCCTTCATGCGCAAGCAGGCTCAGCAGTACTTCGGTGTCGCCTTCGGTATCGAACGTGGCACCGTGGCGCGCCAGCGCGGTGCGCAAGGCGCGGAAGTTGTAGATCTCGCCGTTGTAGACCAGCGTGTGCTGGCGACGCCGGAACGGCTGGTCGGATCGCGCGACCGGATCCAGGATGGACAAGCGGGTATGTCCCAGGAATCCCGATACCGGCACCGGGCCGTCGGCCGTCGGCACCTGCCATTCGAAATGGTCGTGCCCGCGTCCGTCCGGTCCGCGATGGTGCAGGCGTGCGGTTGCCGCTTCGGCGCGAACCGGGTCGACCGTGCGGCCGCGCTCGAGAACAAGAAAGATGCCGCACATGGAAACAGCGCCGGTGAATGGGAGGCAACAAGGGGGAGGCGTGCGCCGGCGAGCGGCGTCGATGGCCGGTGGCACCGCTGGGTACCGCTGGCGGCGCCATTGTACGGGCCGCCTTCGCGCGCACGGCCCGTAGCCCGGCTCCTACAATGCCGCATGCGCATCGCCTTCTACGCGCCGCTGAAGGCGCCGACACACCCCACGGCGTCCGGCGACCGCCGGGTGGCCCGGCTGTTGATGGACGCATTGCAGCTGGCGGGCCACACGGTGGAACTGGTCTCCGAGTTGCGCAGCTTCGATGGCAGCGGTGACCTCGCACGGCAACAGGCTTTGCGCCAGGCCGGGCGCGATGCCGCCCAGGCCCTGATCGACCGCTGGCGCGATGGCGCGTGCGATGCGCGTCCCGACGTCTGGTTCACCTACCACCTGTACTACAAGGCGCCGGACTGGCTGGGGCCGGCGGGGTGTGCCGCCCTGGACCTGCCGTACGTGGTCGCCGAGGCATCGCATGCCTCCAAGCGCCTGACCGGCCCGTGGGCCATGGGCGAGGCCGCGGTACTCGAGGCCCTGCAGCAGGCCGACCTGTTGTTGTGTCCGACCGCCCATGACGTTGCCGGTCTGCGCCTGGCCGCGCCCGCATCGGCGCGGATCGAGCGGTTGCCGCCTTTCCTCGATCCGACTCCGTACCGGCGCGCGGCCCGCAAGCGGGGACTGGCGCGGGCACGGCTGTGCTCGGCCCATGCCATTCCCGACGACCAGCCCTGGATGCTTGTGGCGGCAATGATGCGCCCCGGTGACAAGCTGGCGTCCTACGGCGTGTTGGCACAGACCCTGGCCTTGTTGCGCGACCTGCGCTGGCAGCTGCTGGTGGCCGGCGACGGCGCGGCGCGCGCCCAGGTCGAGGCGTTGCTGTCCGATGCGGCGCCCGGTCGGGTTCATTTCCTCGGCGCCTGCGACGCGCGTGTGATGGCGGCCGCGTATGCCGCCGCCGACCTGTGTATCTGGCCCGCGGTCAACGAAGCCTACGGCATGGCGATGCTCGAGGCCCAGGCGGCCGGGACGGCGGTCGTCTCGTGCGCCACGCGGGGCGTGCCCGACGTGGTGTTGCACGGCGTCACCGGGCTGCTGGCCGATACCACGGCGGCACCACCCCTGGCCGCATGCGCGCGCACGCTGCTGACGGATGCTGCCTTGTGTGCCGCCATGGGGCGCGCAGCGGCCCGGTTCGTCGAAGAGCAGCGCAGCCTGGCGCAGGCCGCGGTGCGTCTGCGGCATCTGCTCGGCCGCTGGGATCCTGCCGTCGCCGCGTCCGGTCATGATGGCGGCATCGACACGGGTGCACAGGTGGCGCATCCATGACGGTGACGTTGGCGCTGCTGCGCCATGCCGAGACGCCGTGGAGCCGCGACAAGCAGGTGCAGGGCCGTACCGACATCGGCCTGACAGAGCAGGCGCGCGCGGCGTTGGCCCGGCAAACGCTGCCGCAGTCCTGTGCCGGCATGCCAGTGTTCAGCAGCCCGCTGGCGCGTTGCATCCAGACCGCGGCGCAGTTGCGGCTGTCGCCGATCGTCGAGCCAAGCCTGGTCGAAATGGCCTGGGGCCGATGGGAGGGCCGACGGCTGGCCGACCTGCGTGCCGAGCTGGGTGATGCCATGGCGGAGAACGAGGCGCGTGGCTGGGATTTCATGGCCCCCGACGGCGAGAGTCCGCGCCAGGTCTGGCAGCGTGTGCGCCCGTGGTTGCGCGAACGCGCGCTGGCCGGCGCGTCGACGCTGGCGATCACGCACCGCGGCGTGATACGGGTCGTGTTCGCGCAGGCCACCGGTTGGAACATGCTGGGCAAGCCGCCGGCCAGGCTGGACTGGAACATGCTGCAGCTGTTCACGCTGGACGAGTACGGCATGCCACGGGTGCAGCGACTGAACCTGCCGCTGGACGCATGGGCCGATCCGGCTCCACGCCGATGACGCGGCCGCGGGTCCTGGTCTATGTCCAGCATCTGCTGGGCACCGGCCATCTCAAGCGCGCCATCCTGGTGTCCGATGCGATGAGCCGCGCCGGCATGGCGGTGACGCTGGTCAGTGGCGGCCTGCCGGTGCCCGGCCTGGTTCCGACGCTGGCGCGCTGGGTGCAGCTGCCGCCCGTGGCGGCGGCCGACCTGGCTTTCAAGACCCTGGTCGACGCGTGCGGGCGCCCGGTGGACGAAAACCTCCGCCAGCAGCGACGCGATGCCTTGCTGGCCTTGTTGCGGGAGATCGATCCGCAGTTGCTGCTGGTCGAGCTGTTTCCGTTCGGCCGCCGCCAGATGCGCTTCGAATTGCTGCCCCTGCTGGAAGCCGCCCGGCAGGCGGCCGATCCCCCGTTGATCGTGTCCTCGGTGCGGGACGTGCTCGGCGGCGGGCAGAAAGACCCGCAGCGCCAGCAGCGCATGCTGGAGTTGTTCGATCGTTATTTCGACCATGTGCTGGTGCATGCAGACCCATCCCTGGTGCCGTTCGAGCGCACGTTCGCTCATGTGCCCGAACTGGGCGCGCGCCTGCACTACACCGGGTACGTGGTGGACCCGTTGCCCGACAGCGGTGCGAGCACGGACACCAATCTGGGCCGTGGCGAGGTGCTGGTGTCGGCAGGTGGCGGGGCGGTTGGTCAGGCGTTGCTGGAGACGGCGGTGCGCGCTCGGGGCTTGACCCGGTTGTCGGAAGTGCGCTGGCGGGTACTGGCGGGCGCGGGTATCGGCGCAACCGTGTTCGACGAGCTTGGCGCGTTGGCACGGGCCCTGCACGGCGACGGTGTCGTCGTCGAGCGTAATCGCGCCGACTTCACGCTGTTGCTGCGCCGCTGCCGCGTGTCGGTCAGCCAGGCGGGCTACAACACCGTCATGGAAACCCTGCAGGCGGGCGCACGGGCGGTAATGGTGCCGTTCGCAGGTGGTTCCGAGCGCGAGCAGACCTTGCGCGCCTGCGTGTTGGCCGAACGTGGCTGGATCGACATGGTGCCGGAGAGCACGTTGACGCCGGCCTCGCTGGCACAGGCGATCGATCGCGCAGCTGTCCGGGCATCGACGGTGCCGGCGCCGTTGCGATTCGATGGCGCCGACGCGAGCGCGGCGTTGGCCCGGGGCTGGTTGTCGCAACGCAAGACATGAGGGAGACGCAATGACATCGGTGTGGTCGGCACTGTTCGACGAGATCGGACGCTGGCGCGATGCCGGGCGCACGGTCGATTTCTGGTGGCGCGACGACGACGCCTGCCATGCCGATCCGGCGCTGGACCGACTGGTGGATCTGTCGGCTGGCGCGCAGGTGCCTTTGGCCCTGGCCGTGGTTGCGCACGAGGTCGAGGCCTCGGTGCTGGAGCAGGACGCCCGCTGGGTGCGCATCCTGCAGCATGGAACCGACCATGTGCGGCGCAACGGCGCCGGCGAGAAAAAGACGGAGTTCCCCGCGTCCGAGCCGGTGGCCGACGCGTTGCAGCGCCTGCGCCTGGCCCGTGCGCAGATCGCTGGGCCGGTCACCTTGCCGGTGCTGGTGCCCCCGTGGAACCGCATCGGATCGGTCGCGCTGCTGGACCAGCTGGCGGGCGCAGGTTATCGCGGCCTGAGCCGGTTCGGGCCCCGCGCAACCGGGGCTCCGATATCCGGGCTGGTGCAGGTCAACACCCACGTGGACATCATCGACTGGCAGGGCTCGCGTGGTTTTGTTGGCGAGGAGCCGGCATTGCGAGCCACCACGGCCCATCTGCAGGCCCGCCGCGAAGGCCGGGCCGACCCGGGCGAACCCACCGGGATCCTGAGCCATCACCTGGTGCACGACGAGGCCAGTTGGCGTTTCCTGGCTCGGCTGTTCGAACGCACGCGGGGCCACGCGGCCGTCGAGTGGCTTGACGCGCAAGCCATGTTCGGATGCCGGTGCAACGGGGCGGCCTGACTGTTGTTTTCGACCTCAATCGCGGGCAAATACCGGGGCATCGCGCAAGATCCATCTTCTATACTCGTTGACGACTGTCGCGGGTGGGGGTGCCCATGGGCCTTGACGAGACGGCATCTGGTGTCGATGAGCTGGTTTTCGCAGGCAAGCATGGATGGGACGGACGCAACGGGTGTCACACACAACTGGACATGTCTAACGTATTAACGGTCAGGGACCTGAAGGTCTACCTGGACGTCGACGCGGGCCTGGTCAAGGCGGTCGACGGCGTCTCGTTCCGGATTCCGGCCGGTCGCACGATGGCGCTGGTCGGTGAATCGGGCTCTGGCAAGTCCGTCGTGGCGCAGTCCATCATGGGCATATTGCCCAAGGTGGCGCGCATCGAGCACGGCTCCATCGAATTGCGCGATCCGCGCGCGCCCGACACCATGGTCGACATCGCGCGGCTGGACATGGCCAGCCAGCAGATGCGGGCCATCCGCGGTGGCACGATCTCCATCATCTTCCAGGAGCCGATGACGGCGCTGTCTCCGTTGCATACCATCGGCAACCAGATTGGCGAGGCACTGGCGTTGCACCAGTTGGGCATCGGCAAGTCCGAGCGCAGCGCCGCGGTGGTCGAGATGCTTCGGCTGGTCGGTTTTCCCGACCCGGTACGCGCGGAGCATACGTATCCTTTCGAGTTGTCCGGCGGCCTGCGCCAGCGCGCGATGATCGCGATGGCCCTGGTGTGCCGTCCGGCCCTGCTGATCGCGGACGAGCCCACGACCGCGCTGGACGTCACGATCCAGGCGCAGATCCTGCAGCTGATCAAGCAGTTGCAGCGCGACCTGCACATGGCGATGATGATGATCACCCATGACCTGGGCATCGTCGCCAACGTGGCCGACGAAGTGGTCGTGCTCTACCACGGCAAGGTGATGGAAGCCGGTACCTTGCAGGACGTGTTCGAGGATCCACGCCACCCGTATCTGAAGGCATTGTTGCGCGCGGTGCCGCGTTTCAACATGGAGCCGGGTGAACGGCTGACGCCGATCCGCGAGATCCAGGTCGGCAGCGGCGGTCACCTGACCAGGCCGCATGCCCATGCGCCGGCGGTGATGGGCGCCGTGCAGCCGATGTTGTCGGTGCGCAACCTGTGCAAGCGGTTCCATACCCGCAAGACCTCGTTTTTCGGTGCCAAGCCCGGTGGCGAGACGATCGCGGTGGACGACGTGAGTTTCGACGTGGCGCCCGGCGAATGCCTGGGCCTGGTGGGCGAGTCCGGCTGCGGCAAGACCACCACCGCCAAGATGATCCTGCGCGCCGGCATGCCGGATAGTGGCGAGATCATCTTCAACGATCGTGGCCAGCCGCGCGACGTGCTCAAGCTCGAAGGCGCCGAACTGTTCGAATACCGTCGCCGGGTGCAGTTCGTGTTCCAGGACCCCTTCGGTTCGCTCAATCCGCGCATGACGGTCCACGACATCGTCAGCGAACCGCTGGTGATCCACGGTATCGGCGACCCGGACGAGCGCTTCGAGCGCGTCAAGGAGCTGATCGGCCTGGTCGGCCTGGACGTGCGCCACCTGCGGCGATATCCCCATAGCTTCTCCGGCGGCCAGCGCCAGCGTATCGGCATCGCGCGTGCCCTGGCGCTGAGCCCGGACCTGCTGGTCTGCGACGAACCGGTGTCGGCGCTCGACGTATCGGTGCAGGCGCAGGTGCTCAACCTGTTGCTCGACCTGGGGCAGGCACGCAATCTCACTTATCTTTTCATCTCGCACAACCTGGCCGTGGTGCATTACATCGCCGACCGGATCGCTGTCATGTGTGCCGGGCGGCTGGTCGAAATTGCCCCGTTCGACGAACTGTTCGACCGTCCGCTGCATCCCTACACCCGCGCCTTGCTGGCCGCGGTGCCGGACCCCGATCTGGGCCGCAAGCTCGATTTCAATGCGCTGATGGAGGGCAAGGCGTCCATCCCGTCGGCCTGGCCGATGCCGTATCGCCTTGACGGATCGCAGCGCGTTGGCATGATCGATGTCGGCAACCAGCATTTCGTCCGCGCCCATGCGGACGTCGATTATTCGGAGTTGAAGTCATGACCTCATATTCGGACGGCCTGCGCATGGCGCGGCAGATTCCCGCGCGTTGCCTGTTTCCTGTGCTGCTGGCCTTGACGGCGTCCCTGGCGCATGCGGCGCTGCCGGCAACGCTGGTGGAGACACCGATGTTGCGCGAGGAGGTGGCGGCCAAGAAGTTGCCACCGATACGGGCGCGCCTTCCCGAGAACCCGCTGCTCGTCGCGATGGATGGCAAGACGCTGGAGCCGGGGCAACATGGCGGCACGCTCACGATGCTGATCGGGCGTGCGCGCGACGTGCGCATGATGGTCGTCTACGGTTACGCACGACTCGTGGGTTACGACCGCAACATGGCGCTGGTGCCCGACATCCTGCAGAACGTCGATGTCCAGGACGACCGGGTCTTCACGCTCAAGCTGCGACCGGGTCACAAGTGGTCGGACGGAAAACCGTTCACCAGCGAGGATTTCCGATACTTCTGGGAGGATGTCGCCAACGACAAGGAGCTCAGCCCCGCCGGCCCGCCAGCGGCCTTGCTCGTCGACGGTCAACCGCCCAAGGTGGAATACCCGGACAAGACCACGGTGCGCTACACCTGGACCAAGCCCAACCCGGACTTCCTGCCCCTGATGGCCGGCGCATCGCCGCTGCTGATCTACCGGCCGGCACATTACCTCAAGCAGTTCCACAAGAAACATTCGCCCAAGGTGGTGGAGGCGGAGAAGGCCGAGCCCGGCAAGCGCAGCTGGGCCGCGATCCACAACCGTGAAGACAACATGTACCAGTTCGACAATCCGAAATTGCCGACGTTGCAGCCCTGGGTCAATACCTCCAAGCCGCCGACCGATCGTTTCGTCTCGGTGCGCAACCCGTATTTCCACCGGGTAGACCCGAATGGGCGCCAGCTCCCCTATATCGATCGTGTCGTGATGCCGGTGGTCGACGGCAAGCTGATTCCGGCCAAGGCCGGCGCCGGGGAGTCCGACCTGCAGGCCCGCGACATCCAGTTCAACAATTTCACCTTCCTGAAGAAGGCCGAGAAAACCAACAACTTCAAGACCTACCTCTGGCGCACCGCCAAGGGGTCGCATATCGCCCTGTACCCCAACCTGAATGTCGCCGATCCGGTCTGGCGGCAGGTGTTCCGCGACGTGCGGTTTCGCAGGGCGCTGTCGATGTCGATCGACCGGGCACAGGTCAACCAGGTGCTGTATTTCGGCCTGGCATCGGAGAGCAACAACACCGTCGTGCCCGACAGCCCCTTGTTCAAGAAGGAGTACCAGACCCTGTGGGCCAAGTTCGATCGCAAGGCGGCGGACCGGCTGCTCGACGAGATCGGGCTCAAGCGCGGTCCGGACGGCATTCGCCGCCTGTCCGACGGCCGGCCGCTGGAGATCATCGTCGAGACCGCGGGCGAAAGCACCGAGCAGACCGACGTGCTCGAGCTGATTCGCGAGAACTGGCGCGAGGTCGGCATCAAGCTCTTCAGCAAGCCGTCGCAGCGTGACGTGTTGCGCAACCGGGTGTTTTCCGGCGAGGCCATGATGTCGGTCTGGCAAGGGCTGGACAACGGCATGCCGACGGCCGATACCGCTCCGGACGAACTGGCACCCAAGGACCAGGCGCAGCTGCAGTGGCCCAAGTTCGGCCAGTATTACGAGACGGCCGGCAAAATGGGGGAGACCCCCGATTTCCCGCAGGCGGTCGAGCTGATGAAGTTGTGGGAGGCGTGGCGTGGCGCCAGCACCGAGGAGCGCACGAAGATCTGGCACCGCATGTTGACGATCCACGCCGAGCAGCAGTTCACGATCGGCATCGTCAACAACGTGATGCAGCCGGTGGTGGTCAACAACGCGTTGAAGAACGTGCCCGAGAAGGGCCTGTACAACTGGGATCCGGGCGCATTGCTGGGCATCCACCGGCCGGACGCATTCTGGTTCGCAGACGAGCGCAGGAACTGAGCCCGTGCTGCTCTACACGCTGCGGCGGCTGCTGCTGATGATTCCGACCCTGCTGGTCATCAGCTTCGTCACGTTCGTCATCATCCAGCTGCCGCCGGGTGACTACCTGAGCAACCAGATCGCCGAGTTGCGCAGCCAGGGCGACGCCGCGGCCTTGGAGAAGGTACAGTTCCTGCGCCAGCAGTTCGGGCTGGACAAACCTTTCCTCGAGCAATATGCGACCTGGATCGGCATCTGGCCGGGGGAGCGCGGATTCTCCGGCCTGTTGCAGGGTGACTGGGGCTGGTCGTTCGAATACAACCTGCCGGTGCTCGATGTGGTCGGCGACCGGTTGCTGCTGTCCTTCGTGCTCAACTTCTCCGTGATCCTGTTTACCTGGGCCGTTGCGTTTCCGATCGGCTTCTACGCGGCGACCCACCAGTACAGCTGGGGTGACCATGGCCTGTCGTTCATCGGCTACCTGGGCCTGGCGACCCCCAATTTCCTGCTTGCGCTGGTGCTGATGTATTTCGCCAATGTGCAGTTCGGACTGTCGATCGGCGGCCTGATGGACCCGCAGTACCTCGAGCAGCCGATGAGCTGGCCCAAGTTCATGTCGGTGTTGTCGCACCTGTGGATCCCGGTGATCGTCATCGGCACCTCGGGCACCGCCGGCATGATCCGGCGCCTGCGCGCCAACCTGCTCGACGAACTGCAGAAACAATACGTGGTGACCGCGCGGGCCAAGGGCATGGGCCAGACCCGGTTGCTGGTCAAGTACCCGCTGCGCATGGCCTTGAACCCGTTCATTGCCGACATCGGCAATCTGCTGCCCAGCGTGATCTCCGGGTCTGCCATCGTGTCCGTGGTGTTGTCGCTGCAGACGGAAGGGCCGATGTTGCTCGACGCGCTGCAAAGCCAGGACCAGTACCTGGCCGGGTCCTTCCTGATGTTCCTGGCCTTGTTGACGGTCGTGGGCGTGTTCGTGTCGGACCTCCTGCTGGCCGTGCTCGATCCTCGCATCCGGCTCAGCGGCGAGGCGGTGCAATGAGAGGCGTGCGCCGGGCCGACCTGTCGCGCCGAATCCAGGCCTGCCTTGCTCGGGAGGCCAGGTGGTGAATCCGGTATCGACCGAAGAAGGGCGGCTGGAACACTATGTGTCCACGGCGCCGTTCGAGCCCGAGGCAGCCGAGACGCTGACGCCCGAGCAGGAGGAGTTCTACCGCGCATCGCAGTGGCGCATCATGTGGTGGAAGTTCCGGCGCCATCGCATTGCCGTCGTGGCTGCGGTGATCCTGAGCCTGTTGTACGGTTCGGCGCTGATCACCGAGTTCCTGGCGCCCTACGAGGTCAGCACCCGCGATACCTCCCACATCTTCGCTCCGCCGCAGAGCGTGCACCTGTTTCACGACGGCAAGTTCGTCGGGCCCTTCGTCTACGGCTACAGCATGGAGCTGAACCTGGAGAAGATGAAGCGGGAGTTCACCCCCGATCACAGCAAGGTGGAACCGCTGCGCTTTTTCTGCCGGGGCGACGAGTACCGGCTCTGGGGCCTGTTCGACGCCAACCTGCACCTGGTCTGTCCGGCCGAGGATGGAACCTTCTTCCTGATGGGCACCGACCGGCTGGGGCGGGACATGTTCTCGCGCATCATCTACGGCACCCGCATTTCGCTGACCGTCGGCCTGCTGGGCATCGCCGTGAGTTTCCTGATCGGCATCACGCTGGGCGGAATCTCGGGTTATTACGGTGGCTGGATTGACAACTCGATCCAGCGCCTGATCGAGATCGTGCGCTCGTTCCCCGAGTTGCCGCTGTGGATGGCCCTGTCGGCCGCATTGCCGGTGACCTGGAGCCCGATCCTGATCTACTTCGGCATCACCATCATCCTGGGCCTGCTCGACTGGCCCGGCCTGGCGCGCGCCGTGCGGTCCAAGTTCCTGGCGCTGCGCGAGGAAGACTTCGCCACCGCGGCGGTGCTGATGGGGGCCACGCCGTCGCGGGTCATCGGTCGGCACCTGCTGCCCAGCTTCACCAGCCACCTGATTGCTTCGCTGACCTTGTCGGTGCCGAGCATGATCCTGGGCGAGACGGCACTGTCCTTCCTGGGCCTGGGGCTGCGGCCGCCCATCACGAGCTGGGGCGTACTGCTCAACGAGGCCCAGAACATCAACGTCGTGGCGCTTTACCCGTGGCTGATGTTGCCGGTGGTGCCGGTGCTGGTGGTCGTGCTTGCATTCAACTTCCTCGGCGACGGCCTTCGCGACGCGGCCGATCCTTACAACTAGGCTGCTCGGCATGGAACGCAGCCTGTTCGGTTTCATCCTCAAGTACAGCAAGCGTGAACAGCTGCTGATCGTCCCGCTGGTCGTCCTGTCGATGGTGTTCTACTACCTGTCGCTGGATCTGCCCAAGATGATCATCAACCAGCCGATCCAGGGGCAGGGGTTTGCCAATCCAGGGTCCACCGCGGACTTTCTGCGCCTGCATGTGGCGCTTCCGGAGTTTCTCGGGGGTTACGCATTCACGTTGTTCGACGGCTTTGCGCTGGAGCGCACCGACTACCTGATCGCGCTGACGCTGACCTTCCTGGCGCTGATCATCATCAGCGGCCTGATCAAGCTGCGCATCAACACCATGAAGGGCTGGATGGGCGAGCGCATGTTGCGGCGCCTGCGGTATTACCTGTTCGACCATATCCTGCGGTTTCCGCTGCCGACGTTCCGGCGCGTGAAATCCGCCGAGATGGCGACGATGATCAAGGACGAAGTCGACCCGCTGGGCGGGTTTGTCGGTGAAGCCATCATCACGCCGATGTACCTGGGCGGCCAGGCGTTGACGGCCCTGTTCTTCATCCTGTTCCAGCACGTGTACCTCGGCATGGTGGCGTTCGGCATGGTGGTGGTGCAGGCGGTGGTGATCCCGAAGCTGCGGCTGCGCTTGCTGCAACTCTCGCGCGAACGCCAGATCGCGGCGCGTCAGCTGGCCGGCCGGGTGGCGGAGTGTGTCGACGGCGTGGTCGAGATCCACGCCCACGATACCGTCAACTATGAGCGCGCCGAGTTCTCCGCGCGGCTGGGGCGCCTGTTCCTGATCCGCTTCGAGCATTTTCAGCGCAAGTTCTTCATCAAGTTCCTGAACAACCTGCTGTCGCAGATCACGCCGTTCCTGTTCTATCTGGTCGGTGGCTACCTTGCCATCGTCGGTCGGCTGGACATCGGTGCGCTGGTCGCTGTCATCGCTGCCTACAAGGATCTGCCCGGCCCGGTGAAGGAGCTGATCGACTGGGACCAGGAACGCATGGATGCCGGCATCAAGTACAGCCAGGTGATCGAGCAGTTCTCGGTCGACAACCTGACGCCCGAGCCGCAACTGGCGCTCATCGACACGCCGGAGTTGCCGAGCGCAGGCAGCCTGCGTGCGAACCATGTTTCGCTGCTGGACGAGTCCGGCACCAAGGTCGTCGATGGCGTGAGTTTCGAGGTGGCGCTGGACCAGCACGTGGCCATCGTGGGTCCCGGCGGATCCGGCAGCGGCGAGTTGGCACAGCTGCTCGCGCGGCTGCAACTGCCCAGCAGCGGCGGGCTGGATCTCGGCGGCATCGACCTGACGCGTGCCCCCGAGGCGGTGACCGGGCGCGCCACCGGTTATGTCGGTGCCACGGCCTACCTGTTCCCGACCTCCGTGCGGGAGAACATGTTGTACGGGCTCAAGCACCGTCCGATCAGCCCTGCCACCTATGAGGGCACGGCGTTGAGGCAATACCAGTCTCGCCTGCGCGAGGCCACGCGCGCGGGGAACTGCACGCTGGACATCGAGGCGCAGTGGCTGGACTACGCCGCCGCCGGTGTCGAGGATGCCGAGGCGATGGAACAGCGCCTGCTCGAGATGCTGCATCTGGTGGATCTCGAGGAGACGCTGTTCGAAATCGGCTT
>CAXBDR010000113.1:0-13457 GCA_963974265.1 uncultured Rhodoferax sp.
GCCGTCGAGGCCGCCGGCCGCACGCTGATGGTGCACGAGAACTTCCGCTGGCAGACGCCGATCCAGGCCGTGCGCCATGCCCTGGACGCGGGATCGATCGGGGAGCCGTTCTGGGCCCGCGTGAGCTTTCGCTCTGCGTTCGACGTGTTCTCCGGCCAGCCCTACCTGGCCACCGGCGAGCGCTTCATCCTGCAGGACCTGGGCATCCACATCATCGATATCGCACGTTTCCTGTTCGGTGAGGTCGAGACGCTCAGTGCCAGCACCCGGCGCGTCAACCCGAAGATCCGCGGCGAGGACGTGGCCACGCTGATGATGCGCCACGACAGCGGCCTCACCAGCATCGTCGACTGCAGCTATGCCACGGTGCTGGAGCGGGAGCTGTTTCCCCAGACGCTGGTGGAGATCGATGGCGCCGAGGGCACGATCCGACTGGGCGCCGACTACGCGCTGACGATCTCGCGCCGCGGCGTGGATCCGGTCCGGCGTGACTTTGCGCCGCCCCTGCATGCCTGGGCCCAGCGCCCGTGGCACAACATCCAGGACAGCGTCCTCAATATCCAGCGACACTGGCTCGAGTGCCTGGCCCTGGGCCAGACGCCCCAGACGTCGGGTGCCGACAATCTGCGTACGCTGCAACTGGTGGAGGCAGCCTACGAATCCGCCGCGCGCCAGCAATGCACGCTGGAGATCGGAAAGGAGCGACTCTGATGCTCAAGACACTGCCGCCTTTCATGTCGGCCGATCTGCTGTGGGTGCTGGCGGCCATGGGCCATGGCGACCAGCTGGCACTCGTCGATCGCAATTACCCGGCCCATACCACGGCCATCGGAACGCGCAGCGGCAAGCTGGTGCAGTTGCAAGGGACGGACGTGACAACCGCCCTGCGAGGCATTGTGCAGTTGCTGCCCCTGGACAGCTTCATCGCTTCGCCGCTCGCCCACATGGATCCGGTCGACCAGCCCGGCGTTCGACTGCCGGTGCACCGCGAGGCGCTGGCCATCTGCGAAGCCGCCGAGGGCCGACAGGTCGGCATGGAGGTGATCGGGCGACTTGCGTTCTATGCGGCAGCCCGCGATGCGTTCGCGCTGGTGCATACCACCGAGGACCGACCTTACGGCTGCTTTCTGTTGACGAAAGGTGTTGTCTTTGCCGATTGATATCATGGTCCGGACCCAGGATCCGCCGGGTTTTTTTGTGCAGGAATACACGATCATGGCATCTGACCCCATCCAGCGGCGCAAGCTCTATCAGGAGGTGCAGGATCGGCTGCTGGCGCGGATCCGCAGTGGCGAAATTCCGGCCGGGGAGCAGCTACCGTCCGAGCGCGAGTTGATGGATGCATACAGCGTCGGGCGACCCGCCGTACGCGAGGCGCTGCAGGCGCTGAGTCGTTCGGGCATCGTCACCATCCATCATGGCGAGCGCGCGCGCGTGGCCGTGCCCACGGCGGAGTCGCTGGTGGCCCAGATCACCAGCGGCGCGCAGCATCTGCTGCGATCGGACCCGGCCGCGATCGAACACCTCAAGGAGGTGCGCGTGTTCCTGGAGGCCGGCATGGCCCGGCTGGCCGCCCGCCACGCCGATGCCGCCAGCGTGCACCTGTTGCGCCAGTGCCTGGAGACACAACAGCGCAAGACCGGGGACGCACAGGAGTTCGTCGGGGCCGACATGGGTTTCCATGCGCAGATCGCCGCGATGAGCGGCAATCCGATCTTTCCGGTGATCCTGTCCGCCATGCTCAAGTGGCTGGGCGAGTATTACCAGTCACTGGTGCGCGCACCGGGTGCGGAGTCCCTGACGCTGGCCGAGCACAACCGCATCGTCGACGCCATCGAGGCCCATGACGAAGCCGGGGCGGAGCAGGCGATGCGCGAGCATCTGACCCGGGCCAATACCCTGTACAAGAGCCTGGTGCGCAGCTGAGGCCGCAGGCAGGATCCTTGCTCGTTCCATGTGTCCGACCGCAACCCCGGATGTCCGTACACAGGCTGATGCACAGGCCGACGTGCGGGCGTTGCGAACCTTCGGAACGACGCAGCCCGTCGGTGTCGCGCGGCTGCTGCAGGCCGGGCCCTTGTCCTGTCGCCTGGAGGACGGCGGCCTGCGCGCCATATGCTGGCATGGCGAGGAGGTGTTACGGGCGATCGCCTATCTGTTTCGCGATGAAGACTGGGGTACGCCAGCGCCGGTGATCCGCCATCGCGAGACGGCGCAGCCGGCGTCGGGATTTGCCCTGGCCTTCGACCTCCAGTGGACACTGCCCCAAGGCGTCTTGCGCGCTCTGGCACGGATCGATGGCGATGCCGGTGGCGTGCTGTCATTCAAGGTGGACGCCACGGCCGATGTGCCGCTGTTGACCAACCGCTGCGGTTTTGTCGTGTTGCATGCGGCGGACGTGGCGGGTTGTGCGCTGCGGGTCGAGCATGTCGATGGCGCCATTGACGACGCGTGTTTTCCGCAGCTGATCAGTCCCTCGCAGGTGGCCTTCGGCATTCGAGGCCTCACGCATGTCGCGCGCTCCGGGTTGGAGGTCGAATGCAGGTTGCAGGCCGAGCTGCCGCATGATCCGCAAGGCAAGTTCGAGATGGAGGACCAGCGCAACTGGTCCGACGCGTCCTTCAAGACCTATGTGGCGTCGCTGCTCGACCCTTGGCCCTACACACTGCCGGCCGGCCGGACGCTGGCCCAGCAGGTCACCGTCACGGTGCGGCAGGGCGACGCGCGGCCATCGGGCGGCCGCGCCGTTGCCGCGGATGCGCCGGTGCAGGTCGGCGAGCCGACCGGCATCCGGATGCCGCCGATCGGCCTGGGCGTTCCACTGGATGTGTCGGACATCACGGATCCGGAATGGGCCAGTGTGATGGCGCTGCGGCCGGCCTGGCTGCAGGCCGAGGTCGTGGCAGGCGACGAACGCGCCGCGAATCGGCAATTGCAGGCCATCGTTCGGCTGGCCCGCGCCTGCGGCGCCGCGGTGCAGCTCGATGTGCTGTGTCCGCCGCGCCACGACGCACAGGCGCTGGCCGCCCGTCTGGCGCAGCAATGTCGCTCCGCCCATTTCGTGCCGCAGGCGGTGCGGGCCTGTCCCGAGGTGTACCTGAAGAGTTACCAGCCCGGCGCACAATGGCCGCAGTCGGCCAGCCTGGAGTCGTACGCACATGCCTTCGCCCAGGCCTTTCCCGACAGCCGCATCGGCGGCGGCATGTTGACCTATTTCACCGAACTCAATCGCAAGCGGCAGTCCGCGGAACATATTCGGTTCATCGGCCATTCCACTTGTCCGCTGGTGCATGCCGCCGATGACCGCTCGGTGATGCAGACGCTCGAGTCGCTGCCGCACATCGCGCGCAGCGTACGCGCGATCTGGCCGGGGCAGGGCTACCGGCTCGGCCCGATCACGCTGGGCATGCGTCGCAATCCCTACGGGCAGTCGACCATGGCCAACCCGCGGCACGAACGCCTGGCGATGGCTACCGACGATCCCCGCCACCAGGGCACGTTCGCCGCCGCGTGGATGACCGGTTATGCCGCTGCGGTGGTCGCCGAAGACCTGGAACTGCTGACGCTGAACCATTCGCATGGCGTCCAGGGACCGATGCTGCGCGCCGACCTGGCAGACCCGCGCGCGCCGGCCTGCGTGCCGGTGTGGCGCGTGCAGGCCGTGCTCCGGGATGCGGGCGGCAGTGCCGTGCACGCCGTTCGCGGGCTGCCCGCGGATGCGCGTGGCCTGGCCTGGAGCACCGACGCGGGCACGACCTGCCTGCTGCTGGCCAACCTCGGCGAGATGCCGCTGCGCCTGCGCCTGCGGGGGAACTGGACGGGCAGCGACCTGTCCCGGCCTTGCGCCGCGGCCGCCCTGCGCACGCCGGGCCCGACCGTGACGCCCGACCCCGTGGCCGGGTGCCCGGGCATAGGCGAACTGCCGCTGGCGGCCTGCCAGGTGGTCGTGCTGCAGGCCTGACCGGATCGACACCTTCCCACCTGTTCTTTTTTGCCCTCACTGGTCTGATGACGATGTCAACACAGCAACCCGCGATGTCGCCGGCCCTTGCCGCGGACGGTCGCATTCGCGCACGCTACTGGGTCGAGACGCCGTTCCCGCTGGAAGCCGCGGTCGACGTGCTGGCCGGCGAGCAATCCTGCGGCACCTTCACCCGGCTGCCGGGCGAAACCGACGAACTGCGCAAGGCGTCCGGCGCGGTTGTCGAACGCATCGCGCGGCTGGACACCAGCGACCATCCGTCGCTGCCGATGCGCCCGTTGCCGGCACATCTGCGCAACGCAGCGGTGTACCAGCGTGCCGAAGTCGATGTGTCCTGGCCGATCGCCAACCTGGGGCCATCCCTGCCGAACCTGCATGCCACCGTGGCGGGCAATCTGTTCGAACTCAAGGAGTTCTCCGGGCTGCGCCTGCTGGATCTGCAATTGCCCGATGCATTCGCCCAGGCCTACCCGGGGCCGCAGTTCGGCATCCAGGGCACGCGCGACCTGCTCGGCATCCGGGGACGACCGCTGATCGGAACCATCATCAAGCCCAGCGTCGGGCTGAGTCCGCAGGCAACCGCGGCGCTGGTCCGGCAGTTGGTGGACGCGGGCATCGACTTCATCAAGGACGATGAATTGCAGGGCAACGGTTCCCACAACCCCTTGCAGGCGCGGGTGGACGCGGTGATGCCGGTGTTGCGTGCGCATGCCGAACGCACCGGGCACCGGGTGATGTATGCGTTCAACATCACCGACGAGCTGGATGTGATGCGTGCCAACCACGACTACGTGCTGGCCGCCGGCGGCAATTGCATCATGGTCACAGTGGGCTGCGTGGGCCTGACTGGCCTGGCCTGGTTGCGCCGGCACAGCCAGTTGCCGATCCACGGGCATCGGGCCGGCTGGGGCATGCTCAGCCGTTCGCCGGCCGTGGGCATGGACTTCGGCGCGTACCAGCAGTTCTGGCGACTGGCCGGCGTCGATCATCTGCATGTGAACGGCTTGCGCAACAAGTTCAGCGAACCCGACGCTTCCGTCGTCCGTTCGGCCAGGCGCTGTGTCACGCCGATGTTCGCGCCTCCGACCCGGGGCTGCGAAGTCATGCCGGTGTTTTCGTCGGGCCAGACCGCCGAGCAGGTGGCCGACACCTACCGTGCGGTGGGCAGCACCGACCTCATCTATTGCTGCGGCGGCGGCATCATGGCGCATCCCGGCGGTGTGCCGGGCGGCGTGCAAAGCCTGCGCGAAGCCTGGGAGGCCGCCGTGCAAGGCATCGACCTGGACGATTACGCTGCCAGCCATCCGGCACTGGCCCAGGCCATCGCGGCGTTCAGACAATAACAGCCAAACGTCATGGACCGACTGCTGCTGAGCTTTTACGGCGACGACCTCACCGGCTCCACGGATGCGATGGAGGCGCTCACGCTGTCCGGCGTGCGCACGGCCTTGTTCCTGGACCCGGCCACGCCGGAGCAACTCGCCCGATTGGGTCGACTCGGGCCCTTGCAGGCGATCGGCCTGGCCGGTACCAGCCGCAGCGAGAGCCCCGCATGGATGGATGCGCACCTGCCGGCGGCGTTCGACTGGCTCAAGACACTGGCCGCGGATGTATGCCACTACAAGGTGTGCTCGACCTTCGACAGCGCACCCGGGGTCGGCAGTATCGGGCGCGCGTTGGAGATCGGCGCGCGCGTCTTCGCGCAGGACTGTGTCCCCATCGTCGTGGGTGTTCCGCAATTGCGCCGGTACACCTTGTTCGGAAATCACTTTGCCGCGATGAACGGCATCACCTACCGGCTCGATCGCCACCCGGTCATGAGCCGCCACCCGGTCACGCCCATGCACGAGGCCGATCTTCGGCTGCACCTGGCCGGGCAGACGGATGTGCCGGTGGACCTGGTTGACTGGCTCAGCCTGAATGGCGCGGACGTCGACGCCGCCACCGACCGGGCGTTGAAGCCGGCTGAAAAAGGTGGCCCGCGCGCCGTGTTGTTCGACCTGCCGGACCTGGCCACTCAGCGGCGCGTTGGGCACCAGCTCTGGCGACAGACGCGCGCGGGCCGAAGCCTGTTCACGGTTGGTTCCTCCGGCGTCGAATATGCGCTGGTTCCGGAATGGGCGGCGCAGGGACTGATCGAGGGCGCTGCGACGTCCAATTCGTCGGTCGATGCGGTGCCACAGATCGCCGTCGTCTCGGGCAGTTGCTCCGAGATTACTGCCCAGCAGATCCGCACAGCGGGCGAACAGGGATTTGCATTGATCGCGGTCGACGCGGCGCTGTTGTCATCGCACGGCGGCGGTGATGCCGAGCAGTTGCGTGTGATGGCATTGGCACGCGACGCGCTGGACCAGGGTCGCAGTGTCATCGTTTACAGCGCCTTGGGGCCGGACAGCATGGCCGCCCAGCGCGCCGACCAGGAGCCGCATGCCATCGGCCGGCGGCTGGGGGGCTTGTTGCGTGACATGGTCGAGCACAGGAAATTGCGGCGTGTAGTCGTTGCCGGCGGAGACACCTCCAGCCACGCGCTGCGTGAACTGCACGTGCATGCGTTGACGGTGGCGATGGCGCTGCCACTGACGCCCGGTTCACCGCTGTGCACGGCGCACAGCGACGTTGCGGCCTTCGACGGACTCCAGGTGGCGCTCAAGGGAGGGCAAATCGGAACACCCGACTACTTTGTCGCAATTCGGGACGGCATTCGCTGAGCGCTTGCCGACCACCAAGATGCAAGCAACCAGGATGGCAAGGAAGGGATCACCGGTTGCTCAAGAAAGTCGCCAGCGGGTCAACGTCGGTTTGACAATTTGAGGAACAACCCGATCTGCCATTGCTGGCGATACAAGTCGGCAATCAGTTCGGGCTTCAATGCGAGGTTGTTGGTCAGCAAAGTATTGCGTTTGCCGGCATCGTCCTCGACCACGACCCTGCGCAATGTGGCTGGGTAGCCCTTGCTCGAATGGAACACGGTCAATTCGCCGGTCTGGTTGCAGATGATCTGTGTGGCGCTGCGATCCACCGGATGCGAGTAACGCCGCTTGCTCTTGGTGTTGCTCTTGGCACGAGCGACAAAGAAGGCCTGGGCCTGATGAATGACGAACAACCGGGAGAAATCCAGATACCGCGATCCATCAAGTGGCACGCGACGGGTTCGATCAGGAGATCGCCCATCACATTGACTTCGTGGGTCCTGCCGCCGGTGATGTGGATGAAGCTGGGAATGGACCCACGCTGGTCCAGCAGCGTGTGCAACTTGTTGGCGGCCTTGGCCCGGCGAAACGGCGCTCACAAATAGACCGACAGACACAGGTCGATGGTGTTGGCATCGAACGCGTAGCTTGGCCAGGGCACGCAGGTTGCCCTCCATATTGCGCAACGACTCGCGTGCGTCAACTGGGCGAACGCCATCAGCTGCTGCCCATTTTGGCCCGCCCCAAGGTCAAAGCCGCCGATTTCCTCGGCAAGCAGCAGCAACCAGGAGTCTTGCGCTCACGAACGTCAGTCGAGCACCCGGCCCGGGTTCAATCGGCCGTGTGGATCCAGTGCCTGTTTGAGCGTGCGCAGCAAAGCGAGTTGCTCCGCATTGCGCGTCATGCCCAGAAACGGCTTCTTCAGGAAACCGATACCGTGTTCGGCGCTGATCGTGCCCTGGTGGCCCTCGAGTTCGCGGTACACGAGCGTCTCCACCGCATGCGTGTCGGCCGCATCGTGCGGCCCGGTCATCAGGTGGATATTGTTGTCGCCCAGATGGCCGAAAAAAAGATGTTCGGATTTCGGAAAACGCGCGCGCATGGCGATGTCCACACGTTCGACAAATCCCGGAATCTGCGCCAGCGGCAATCCGCAGTCAAAGTTGACCGTGGGCTTGAGGTGCGTCAGCAATTCGGGAATGCTCTGGCGCAGCCGCCAGAACGCCTCCACGTCGGCGAGGCTGGATGCAACCGCGCAATCGGTGATCAGTTCGCTCTCCAGCGCGCTCTCGAGCGCCGCCTGAAGCGGCTCGTCGACCGACTGGCCGGCGACGCCGCGCGCCTCGACCAACACGGTCCAGGGCGCCTCGACATCGACCGGGGCGCGTACGCCACTGCATTGCGACGACAGTTGTACGAAACGTTGCGACATGAATTCGAACGCGTGCAGCATGCCGCCCAGGGTCTGCTTGAGGTGGCGCAAGAGCCTGGCGACCGACGCCATGTCGGGCAGGGCCGCGATCGCGGCCACGGCCGGTCCCGGCGGAGGCTGCAGCTTGAGTACCAGACGGGTGATGATGCCCAGCGTGCCTTCGGAGCCGATGAACAGGAAACGCGGATCCAGACCCGCACTGTTCTTGACCAGGCGCGTCATCGAATCCAGAACCGTTCCGTCGGCCAGAACCACCTCGAGCCCGAGTACCGCGTCGCGCATCGTGCCGTAACGCAGGACGCGTTCACCACCGGCATTGGTGGCCGCGTTGCCGCCCACCTGGCAACTCCCGCGCGCGCCCAGGTCGATCGGGAAAAACCAGCCTGCTGCCTCTGCAGCATCCTGTACCGCCTGCAGTGTCGCACCTGCCTGTACCTGGATGACGCCTTCGAGTTCGTCGATGGACTCGATCGCATGCATGCGTTCAAGGTTGATGACGGCGTCGCCGTCGGCGGGCACTGCGCCGCCTGCGAGGCCGCTCAAGCCTCCCTGGATCGTGATGGGCTGGTCATCTTGCGCGCACTGGCGCACGATAGCGGCAACCTCGGCGGTGCTACGCGGGCGGTGCAATACCGCCGGCGTGCCGCGGGTCATGCCGCTCCAGTCACTCAGATAACGTGCGTCAATGGATTCGCTCATGGCGGGTCTCCTTCGGTAGTGCCGCGACCATGGTCAGTCGGGTCCATTTTGTCGGGTTGGCGCGCATTGTTGGAGCGGACCTGTCCGACGTCAGTTACAACGGGAACACGCGGAAGCGACCGCGGGAAAACCTCTGTCCAGGCGCCCGGCCAATACGGGATGCGGCAGGCAACGATGTGGAACCCGATGCCGTCCATCCACTGACCGCCAGTAGCCTGTGCAATGCCACGCGAAGACCAAAGATCGCAGGTCCCTGGACCGGGCAAGGTATTCGGAGGTATGCGACGGCCTTGCGAACCAGTCTCCGCTGCACGCGAGCCCCAGCATGATACCTGCCACCGAGGGCCGATCCGATGCCACATTTATCCCTGGTGATAGGCTGACCAGCGTCCCGCTCATCGAGCGCGGCAGCGTGAAGGCCGTCTGCTACTTTGGCGAGCAGGGCCACAACATCATCCCGGTCGCTGTCAGCCCGGGCCAGTGTCCCGTCCCGCTGATACGTGAGCAACGTCGATGCAGCTTTTCAGGAATCGAATCTGCGGTGGCAGTCCACCGGAACGGTTGGCTGTGGGCGTTGTGGTGAATCACCGCATCGTGTTCGTCGTGCTGAGTCGCCACTTCGAGACCGATGCGCCCGAGCGGTTGCGCAGCGCGCCGTGGGCAGCGCTGGCGGGCTACCCGGTCGGCGCCGGCACATCATGGTGCGATGGCGTCGTTCGCCGTACCGCTCGACCGGGTACGCCGACACGTCGCGCTGGCGACTGCGCGGCGCCAGGGCAAGGGTTCTAATGCAAGCCTTGCGCGCCTGCCTCACGCGGACGTCCGAGCCATGCCACAACCGAGACAACCATGTTCACTGAATACTCCCCCAAGACGCACGAACTGATGGAGCGCCTGAACGCGTTCTTCGACGAACACATCTATCCGAACGAAGCCCGCCACCACCACGAGCTTGCCGAGAAGCGCCGTGCCGGCGACCCCTGGCAACCGCTGGCCTTGATCGAGGAGTTGAAAGGGGTGGCCCGCAAGGCAGGCCTGTGGAACATGTTCCTGCCCCATCCGTACAAGGGCCAGGGCGGCATTTCCAACCTGGACTATGCACCGCTGTGCGAGGTGATGGGACGGGTGTCGTGGTCGGGCGAAGTGTTCAACTGTTCGGCTCCGGACACCGGCAACATGGAAACGCTGGAGCGTTACGCAACCGACGCGCAGAAGGAACAGTGGCTCGAGCCTCTGCTCGACGGAAAGATCCGCTCAGCGTTCCTGATGACGGAGCCGGCCGTGGCGTCGTCCGACGCCACCAACATCCAGTGCAGCATCACCCGCGACGGTGACCACTACGTCATCAACGGGCGCAAGTGGTTCTCGTCGGGCGCCGGCAACCCGAACTGTGCGATCTTCATCGTCATGGGCAAGACGGATCCGCAGGCGGCGCGCCACGCGCAGCAGTCGATGGTGCTGGTGCCGCGCGATACGGCCGGCGTCACCGTGTTGCGCCCACTGACGGTGTTCGGCTACGACGATGCGCCGCACGGCCACATGGAGGTGGTGCTGGAGAACGTGCGGGTGCCGGTGGCCAACATCCTGCTCGGCGAAGGCCGTGGTTTCGAGATCGCCCAAGGCCGCCTGGGCCCAGGGCGTATCCACCACTGCATGCGTTCCATCGGCGCGGCCGAGCGCGCGCTCGAGATGATGGTCGATCGCCTGCAGGCGCGTGTCGCTTTCGGCAAGCCGCTGGCCGAGCAGTCGGTGTGGCACGAGCGCATCGCCGAGTCGCGTTGCATGATCGACCAGGCGCGGCTGCTCACGCTCAACGCGGCGCACCGCATGGACACCGCGGGCAACAAGGCTGCGCGTGCCGAGATCGCGATGATCAAGGTGGTGGCGCCCAACATGTCGTGCAAGGTGGTGGACTGGGCGATCCAGGCCCATGGCGCGGCCGGCATCAGCCAGGACTTCTGGCTGGCCGAGGCCTATGCCCATCAGCGCACGGTGCGTATCGTCGACGGCCCGGACGAAGTGCACCGCAACGCCATCGCCAAGATCGAACTGGGCAAACGCGCGGCGGCCACGAAGGCCTGAACACGCGCCGGCTCAAGCGCGTGCACCGGCGGGCCCTTCGTCAGGCCCGTGCAGTGTTGCCGAAACGACCCGCCGTGCGCGGGTCGCTTTTTTTGCGCGCTCCCTTCAGGCCGGTGGTGGCGGTGCAATCCGGATCGAAGTCATGTGCCGAGCGCAGCTGGTTGTACCGGGCGTGTGTCGGCGTCGAACCAGTCGACCAGCAGGTCGTTGACCGCGTCGTGCCGCTCGTATTGCACCCAATGGCCGGCGTCGCGGATCAGCTGCCATCGGCGCGTGGCAAACCCTTCGGTCAGTCGTGGACCGATCAGCTGCGGCTGCGCGGTGACGTCGTGTTCCCCCCATGCGAGCAGCACCGGCATCGACAGACGGTCCAGGCACTGCGGCAGGCCGCCGGCCTGTGAAATGGCCTTGCTCCGGAAGCGGGTCCGCTCGCACTGCGACTCGTAGATGGTCGTGGCCCGGTCATCGACGCTGGCGCGGTCGTGCAGCATGAATGCCGCGAGATTCTGCTGCAGTGCGGCCGTGCGTCTGTCGCCGCGCAAGGCGCGCCAGTCCGCCAGCGGGGCCGCCTGGCGTCGCGCGCCGCCATGCCCCGCGGGCCCCAGCAGCGCCAGCCGGCGCACGCGCAGGCGCGTGGCCAGATGCGCGGCGACCAGGCCGCCGAACGAAAAGCCGGCGAGGTCCAGCGCCGTTGCCGGCCCGACCAGGTGATCGATGGCAGCGACCAGGGCATCGACCATGCGCTCCATGCGCTCGGGTGCATGGGCGTGGCCGCAGAGGTCATCGGAATCGCCGAACCCGGGCAGGTCCGGCAGCCAGACGCTGTGGTCACGCGCCAGTGGCTCGATGTTGCGGATCCAGTGCCGCCAATCGCCGTGTCCGCCATGCAGCAACACCCGTGCCGGTCCGGCACCGAAGCGCCGCCAGACCATGCGGCGGCCATCGATGCTGGCGACATGGCGCGTTTCGGTGAGTGTCGACAGGTCACAGCTCAGCTGCTCCATGCGGGTGGTATTCGTTGGCGGTTCGTCGTTGCTGGAGGGGTCCGGTGGCGGAATGGCGTTCCGTCCCCCGTGGCGGAGATCACTGTTCATCGTCATGACTTGCGATTTTGTACGAACCGGGGCGGTGCGCCAGCCGCGGGCGACGGGCAGCGCCGGATGATGCAGCGCCACGCGAAGTGGCGTGGGCCTATGGCTACCCGGCCCCGGTCGGCAATGGCAGCAGCCGCGTGCCGGCCGCCGCCTTCACGGCCTGGGTCAGGCGTTGTGCCGACGGCGCCTCGCGCCCCCAGTGGTGCCAGTACAGCGTGACGTCGACCGCGGCGCCCGGCAGGACCTCGACCATGCCCGTGTGCCCGGTCGGATGGAGCTCGGGCACCATGCCCCAGCCCAGTCCGAGCGTGATCGCCGTCTCGAACGCGTCGATGGCGGGTGCGAAGTGGCGCGGGTACCGGGGCTGGTGCAGCCCGAAATGCTGGGCTAGGAAATCGTCCTGCAAGGCATCCTTGCGGTTGAAGATGATGGCCGGCCAGGCCAGCAGCTTGTGGGGCGACACGGCGCCGGCCGGCGTGCGGCACCGTTGCGCGACCTCGGGCGCGGCCATGCAGCGGTAACGCATCACGCCCAGGGGTTCGGCGACGCAGCCGCGCATGGGGTCAACCAGCGTGCTGACGCAACCCATGACGTCGCCGCTCTTGAGCAGGTCGTGGGTGTGGTCCTGGTCGTCGATGACGATATCGAGCAGCAGGCGGTGCTTCTTCAGCACGGCCGCCACGCCGGGCAGGAACCAGCTCGCCGCCGAATCCGCGTTGATGGCCACCGACAGGTTTTGCCAGTGTCCGCCCGCACGCGTGCCGGTGCCGCCCTGCAACTCGCCGAGCAGGTCCGCTTCCATCAACCGCACCTGCTTGACGTGCGCCAGCAAGGCCTGGCCGGCCGCGGTGACGTGCACGCGTTTGCCCCGCACCAGCAGGCGTTGCCCCATCTGGTCCTCCAGCGCTTTTATGCGCAAGGAGACCGCCGCCAGCGTCAGCGACAAGGCCTGGGCAGCCGGGCCGAAACCGCCGTGTTCGACCACGGCGGCCAGGGCATCGAGTTGTCGCGCATCGAGCATGTTCCGGCCTCGGTAGGTACAGAATTGTTTAAGTGTTCTGAGTTTAATTTAACCACGCTTGATATTGCGCCGATCGCGGCCATACTTTCGAAGGTGCGCTGCAGGCCTTGCGTGGGCCGCGCGCCAATGACCGCCGTTCCACCCATACCGCCCCTGCACGAACATGACCCTCGCCTTTCCCACCTTCACTGCCGGCATGGTGCTGAGCATGTCGCTGATCATGGCCATCGGGCCGCAGAACGCGCATGTGTTGCGCATGGGCCTGCAGCGCCAGCATGTCTGGCTCACCGTGGCCGTGTGCATGGTCTCCGACATGGTGCTGATCGGCCTGGGCGTGTTCGGCCTGGCGCAACTCGGCGGCCTGTCCGACAAGCTCATGGGGGCGATGGTCGGTGCCGGTGCACTGTTTCTATCGGTCTACGGCTGGCAGGCGTTCCAGCGTTTCCTGCACCCGCAG
>CAXBDR010000114.1:0-13427 GCA_963974265.1 uncultured Rhodoferax sp.
GTCCGGCCAGCCCGCCGATTCCGGGCATGGACCTGCCGGGCATCCACCCGTGCTGGACCATGGAGGATGCGCGCGCCATCATGAAACTGGCGACCGAGGGCGCGCGGGTGCTTCAGATGGGCGCCGGCTTCATCGGCTGCATCATCATGGAGGCGCTGGCGGCCCGGGGCGTCAAGCTCAGCGTCGTCGAGATGGGCGACCGCATGGTGCCGCGCATGATGGGCCCGACCGCCGGCAACATGATCAAGCAGTGGTGCGAGGCCAAGGGCGTGGAGGTATTCACCAAGACCAAGGTGGAGGCGATCGAGAAGGGCGATGCCGGCGCGCCCCTCAAGGTCAGGCTGTCCAACGGCAAGACCATGGATGTCGACCTCGTGATCAGCGCCACCGGCGTCAAGCCGGCCATCGAATTCCTCGAGGACTCCGGCATCACCTGCCTGCAGGGCGTGCTGACCGACGAACACCTGCAGACCAACGTGCCCGGCATCTACGCGGCCGGCGACTGCGCCGAGGCCTTCGACAAGGTCAGCAACAAGACCATCATCAGCGCCATCCAGCCCAATGCCGCCGAGCAGGCGCGCGTGGCGGCGCTGAACATGGTCGGTCGGACCACCGCGCTCAAGGGAGTGACGCAGATCAACGTGCTCGATACCCTGGGCCTGATCTCCACCAGCTTCGGCAACTGGGAGGGTGTACCCGGGGGCGAACACGTGGAACTGACCGACGAGGCCGCCGGCCGCCACCTGAGCCTGCAGTTCAAGGACGACGTGCTGGTGGGTTGCAACAGCGTGGGCTGGACCGACCACGTGGGCGTCATGCGCGGACTGGTCGAGGGGCAGATCCACCTCGGCGCCTGGAAGGACACCCTCAAGCGGGACCCGACCCGGCTGATGGACGCCTACCTGGCCAGTGCGCAGGCACAAAGTGGCTGGACCGGTGCCCAGGACGAGCGACGCAGGTAAAGTCGCGGCATGAAGATCACGCTCAAGCTGTTCGCGTCGCTCACCGACTACCTGCCGCCAGCGGTCAAGTACACCAACATGCTGGAGATGGATGTCGCGCCCGACGCCAGCATCAGCCAGATCATCGCGCCGATGGCACTGCCGGAGAAGATGGTGCACCTGGTGCTGGTGAACGGAAAATACGTGGAGCCGCAGGACCGGCTGACCCGCACGCTGGCCGAAGGCGACGTGCTGGCCATCTGGCCACCGATTGCCGGCGGCTGACCGGCGGCTGCCGCTGCCGGGCCGTCCACCCGACCGCGCCCCCGTACCGGGGACCTGAGCGAAAGCATTGCATGCAAGCGTTTTACGCAGAGAACTTCGATCGCGAGATGGGTTGCACCGAAAAGGAATGGCTGGGCTGGTTGCCCCAGGCCATGGGTCCGCATCCCTACAAGCTGGTCTCCCAGGCCGTCACGGCCGATATCGAGGGCGGCCGCCTGTCGCTGTCGTGGCGCGTCGGCGAGCCGCGGGCCATTGCGCTGGCGCGTATTCCGCGGTTGCTGGTGAGCTTCCGGTTCAGCGGGCTCGACGAGGTGCAGCGGTATCGCTTCATGAAACGCTTCGACCTGTACATGCAGCGCGGCGGCGGCTGATCACAGCGCGGCTCGCGGAGCCGGGTCTTCGATAATGGCTCGATGCAGCCGACCCCACGAACCCATCCATCCGTGCCGCTCACCATGAGCGGCGTCCAGCTGACCGGCCATGGCGATCTCGACCAGCTCCAGTGGAGTGACGCGATACCCGTTCCCAGGCCGGGACGCGGCGACGTGTTGATCCGGGTGCGTGCGGCCGGCGTCAACAACACCGACATCAACCTGCGTACCGCCTGGTATTCCAAGGGCGAGGGTGCGGCCCGGGATGCCGCCTGGTCCGGAAACCCGGTGCCGTTCCCGCGCATCCAGGGCATCGATGCCTGTGGTCACGTCGCGGCGGTCGGTGAGGGTGTCGATGCCGCGCGCATCGGCGAACGGGTCCTGGTGGAGCCCTGCCTGATCGAAGCCGGCGGCGAGCGGCTGGCGCAGCCCCGGTTCCTCGGCTCGGATTGCGACGGCGCGTTTGCACAGTATCTGGTCGTCGCGTCGCGCCATGCCTGCCGCATCGACAGCCCGCTCGGCGACGCCGAACTGGCATCGTTCCCGTGTTCCTATTCGACCGCCGAGAACATGTTGACGCGTGCCGCGGTCGCGGCGGGAGACCGGGTCCTGGTGACCGGTGCATCGGGTGGCGTGGGCTCGGCCGCGGTGCAACTGGCCCGTGCCCGGGGCGCCGACGTGATCGCCATCACCAGCGCCGACAAGCGCGACGCCTTGCTGGCGCTGGGGGCATCCCGGGCGCTGTCGCGTGAAGAGAGACTGATCGACACGCTCGGTCGCAACAGCGTCGATGTCGTTGTCGACCTCGTGGGCGGCGAGTCATGGCACGACCTGCTCGAGGTGTTGCGCAGCGGCGGCCGGCTGGCGGTTGCAGGTGCCATCGGGGCGCCGACGGTAGCGATCGACATCCGCACCGTCTACCTGAAGGACTTGTCGATCTTCGGATGCACGGTACTCGAGCCGCAGGTATTTGCCAACCTGGTTGCGCGCATCGAAAAGGGTGAGGTGCGCCCGCTGGTGGCCAGGACCTATGCGCTGCGCGACATCCGGCAGGCGCAGCAGGAATTCCTGGGCAAACGCCATGTCGGCAAGATCGTGTTGACCGTGCCCGATTGAAGGCAAGCGTATTGCCGAGCCGTGTGCACTCCGCGTGCACCGAGCGCGCACGGATTCGTGCATGGATCGGCCGACGGGAGGGGGCGATGGCCCGACAAGGGCACATCCGCATCGAACTGGTGCGAAGCGCCTGGACAGGGTGCGCGCGCGCCGATCTGGTGCGCCGGATCGGCGTCGCTCAGGTGAGTGCATCGAGCGGTTCGGGCGCCGGCAACGCGCGCTGCACCCGAGACGGCTCGGCAATGACACGATCGAGCAGCCAGATCCGCAGATCGTCAGCCGGCATCGGGCGTGCAAACAGGTATCCCTGCAGTGCGTCGCAGCCCGATTGCCGCAGCAGCGTGGCCTCGGCTTCGTTCTCGACGCCTTCAGCGACGACCTGCATGCCCAATGCGTGGCCCAGGCCGATGATGGCCTGCGTGATCGCGCGGTCCGCCGGGTCCTGCAGCATGTCGCGCACGAAACTCTGGTCGATCTTGAGCTTGTCGATGGGAAAACGGTGCAGGTAGTTCAGGCTGGAGTATCCGGTGCCGAAGTCGTCGATGGCCAGCGCGACACCGAGGGCCTTGAGTTGGTGCAGCGACTCGACCGTCGACAAGGAGTTCTCCATCAGAAAGCTTTCGGTCAATTCCAGCTGGAGCATGCGGGGGTCGACACCGTGGCGGAGCAGCATCTGCGCCAGGGTCTGTGGCAGGCTCTTGTCGCGCAACTGGATGCTCGACACATTGACCGAGACCATCAGGGGCGCAATGCCCTGGCGCAGCCAGGCCGCATGCTGCCGGCACGCCTGCTCCAGGATCCAGGCGCCGATCGCCACGATCTGGCCCGACTCCTCCGCGATCGGGATGAACGTGGCGGGCGAGAC
Source organism: uncultured Rhodoferax sp. (assembly GCA_963974265.1). Taxonomy (GTDB): domain Bacteria; phylum Pseudomonadota; class Gammaproteobacteria; order Burkholderiales; family Burkholderiaceae_C; genus CAISIP01. The sequence goes on from CAXBDR010000114.1 coordinate 3,579, forward strand.
CATGCCGCGCGCGGGATGCCGCCAGCGCACCAGCGCCTCGACACCGATCACGTTGCCGCTGCCGCCATCGAGCAGCGGCTGGTAGAACAACTGCAGTTCGTCGCGGTCGATGACCTGGCGCAGGTCGTTCTCGATCGACAGCCGCTGCTGCGCCTGGGCATGGAGCTCCGGCGTGAAGAACACCGCCATGTTGCGGCCGCGTGACTTGGCCTGGTACATCGCGGCGTCGGCATGGCGCATCAGATGGTCGACGTCGCGTCCGTCCTGCGGGAACACCGAGATGCCGGCGCTGCAGGACACGTGCAGCTGCACGCCCTCGACGAGATGCGGCTTGCGAATCGTCTCGACGATGCGATCGGCGACGATGTGCATGATCTCGTCGTTGTCGCGCGCACCCTGCAGCACGATGACGAATTCGTCGCCACCCAGGCGGCAGACCGTGTCGCCGGCGCGCACCGTCTCGAGCAGGCGCCGCGCGACGGAGCGCAGCAGGCCGTCGCCGACATGGTGGCCCATGGAGTCGTTGATGTTCTTGAAGCGATCCAGGTCGATGAACACCACCGCGACCGGTGTTTGGTGGCGCGTGGCCTGCTCCAGCGCCATGGTCAGGCGCTCCAGGCACAAGGCGCGGTTGGGCAGGTCGGTCAGCCCGTCGTGGTGCGCCAGGTGGTGGATACGTTCCTCGTTCGCCTTGTGTTCGGTCATGTCGACGCAGGAGGTGACCATGTGCGTGATCTGGCCCGTGGTGTCGCGCACCGCGTTGGACACCATCCAGGCCGGGTAGTCGCCGCCGTTCTTGCGCCGCAGCCAGACGTCGCCCTGCCAGGACCCGCGGATGATCGTCTGCTGCCACAGGCCTTCGTAGAAGCGGGGCTCGTGGCGCGTGGAATGCATGAACTCGGGCGTGCGCCCGGCCACTTCGCTCAGGTCCCAGCCGCCACTCTTGGCGAAGGCCATGTTGGCGATCAGCAACCGGCGATCGACGCCGAAGATGGCGATCGCCTCTGAGGAGGACTCGAATACCTTGGCCCACAGTTGCAGGCGCTGCTCGAGCGATTTCATCTGGCCGATCGGCGTGAACACCGTGAGCATGGCCGGAGCGCCCTGGTAGATCAGCCGGCGGCCAGACAACAGGGCCCAGCGCCGGATCGGCGCTCCGTTCGTGTCCACGCCGGTCTGCCACTGCACTTCGAACCCGTCCACGGCGTCCTCGTCGCTCATGCGCTGGAAATAATGCGCGCGCGCGGCCGGCGTCAGGGCCTTGATCCACGGATCGCCGTCGTGGCCGCCGAGCCAGGAGGCGGCCGGCTGGTTGGCGTGCAGGATCCGGTGCTCGGGGATCGAGGTGACGATCAAGGGGCTGGGGAAGGACGCCAGCAACGCATGTTGCGCCTCCTGCGCGCGTGCGGTGGCGGCCAGGTCTTCCCGTGCGGCGCGCACCAGGTCGAGATCGGCCAGCATGCCGTTGAAGGCGGTCACCAGTTGCCCGATCTCGTCGCTGCTGTCGTGCGTGGCCCGTACCGAATAGTCGCCGGAGACGCTGACCCGGTCCGCCACTGCGGCCAGCGATCGGATCGGACGCGAGATCTGGCGCGCGATGAAATACACCAGTGCCAGGATGATCAGCAGCAGCACGGCCGCCGTGCCCAGGTGCAGCCACATCCGCGCCAGCAGGTGCGAAATACGCGCCTCGAGCAGGGTGTCCAGGCTGATGCTGGTCTGTTGCCAGGCGCGCAGCATCCGCTCGCTGGTCGCCGCGTGCAGGCCTTCCACCGCCGCTGCGTCGGGTGTGTTGGCCGTCGTGCCGGCATAACCGGTGAGTTGCTGGAACCGGTCCAGCGCGGCAAACAGGGCGGTGAAGGAGGGCGCCAGTTCGTCGCGCAGTTGCGCGGGGCCGGCCGCCAGGGCTTCCGCATAGTCCGACCGCATGCCCTTGATCGTCGCAGCCAGCCGGCCTTCGGAGATCAGTACTTCGTTGAGCAGCACGGCCCGGGCTTCACCTTCGCTGGCGGCGTATTCGACCGACTTGCTGGCCAGGCGACCGATCAGGTCCTGCAGTTCGGGAAAACGCAGCACCAGCAGCGACATCGTGTAGTAGCTGTCCAGGTCAGGGTCCAGGATCAGGTTCGACTGGTTGCCCAGGCGCGTGATCAGCTCCCGGCCGGCGTCCTGGACCGCGCCATGGTGTTGCGTGCCGAGTCGGTCCAGGCCCTCGAGTGCGCGCAGCTGTGCAATCAGGGCGGCGCTGTTGTCCTGGCTCGCCATGCCCTGGCCATGCCGCTGCTCGGCCTCGGCCAGGCTGTTCGTCCATCGATCGATCTGCTCCCGATGGGGGCTCGCTGGCAGGTTTCCCGCCGGCCGCCGGCACGATGGGCACCCGCAGGCCGGTGAGCACATCGCGCACCTCGGCGATATAGGCGCTGCCAGCCACCTCCTTGCGTGCGAAATTGATCGCGATGTATTTCTCGTTGATCAGGATCCCCGAGACGTAGATCACTGCGCTCAGGTCCAGCAGGTAGATCAGCAGCAGCTTTCTGCCGACGGGCAGGCGACCCACGAATCTTGAAAAAATGCCCCTCATCACACTCACTCCAGTTGCTCCGATGCCGGTTGCGACCAGACTGAACCTGAGCGCCATGGGTCGTTGCCGGCGCAATGCTCAGCCCGCACCGGAGCAGGTATCGAGCAAAATGCGTGCCAGAGATGGCCGATCAACACGCGGCCGGACCGCGGCCGGACCGACGTGGTGGCTACACTGCTGCCCAGTACAAGGAGCAGACCCATGGCGACCCAGGTCGAGATTGCGGAATTCCTGAGGCGGGAGTTCCCGCAGAACAAGTCCACCGTCGAATCGGTCGGCGAGCGCATGGCCACCGTGCGCCATCCCGTCGGCCAGGCCGAGTTGCGTCCGGGCGGCACGGTGTCCGGCCCGGTCATGATGACGGTGGCCGACGTTGCGCTGTATGTCGCGATCCTGGGCGAGATCGGCATCGTGCCGTTGACGGTGACGACCAGCCTGAACATCAATTTCATGCGCAAGCCCGCGAACGATCGCGACATCATCGGGGTCTGCAAGCTGCTCAAGCTGGGCCGTTCGCTGGCCGTCGGCGAAGTCTCCATCTACTCCGAAGGGGTGCCCGAGCCGGTTGCACACGCGGTTGGAACCTACGCCATTCCCCGCTAGCATCGGGTACTCATGCTCTCCCGGCGCGCCGCCAGGAGGTGTCCGATACGGGGCTAGTCTCGCGGACCGACTTCTCGGCGGCATCGACGTGCGGACCTGAACCCGTCGACATGAATCCGCATTTCCTGTATTTCGCCTATGGCTCGAACCTGCTGTCGCGTCGCTTGCGTGCGCGCACGGCCTCGGCGCTTGCCGTCGGCCGAGCGGTCCTGCGCTCCCATGCATTGCGCTGGCACATGGCGTCCGCCGACGGCTCGGGCAAATGCGACGTGGTTGCGGTGGACGATGCACACGCGGCCGTGCACGGCGTGGTGTACCGCATCGACATGGCAGAGAAGCATCTGCTCGACCGCGCGGAGTCCCTGGGTGTGGGTTATGACGAGGAACGGGTGACGGTGGACCTGGCAGGACACCCGGAGACGGCCTGCGTCTACCGCGCGCTGCGCATCGATGCCGCCGCCGTGCCCTACGATTGGTATCACGCCCTGGTGCTGGGGGGAGCCCGCGAGCATGGCCTGCCTGCGCACTACCTGCAGCGGCTCGCGGCGGTGAGCACCCGGCCGGACCCGGATGCGCAGCGCGCGTTGCTGCATTTTGCGCTGGTGCGCGGCGCCGATGTCGACGTGCCAGGAGGCCCGGCATGAGCATAGTGCGACCTTGCGCGTTGCCCGCCGCGGCCTTGCTGCACGACAGCGTGGCCCAGGGCGCCTATGCCGATTGTTTCTGCATCGACGTCCCGCTCCCGGTCTCGCATGCCGCGTTCGTCGAAGCGTTCTACACCACGTCCGTGTTTCGTGTCGAACGCTGGATCCTGCGCTGGGCCTTGTCGCGGCCGTCGACCGATGCGGATGCACGTCGGCTGGCGACCGGTGCCAGCGACACCTTTGCTGCCTGGATCGTGCGCGGGCGCGCCCCCGATCAACTCCTGCTCGTGGACGTGACCGGCCGTACCCAGTCGTGGCTGATGGTCACCGCCTTGGCCGACGACGGCGCTGGCGTCGGGACCCGGCTGTATTTCGGATCGGCCGTCATGCCCGCGCGCGGCCGTGCGACGGGGCCGGCGCGCAGGGGCTGGTTGTTCCGCGCCTTGCTCGGGTTCCACACCGTGTATTCGCGTGTCCTGTTGTCCGCGGCGCGATCCCGCGTGCTGGCCCTGCAGCGGGGTTGACGCCCGGCTCCCGCAGCGCGCCACTGCCGCAAGCTGACGACTCTCCACGATCCATCCCCCAACGTCCATGTCATCACACGTCATAGTTGCCCTCGATGTCGATACCCGCCAGGACGCTCTGCAACTGGTGCGCCGGCTGGGGCCCGCGGCCGGGCACTACAAGGTCGGACTGCAGCTGCTCACGCTGGCCGGTCCGGACCTGGTGCGCGAGCTCGTGGGCATGGGCAAGCAGGTGTTCCTCGACCTCAAACTGCACGAGATACCGAACTCGGTGGCCGCCGCCGTGCGCGCGGCCGCGCAGCTGGGGGCCGGCATGGTGTCGGTGCATGCGTCGGCCGGATCGGCGGTGTTGCGCGCCGCGGCCGATCAGGCGCACGCGCTTGGCGGAATCCGCGTGCTGGCGCTGACGGTCATCACCAGCTTGCGCGACGACGATTTGCCGGAGATCGGCCTGGCGCCTTCGGTGCGCGAGCAGGTCTGCCGGCTGGCACGCCTGGCCAGTGCACAAGGATGCGATGGCGTGATCGCGTCGGCGCAGGAGGCTCGCTGGCTCGCGCAGCTGCTGCCCTCGCACAGCCTGATCGTCACCCCCGGCATCCAGCTGGAGGGTCTGGGCGGGCACGACCAGTCGCGCGTGGCGACACCTCGCCATGCGCGCGACGCCGGTGCAACGCATGTCGTCGTGGGACGCGCGATCACGCGGGCGCCGGATCCTGCGCAGGCCTTTGCCCGGGCCTGCGTCGATTTCGCGGGTTCGCCCTGAGCGTGTCGGCATCTGCCGGACACGGTGTATCGTGTGCCCATCGTCTGAACGGAGTTGCTGCCATGGGTGTTGATCCGATTCCCCTGTCTGCGGACACGGTGCGAGCCTTGTCCAGCGTCACGACCGCCACCTTGACCACGGTGCTGCTCAAGAAGGGCCTGCGCAATGTCTGGATGCGCGGGGCCCGGCCCCTGAAGAAGGGCCAGCCGCGTCTGGTCGGGCGGGCATTCACGCTGCGTTTCGTGCCGGCGCGCGAAGACCTGGCCACGCCGGCGTCCTGGGGCGCACCGATCTCCACGCGCGCGGCGATCGAGTCCATGCCGGAAGGCTGTATCGCCGTGGTCGATGCCATGGGTGTGACCGATGCCGGCATCTTCGGCGACATCCTGTGCGCGCGCATGCGCAAGCGCGGCGTGGCCGCCCTGGTGAGCGATGGCGTGATCCGCGACATCGACGGCGTGCTCGAGACCGGCCTGCCGGTCTGGTGCCAGGGTACGGCTGCGCCGGCGTCGGTCGCAGGCCTGACCTTCGTCGCCTGGCAGCAACCCATCGGCTGCGGTGGTGTTGCGGTGTTTCCGAACGACGTGGTGGTGGTAGACGCAGACGGTGCGGTTTTGATACCCTATGCCATGCTCGACGACGTCGTGCAGGCTGCGCTCGACCAGGAACTGCTCGAGGGCTGGATCATGAAACAGGTCCATGACGGCATGGCCCTGCCGGGCCTGTATCCGCCCAATGCAGAAAACAAGGCCCGCTTCGAGGCCTGGGCACGCAGCCGGAGTTGACGGCCGGCCCGGTGCGACCGGGCCACGGTGGGCGCTGTCCAATTCGTTACGCATCTTGCACCTTGCGCGGCGTCAGCGTGCAGGGATCTGCCTACCATCGACTACTTTACAAGGAGAAATCACCCATGGCATTGCAGTCCCCCTTCTTCGGCAAGCGCGACACAGAAACGACCGGCTTGCGGCGGCCCACGACGATGGCGCAACCCAACGTCCACCACGGCGCACAGCCGTCGTCCGCGGCTTCCGGCGCGTCCGCGTCGTCGCCGGCACCGTCACAGGCTGCGGTGGCGGCCGTGCCCGCCGCAGCGGGTGAGACGACGCCCGAAACCACGCCCTCTGGCGGCAGCCGCCTGACCGTGGGACCCAACATCAAGCTCAAAGGCGTCGAGATCACCGACTGCGACACCTTGTTCGTGGAGGGTACGGTCGAGGCCACGATGGACTCGCGCCTGATGCAGATCGCCGAATGCGGTGCGTTCAAGGGGTCGGCCTGCATCGACATCGCCGAGATCCATGGTCACTTCGACGGCGACCTGACCGTGCGCGACAAACTGATGGTCTATTCCACCGGCAAGATCACCGGCAAGATCCGTTACGGCAAGCTGGTCGTCGAAGAAGGCGGGCAACTGTCGGGCGAGGTGATCTTCGGCACCGCCGAGTCCTCGTCCAGCAAACCGGCCGCGCGGGAACGCGCCGGACTGCAAGCCGCCTGAGCATCGCGCGCGAGTCGCCGGTCGCCGGTCGCCGGAGAACCGGGGACCTGCTTCGGACGGGCAACACCTGCGCCGCATCACCGCGCTACCATCGTCCACCGGTGGTTGGAAATGTCGCGAGGAGATGCCAGATGCGCAAATGGTCCCGACGTCGGGTGTTCTCAGGTTTGGGCGTGGCCGCGGTCGCGGTCGGCGCCGGGGTCTACTGGGCCGCGCGCCCGACGCCCGCACCCATCGGTTTCGACATTTCGGCTGACGAATTGGCCGCCGCCCGGCAATTGCTGGCGCGGCACCCGGCTTTCGATGCGCATGCGCACCCGGGGCGCAGCTTTGTCGATGGTGCGCAGAATCTGTCCGGACTGGTATGGATCTACGCCCGGTTGGGCAGCTTCGAGGACGACACCATCGCCGACATGCGCGCGGGCGGGCTGGCCGCGGCGGCGTTCGCCGCTGTCGCCGATTTCCAGGCCTTGGGTTTGCAGGGGGAAGGGCTGGCCGCGGTGCGTGCTTTCGAGCCCGGCGAAGCCTGGGCCAGCTACCGGCGCCAGATCGGCCGCCTCCAGGGCCTGGCCACCCGCGGCCTGGTGTTTCCGGTCAAGTCCGTGGCCGACGTTGCGGCGGCACGGGCTGCCGGCAAGGTGGGCGCGCTGCTGACGGTCGAAGGCGGCGACTTCCTCGAAGGCCGCGTCGACCGCGTGGCCCAGGCGTATGCCGATGGCGTGCGGTCCATCACCTTGATGCACTACCGCAACAATGAACTCGGCGACATCATCACCGGCGACCCGGTGCACAAGAGGCTGACCGCCGCAGGCGTAGCCGTGGTACGCGAGATGAACCGGCTGGGCATGCTGGTCGACGTGGCCCATGCGTCCGAAGCGACGGCGCTGGGTGCGATCGACGCGTCGACGCAACCGGTGATCGCATCGCACGTGCACGTACACGGCAAGACCACGCATCCGCGGTTCATCTCGCCCGACCTGATGCGGGCGGTGGTGGCCCAGGGCGGTGGCCTGGTGGGTGCCTGGCCGGCCGGCATTGGCATCGTTGACCTGCGCGGGTTCATCGACCGTGCGCTGGAACTGGTCGAACGCGCAGGTATCGACCACGTGTGCCTGGGCACCGACATGGACGCCAACTACAAGCCGGTGTTCGACACCTACGCCCACCTGCCGCATTTCGTCGCCGGCCTGGCGCAACGCGGCCTTGCCGAGTCCGACATCGCCAAGCTCATCGGCGGCAACTACCTGCGGCTGCTGGCGACGGTGCAGTCCGCCGGCGCCTGAGAGGCGGCGAACGCGTCAACCCGCGGGCCGGGTGCGCAGCCAGGCCGCGATGAACAACAGGCCGAGCAGGAAATCGAGTCCGGCCGCGACGACGGTCAGACCCGGTACCCGTTCCATCCCATACAGCACGAAGACCGGTACCGAGAAGAGCAGTTTCTCGGCGATGGCCGGCAGCATGAACATCCGGAATCGCAACACGTCGCGCGCGATCAACAGGAACACGAATTGCCAGGCCAGCGCGGTGCCGATGAAGCCGTAGAACTGCTCCGGATAGTCCAGCGGCGCGGTGATCAGCCGACCGACCTTCTGGTCCTGCACGTATTGTGGAAGCAGGACCGCAATGCCATAGATGCCGCCCCAGAAAAAGACGCGGCGGGCAAAGTTGTTGGTGTCGGTCGACATGGATCGGGCTCCTTCAGGCCTAAAGGGATGAGCAGGCGTTCACAAGGACATGTTGTCGATGTTGAGCCGGGTCTTCTTGACATGCACCGAGATGATGGCAACCACCTCGTCGGGTTGGGCCGGGCGCAGCAATTGCTCGGATTCGATCGACACCTTCGAGACCAGCGAGTCGTCTTCGAGCAGGCAGAACATCGGGGAGGGGTCGGCTTGCTCGGGCAACTCGGTGCGCCCTTCCATCGAGCCGTGCGGGACCCGCAGGCCGTCGAGCAGGGTCTTGAGCCGGTTGTCGATGTCGCCGCCATCGGTGATCAACATGCCGCGTGGCTGCTGGCGGAACAGCAGCACCGTCAGTTCGGCGTAGAGGTTGAGCCGCTGCGTGACCAGCGGGGCAAACAGCAGGCCACCTTTTTCGACGATCACCGACGGTTCGCCGGGGCGGGGTGGATGGGACAACAACGGGCCGGCCACTTCCTTGAGGGGATGTTCCCGCCACAGGCGCTCGAGCTGGGGGTGCAGTGCGCGGCGGATCTCCCACTTGTGCGGCGACTTCGCGCCTTGTCCGCGCAACGGGCCTTCGTAGATCAGGCGGAACTCCATGGTCGGCCGGCCCCGCTCAGTCCTGGGCGCGGAAGCGCTGCTCCAGGTAGGCCAGCAGCGTCCGGATGGTCTGTGCCTCGCCGCCCACCGGCCGTCCGGCGCGCGCGGCATCGTTCCACGCGAACAGGTCGACATGCAGCCAGTCCTGCTGGGCCGGAACGAAACGTTCGAGGAACAGCGCCGCGTTGATGGCACCAGCCATCGCGTTGCGGCCGGTATTGACGATGTCGCCGACGCTGCTGTCGATCCCGCTGCGGTAGGGCGCCCACAGGGGCAGATGCCACATCGGATCCTCGATGCGCAGGCCGAGATCCACCAGTTGCCGTGCCGTCGCCATGGAACGGCAGAACAGCGCCGGCAATTGCGGGCCGAGGGCGACACGCGCCGCGCCGGTCAGGGTCGCCAGGTCGATGACCAGGTCGGGCCGCGATTCGACCGCGTAGGCCAGTGCGTCACACAGGATGACGCGGCCTTCGGCATCGGTATTGCCGATCTCGATCTGCACACCGGCGCGGGTCCGGATCACGTCACCGGGCCGGTAGGCATTGCCGGCGATGGCGTTCTCGACCGCCGGAATCAGCAACTGCAGGCGTACCGGCAACTTGAGCGCCATGATCATCGCAGCCAGGCCCAATGCATTGGCTGCGCCGCCCATGTCCTTCTTCATCAGCCGCATGCCGTCTGGTGTCTTGATGTCCAGCCCGCCGCTGTCGAAACACACACCCTTGCCGACGATGCTCAGCCGTGGGTGACGGGCCTTGCCCCAGTCCAGTTCGATCAGCCGTGGCGCACGACTGCTGGCGCGGCCGACCGCATGGATGGCGGGGAAGTTCTTCTTGAGCAACTCGTCGCCCTGGAGCTGGTGGAACCGCGCACCATGGCGCTTGGCAAGCGCCTGCGCGCAACGCGCGAGATCCTGCGGCCCCATGTGTTCGGCCGGTGTGTTCACCAGAT
>CAXBDR010000115.1:0-13226 GCA_963974265.1 uncultured Rhodoferax sp.
CGCGCCGATAGCGGGCGACGGCGACGCGGATGCCGCGGTCGCGGCGGTGCTTGCCGCCGGTGCCGGCGGGACGTGGATCTGCATGCGCGGGCGCGGCGCTGGGGCCGGCGCCGGTGCAGGGGCTTGCGCGCGAAGCCCCACCTCCTCGATCGCCACCGGTGTCTCGGTCTGGCGCCGGCGCAGCATGCGTTCGCGCACGTAGTCCTGGAACGACAGCGTGCTCATGGCCAACTGAGCCGTGTCCTGCTGTACCTGCTGGTGCGAGGCGGGAAGCACCCGCCCGGGTGCCACCTTGTCGGAGACGACCGGCGGCGCGGCACGCTCCTGCGGCGCCGCGGGTCGCGCGCGGGGTTCCAGGGCTCCGACGCTGTCTTCGGTCGTGGCCATGACCTCGACGCCGATGGCGGTCTGGCGGTTGGACAGGATCAGCGTGCCGTCGCCGAACGCCATGCGGGCCTTGGCCAGCGCCTCGCGCGAGGTCGCGCCGGTGAATCGTTGGATGTTCATGTTGCTGCACCTCGCAGGATCGGTCCGATGCGGATCGTATGGGTTTCAGGTATTTCGCTGTGCGCCAGCACCTGCAGGCGTGGCGCAACACGGCGCACCAGGCGTGCAATGGCGCTGCGGATCGGGTCCGGCACCAGCAGGCAGGCAGGTACCCCGGTCTCTTCCTGCTTGAGCGCCACCTCGGCTGCGGTACGGGTGAACATGTCGGCCACGCCCGGGTCGAGCGCCGGCCCGTTGGCGTTGCCCAGCGCCTGCACCAGCAGCCGTTCGAGTGCGGGGTCGATGGCGATCACGTTGAGCTCGCGCGTGGGGCCGTAGATCTGCTGCACGATGGCCGGGGACAAGGCGACGCGGATGCGCTTGGCCAGCTCCATCGGGTCGGTGGTGCTGGCCGCGTGTTCGGCCAGCGATTCGACGATGGTGCGGATGTCGCGGATGTGCACGCCTTCGTCGAGCAGCAGCTGCAGGACTTTCTGGAACACGGCGATGGAGACCATTTTCGGAACCACTTCCTCGATCAGTTTGGGCGCCAGCTTGGCTACATGGTCCACCAGCTGCTGGGTCTCGGTTCGGCTGAGCAGGCGCGAGGCCTGCACCTGCATCAAGTGTGACAAATGCGTGGCCATCACGGTCTCGGAATCAACGACGGTAAAGCCGGCCATTTGCGCCGCTTCCTTCTGACGGTCGTCGATCCAGTGTGCCGGCAGTCCGAAGGCCGGGTCGGTGGTGGCGGTTCCGATCAGCGGCGTCGTGATGCCGCCCGGATTGATCGCCAGGAACATGCCCGGGAAGGCCTCGCCTTCGCCGACGATGACGCCGCGCAGCGTGATGCGGTAGCCGCTGGGCTTGAGTTCGAGGTTGTCGCGGACATGCACGGCCGGCGGCAGGAAACCGACCTCCTGCGCGAATTTCTTGCGCACGCCCTTGATGCGGTTGAGCAGGTCGCCCTGGCGGGTCTTGTCGACCAGCGCGATGAGCCGGTAACCCAGTTCGAGTCCGAGCTGGTCGACCGGTTGCAGGTCGTCCCAGCTGGCCTCGCCATCGTTGGCGGGTGCGGCGTCGGGGGTCGCTTCCGGTTCGGCCGGCGGCGGCTTGTGCGCCAGGACCCAGGATCCGTAGGCCAGGATGGCGGCGATCGACAGGAACACCGTGTGCGGCATGCCCGGGATCGCGCCCAGTACGCCCAGGATGGTGGCGGCGATGCCCAGCACGCGCGGCGAGATGAACATCTGCTGCACGATCTGACGGCCCAGGTCGTGTTCCTTGCCCACGCGCGTGACCACCATGGCAGCCGCGACCGAGATCAGCAGGCCCGGGATCTGCGCCACCAGCGCATCGCCGACCGCCAGCAGGATGTAGGTGTCGGCGGCCTGGCCGGCGCTCAGGCCGTGCTGCAGCATGCCGATGGCAAAGCCGCCGATCAGGTTGATCAGCAGGATCAGGATGCCGGCCACGGCGTCGCCGCGCACGAACTTGGAGGCGCCGTCCATGGAGCCGTAGAAGTCGGCCTCCTCGGACACCTCGGCGCGCCGGCGCTTGGCTTCCTTCTCGTCGATGGTGCCGGCGTTGAGGTCGGCGTCCACGGCCATCTGCTTGCCCGGCATGGCATCGAGTGCGAATCGTGCCGACACCTCGGCGATCCGCTCCGCGCCCTTGGTGATGACGACGAAGTTGATCACGACCAGGATCAGGAACACGATCAGGCCGACCCCGAAATTGCCGCCGATCAGGAAATGGCCGAAGGCCTCGATCACTGCACCGGCGGCGCCGGGACCGGAGTGGCCTTCCATCAGCACCACGCGCGTGGACGCGACGTTCAGCGACAGGCGCAGCAGGGTCGTCAGCAGCAGCACGGCCGGGAACGCCGCGAAGTCCAGCGGGCGCAGCATGTAGGCAGCGACCATCATCACCATCAGCGCGATCGCGATGTTGACGGTGAAGAACACGTCCAGCAGCGCCGGCGGCAGCGGAAGCACCATCATGGCCAGCACGGCGATCACCAGGATCGGCGCGGCCGCACCCTTGGCGAAATTCGCGTACGGACCCAGCGTGCGCTGCAGGCTGCCCAGCATGGGATTCATGTCCGTGTCGCCGCAGCCGCGGTGCGGCGCAGCGGATCGAGTTCGGCCGGGACTTCCGGCTCGGGCGGATCACCGGGCATCGGTGCCTCGCCGCGCAGCGCAGCCTTGAGCCGGTAGACGTAGGCCAGCACCTGGGCGACCGCGGTATACAAGGTGGTCGGAATGTCCTGGCCGATCTCGGCGTTGGCATACAACGCCCGCGCCAGCATCGGCGACTGCAGCACCGGAATGGAATGCGAGCGGGCCAGGTCGCGGATGCGCATGGCCAGCAGGTCGGCGCCCTTGGAGATCACCTGGGGGGCGCTCATCGTCTTGTCGTCGTAGCGGATCGCCACGGCGTAGTGCGTCGGGTTCATGACGACGAAGTCCGCCTTGGGCACGGCCGCGACACTGCCGCTCTGGGACAACTCGCGCTGGCGCTGGCGCAGGCGACCCTTGACATGCGGATTGCCGTCGGACTCCTTGTGCTCCTGCTTGAATTCCTGGTGCGACATCTTGAGCCGCGACTTGTGCAGGAACTTCTGCAGCGGCACGTCGATGGCGGCCACGACCAGCATCAGCATCAGCATGAAACCCATGCCGGTGGTCAACCAGTCGCCCATGTACTGCAGGGCGGCCACCGAGGGTTGCATCACCAGCGAGGCGACCGGCTGGATCGTGCGGGCCAGGTAGACGATGCCGATGGTGGCCAGCACGATGACGATGGCCAGCATCTTGCCCACTTCGGTCAGCTTGTCCTTGGTGAACATGCGCCCGAATCCCTTGAGCGGATTGATGCGGCTGAGGTCGGGCATGATGGGTTTGGTCGAGCGCACCCAGCCGCCGACCGAGATATTGCTCAGCACCACGGCGGTCATGACGATGGAGGCGAACAGCACGCAACCCATCAGGCTGGACAAGGACATGTCCTGCAGTCGGCTGAGCATGTCCTGGGGCTCGCGCACCGCTGCCGCGTCGAACGAGAGCTGGCGCGCCATGTGAAGTTGGAGCCGGTCCAGCATCAGGGGCGCGAGTGCCACCACGGCGACCGCACCGACCCCGAGCACCGCGAGGTGCGACAGGTACTGGGACCGGGTAACCTGCCCGTCTTCGACCGCCTTGCGCAGCTTGCGCTCGGTGGCCGGCAGGTTGCGGTCCTGGCTGTTCGATTCCATGGTGCGTGGGAAGTGGCGTTCCCACGATTGTCATCAGTCGATGCGCAAACTAAAGCCCGAAAAGCCGGTCGTTGACCGGCCACTTCGGCCGGCGCCAGCGCCCGAGCGGCGCGACGGTGCGTTCAGCCCGGATGCAGGCCCTGCTTCTTGAGGATGTAGATCACCTTCTCCTCGAGCACGGCCTTGGTGAAGGGCTTGACCACATAGCCGGCTGCGCCGAGCTGCGCGGCCAGCAGGATGTCTTCCTTGCGCGCCTCGGCGGTGACCATCAGCACCGGGATGTGCTTGAGATTGGCGTCCTTCTTGACCTCGGCGAGCATCTGCAGGCCGTTGACGTTCGGCATGTTGATGTCGCATACGACGAAGTCGAACTTGCTGCCGCGCAGCTTGGTCAGTGCGGCCTGGCCGTCCTCGGCTTCCTCGGTTTCGGTGAACCCGCTGTCCTTGAGCAGATTGCACACGATCCGTCGCATGGTCGAGAAGTCGTCGACCACCAGGAAGCGAAGTTCAGATGCCATGGAGCGGGATTCTGGTGTGCACGGTCGTGCATTATCGCCGCAGCGGGGGGCGATTCCCGATCAGCGGCCAGGCGCGGACGCGGCCGGCTGGGCGGCGGGCGCGACGATTTCGACCGGCGTGCGTTTGCCCCCGAGCAGGCGTTCCTCGGCCTCCTTGGTCATCACCAGGATGCTGATGCGGCGATTGACCGGCGCGAACGGCTGTTCGGGCTCGAGCAGGTTGCTCGAGGCCATGCCGGTGACGCGTGCCAGCTTGTCGTCCGGCATGCCGGCGGCGACCAGTTCACGGCGCGAGGCATTGGCCCGGTCGGACGACAGTTCCCAGTTGCTGTAGCCGCGTTCGCCGCTGCCGTACGGGCTGCGGTCGGTATGGCCATCCAGGCTGATCTTGTTTTCGACGCCGTTGAGGGCAGAGCCGATCTCGCGCAGGATGTCGCGCATGTAGACCTTCACCAGCGCGCTGCCGACGTCGAACATCGGCCGGTTCTGTTCGTCGACGATCTGGATCTGCAGTCCGTCGGGCGTGATCTCGAGCCGGATCTGGGCCTTGAACTCGGCCAGTTTGGGGTTGTTGGCGATGACCGAACTGATCTTGTCGCTGAGCGCGGACAGCCGGCGCGAATCCTGCCGGGCCAGTTCCGCCTTCATCGCGTCGGCAGCCGCCTTTCGGGCGATCGGATCGTTCGGGTCGCCGGTACGGTTCTGGCCGCTGACCTTGGTCAGGTCGGCACCACCGCCCTGGATCACGCTGTCGCTGGCGCCGGCACCGCTGCCGCCGAGCATCGAGACCTTCAACGGGGACGAAAAATAGTCCGACAAGCCCTTCTTGTCGCCTTCGGAGGTGGAGCCCAGCAGCCACATCAGCAGGAAGAAGGCCATCATCGCGGTCACGAAGTCGGCGTAGGCGATCTTCCAGGCTCCGCCGTGCGCAGCATGGCCGGCCTTCTTGACCCGCTTGATGATGATCGGCTGGAGCTTCTTGGCGTCGGTGGCCATGTCGGTGGAGCGGCTATTCGGCCGTCATTGTCGCCGTTGCGTCATTTCTTGCCACGCACATGGGCTTCGAGTTCGATGAAGCTCGGGCGCTCGGTGGAGAACAACACCTTGCGGCCGAACTCGATCGCGGTCGCCGGGTTGTAGCCCTGCATGCTGGCCAGCAAGGTGGTCTTGATGCACTGCAACTCCTTGCTCGCATCTTCGGATTTCTGTTCCAGCAACCCGCCGAGCGGCTCGACCACGGCGTACGCCAGCAAGATGCCCAGGAAGGTTCCGACCAGCGCCGATGCGATCATGCCGCCCAGTACCGCCGGCGGCTGCCCGACCGAACCCATGGTGTTGACCACGCCCAGCACGGCGGCCACGATGCCGAATGCCGGCAGGCCGCCTGCCAGGCGGGCAATGGCGGCGATCGGGGCGTGGGCCTCCTGGTGGTGGGTGTCGATCTCGCTGTCCATCAACGACTCGATCTCGTGGGCATTCAGGTTGCCGGAGACCATCATGCGCAGGTAGTCGGTCATGAACTCGACCACATGATGGTCGCCACCCACGGTCGGGTACTTGTTGAAGATTTCCGACTCGCCCGGCGTTTCGACATCCTTCTCGATGGCCATCAGGCCTTCCTTGCGGGCCTTTTGCAGGATGTCGTAGAGCAGCGCCATCAACTCGAGGTAACGCGTCTTCGTGTATTTGGAGCTCTTGAGGGCCTGCGGGATCAGTGCGATCGTGGCCTTGAGCACCTTGGGCTGGTTGTTGACCACGAAAGCGCCCAGGGCTGCGCCCAGGATGGTGATCAATTCGAATGGCAACGCGGTCAGGATGACGCCGATGTTGCCGCCGTGGAAGATGTAGACGCCAAAGATGCACCCCATGGCGACGACGTAGCCGATGATTACTAGCATGTGTGCGGGGCAGGTACGGGAGGCATCACCGATGGGTCAACATCGGCACGGTGTGGTGTTGGCCCATTCTATGTAACTGCACAGGGCCCAAAAGGCGAAAAGGGCCCCGAATGAGGCCCTTAATGCGGTTTTCACGGTGTCTGGCCCGCGACGGCGCGCCGCCGTCAGTGCAACAGGATGCCGCCGGCGGCGTTGCTCTTGCCCGCCCGAGCCGGCGGTTCGCACAGTCCGCAGACGAAGTGCCGGGCATTTTCGTAGGGCTCCGTCACGAAATGGCCGCCGCAGCGCGAGCAGCGTGTCATGGTCAGCATCTGGTTGTTGACGAACTTGACCAGGCGCCAGGCCCGGGTGATCGACAGCAGGGGCTCGACGGCGCAGCAGGTGATCTGTTCCGTGTACAGCTTGTACGCCTTCATCACCGCGTCGATGTCCTCCAGTGCGCTGACCTTGCCCAGGTATTCGTAGGTGTTGAGGAACAACGAGGCGTGGATGTTGGGCTGCCAGGTCAGGAACCAGTCGGTGGAGAAGGGCAATTGCCCCTTTGACGGCGAGCGTCCGGCAACCTCCTTGTACAGCCGCAGCAGGCGCTCGTAGGACAGGCTGGTCTCGCTTTCGAGCACCTGCAGCCGGGCCCCCAGTTCAATCAATGCCACCGCGCGGCTGATCTCGCGGGATTCGTTCAGAACGCTTTTGCTTGCCATGGTGTCTGCTCTCTCCGGGTGGGTGGGCGCGCGTGTCAGGGAAACCTTACAAGGTCTCTGCGAAGCGACCCGACATCAGGATGCTGGCATGCAGCCGGCTGGTGGCGTCGTTGTTGACCTTGCTGGTGGTGTGATTGGTCAGCAGGTTCCAGACAATGTCGTCGTCGACGCGGAAGCGGCACAGCAACATGTTGCCCGATGCAATCTTGAGGATCTGTGCCGGCGACAGGTCGGCGATCAGGTCGGCGGACTCTTCGGACATGCCCAGGCGAAACAGCGCCTCCGCGCGGTCCGATCGAATCAGGTTCTGGGCGAGCATCAGGTAAGTCAGATTGGCTTCGCGGATCTCGGCAAGTATCTGGTCGTTGGTCATGAAAGAGTCCTCTCTGTGTCGCGACATCCCTGTGCATCGCATGGGGCGATTCTGAACAGTGGGCAAAAAACTTGAATCGGCAAACGGATGTGTCTCGTGTCAGGTTTTGTGACGTCGATGTAAGGGTATGACGGAGACGGACGGCGCGCCTTCGGGAATTGCGCGTGAAACAGAGGGCTTTTCGGTTGATCGTGGCCAGGCATCGGGCCTATGCTCTGCCGTGTCCTGTTTCGCGGTGATCCGTGGATGGGAGCCATCCGAATCCCGGCCTGTCAGAATGAACCGCACCATGACCCTCCCCCCGCACGCCGATGCGGCTCCGGCCGAATCCCCGGACGCCGACGGATTGCACGTGCTGCTGGCACGTGCGGTCGGCCAGGCCATGGAGCTGGCCGTGGCCAGCCACCGGGCGGGCGACCTGCCCGCGGCACGGAAGATGTACCAGTCTGTGCTGGAGCTGGCGCCCGATCAGCCCGATGCCCATCACAATCTGGCGGCGCTGGACCACCAGTCGGGCGATGCAGCGGCCGGCCTGCCGCACTTTCGCCGGGCGCTGGAGATCGATCCGGGCAACGAAACCTACTGGAGCAGCCTGTTCGAGGCCTTGCTCGATGCCGGCGCACCGGACGACGCAGCAGCCTTGCTGGAGCAGCGTGCACGTGGCGGCATGCCGGCCGCTGAACTGGATGATCGGGTCTCGCGTGTCGTGGACCTGCGACGGGCCAGGTTGAACCCGCAAGCGACGCCTGCGCCGCAGCGGGCGCCCGACAAGCAGGTGCGCGTGATCAAGGACCTGTTCCGTCGCGAGCAACTGGACGACGTGGTTGCGCGCGCGGGTGCATTGACGCGACGCCATCCGGGCGACCCGTTCGGCTGGAAGGCGCTGGGCGCTGCACTGGTCAACCTGGATCGCAAGGACGATGCGTTGGCACCGCTGGCGCGTGCCGTGGCGCTGGCGCCCGGGGACGTCAGCGCACTGAGCAACTACGCGTTCGCATTGCAGAACCGGGGCCGTCCGGTCGAGGCGCAATGCCACCTGCAGCTCGCCTTGACGATACAGCCGGATTTCGCCTCGGCGCTGGTCAACATGGGGGCCACCATGCTGAGCCAGAATCGGTATCCGGAGGCTGCCGCCTTCTACCGACGGGGCCTGGACATCGAGCCGGGCTACGTTCCGGCCCATAGCCACCTGGCGCAGGTCGACGAGGAGCAGGGGCGGCTGGTGGACGCGGCGGAAGGTTACCGTCGCACGCTGGACCTGTTGGCGCACGGCGCGGCGCAGCAGCCCGGCGTACGCACGGACACCACGCAGGCCAATGCCCACCAGGGGCTCAGCAACGTGATGGCCAAACTGGCCGACTTCGACGACGTGGTGGCCCAGTCCGATGCCGCGCTGGCCTTGTTACCGCAGGATCGTGTGTTGTGGGAGAAGCGCCTGTATGCGTTCTCCTACCATCCGGATCTCGGCGTGGACGATATTTTTGCCGAGTTCGTGCGCTGGGGCGACCTGCATCCCCGTCCGGCGCCCGATTTCTCGCAGCACGACCGCACGCCGGGGCGACGGCTCAAGGTGGCCTATGTGTCGCCCGACTTCCGCCGGCATACGTCGCGGTTCTACTTCCATCCGTTGTTCGCCAACCACGACCATGCGCAGGTCGAGCTGTACGCCTATTCGAACGTGCGCGCGGAAGATGCCTTCACCCGCAAGTTCCGGCAATGCTTCGACCACTGGCGCGACATCCGCGACCGCAGCGACGAAGAGGTGGCGCAGATGGCGCGCGACGACGGCATCGACATCCTGGTCGACTGCTGCAATCACATGCGCGACGACCGGCTGGGCGTGTTCGCGCTCAAGCCCGCCCCTGTGCAGGTGACCTGGCTGGGGGCAGCCTGGACCACGGGCCTTGCGACAGTCGACTACGTGCTGTACGACCGGTACCTCGCGCCACCCGAGACGATCGCGCGCGAGACCATCGTGCGCCTGCCGCACTGCTTTGCGGCCTACGATCCGCTGGCCGCGTCGGATGCGCCGCGCCCGCCGCCGTGCCTGCGTAACGGCTACGTGACGTTCGCCTATTCGGGCCGCACCGAGCGGCTCAACCACCATACGTTCCGCGTCTGGGGCGAGATCCTGCGCCGCATGCCCGATGCCCGCCTGGTGCTGGACTTCAAGCACTTCACGGATCCGCGCAACCAGGCGCATTTCGTGCGCCTGATGCAGGAACAGGGGGTCGCCACGGACCGGGTCGAGATGCGCAACAGCAGCAATATCTTCACCGGCCTGCACGACTTCGACATCTTGCTCGACAGCTTTCCGCACAGCGGCGGCACCATGCTGGTCGATGCCTTGTGGATGGGGGTGCCGACGCTCACGCTGGCGGGGCGCCCGCCGTTGGGGCGCATCGGATCGACCTTCATGATGAACCTCGGCCTGCCCGAGTGGATCGCGCAGGACGAAGCGACGTTCGTCGACAAGGCGGTGGCGTTCGCCAGCGATACCCAGGCGCTGGCCCGCCTGCGCGCCGGCATGCGCGAGCGCATGCTCAACTCGCCCTTCATGGACGGCCCGGGATTCTCGCGTGCCGTCGAGTGGGCCTTTCGCGCCATGTGGACCCGGTATTGCCAGGGCTTGCCTGCCGAGGTCATCGACGTGCCGTCCCAAGCGCGAGGCGCGTGATGGTTGCCATGCTCCCGGCCGGTGGCTTGAGCATCCGGCCGGAACCGGTGTCGGCTGCTCATGGTGGCCTGGCGCGTGCACCTGGCGCACCGGCAACGGATGGGCTAGAGCCTGAGCCGGCGACGTTCGCCGCGAGCGCGTCGCAGCGTTCGTGTGCCGAGCCCTCTGTCGCTTTCGGTGCACACTTGAAGGTTTCACCACCGGAGCGCATTCGTGCCTGATCTGGACCTGTCACCCACGCCGCTGCCGGGCGTCATGCTGGTACGTCGGAAACCGCACTCGGACGATCGCGGCAGTTTTGCCCGCCTGTTCTGCGCCGATGCGCTGGCCCCGGCCGGGTGGCAAGGGCCGATGGCCCAGCTCAACCACAGCCGGACCACGACACGTGGGACGGTCCGCGGACTGCACTACCAGCATGCTCCCGCGGCGGAGATGAAACTGGTCAGCTGCGTGCAGGGCGAGGTGTGGGATGTGGCTGTGGACCTGCGTCGCGATTCCCCGACCTTCCTGCGCTGGCATGCGCAAATCCTGTCGCCGGAGCTGGCGGTCGCAATGCTGATTCCCCCGGGTTGCGCGCACGGGTTCCAGGCCTTGAGCGACGACGTGCAGCTGATCTATTGCCATTCCGTGCCCTACGCGCCGCAGCACCAGGGCGGCGTATCCGCGTCCGACCCGCGCCTGGCCATCACCTGGCCACTGCCGATCGCCAGGATGTCGGAGCGCGACGCGTCGTTGCCTCCACTCGAAGACGGTTTTTCGGGGCTCGCTCCATGAAGTGCCGGCACTGCGGCGCCGCGCTCGACCTCGCGATGCTGGACCTCGGCCACGCGCCGCCGTCCAATGCCTTCCTCGATGCGGATCGCCTGCGCGCGCCCGAGGCCTGGTATCCGCTGCGGGTACTGGTCTGCCAGGCCTGCTGGCTGGTGCAGACGCAGGAGCATGACGCGGACAATGCGTTGTTCGGTGACGACTACGCGTATTTCAGCAGCTATTCGAGCTCCTGGCTCAACCATGCGCAGACCTACGTCGCGTCCATGATCGAGCGGTTCCGGCTGGGGCCGCAACACCGGGTGGTGGAGGTCGCTGCCAACGACGGCTACCTGCTGCAATACGTGCAGCAGGCCGGTGTGCCGTGTTACGGTGTGGAACCCACCGCCGGCACGGCGGCCGTGGCGCTGGGCAAGGGGCTGGAGGTCGTGCAGGCGTTTTTCGGCGTCGAACTGGCGCGCCGCCTGCGCAAGCAGGGGCGCGAGGCGGATCTGATGGTCGCCAACAACGTGCTGGCCCATGTGCCGGACATCAACGATTTCGTGGCCGGATTTGCCGAACTGCTTCGGCCCGATGGAGTGGCCACGTTCGAGTTTGCGCACCTGTTGCAGATGGTGCAGGGGTGCCAGTTCGACACCGCCTACCACGAGCATTTCTATTACCTGTCGCTGACGGCGGTCGAGCGGATCTTCGCCGCCAATGGCCTGGTGGTGACGGACGTGCAGAACCTGCCGACCCATGGCGGCAGTCTGCGCGTGTTTGCGCAGCGCAGCGATACCGGCCGTGCCGTGCGCAGCCCGGCCGTGGACGCGTTGCTGGCGCACGAGGATGCGATGGGCATCCGGGACCCGGCGTTCTACGCGGATTTCCAGTGCCAGGCGATCCGCATCAAGCACGAGTTGCTGGCCTACCTGTTGCAATGTCGCCGCGACGGCATTGCGGTCGCTGCCTACGGTGCGGCGGCCAAGGGCAACACGCTGCTGAACTTCGCCGGCATCCGTGCCGACCTGCTCCCGTTTGTCGTGGACCGCAGCCCTTCCAAGCAGGGACGCTACCTGCCGGGCAGCCGCATACCGGTGCTCGACGAGTCCGCCTTGATGACGTACCGGCCGGATCGGATCCTGATCCTGCCATGGAACCTGCAGCCCGAGCTGATGCGACAGCTGGCCTACACCCGTCAATGGGGCGCCCGGCTCGTCACCGCAGTGCCGCGACTCCAAGAGCTGGCATGATCGGACGGGGAAGGCGGTGGGCGGTCCGTCGCCGGGACACGGATGGGAGGTTCATTCATGGCTGAGCGTATTCCTTATACCCGGCCGTCGGTCACCGCGCGCGAGTCCGGTTATGTCACCGATGCCGCCGTCAATGGATGGGGTGCGCATTGTTACGACTACATCGAACGTTTCGAGGCCGCCTTTCGCGATCACCTGGGTTGCCGGTTTGCCGTCGCCACGTCGAGCTGTACCGGTGCCATGCATCTGGGGCTGGCCGCGCTGGGCATCGGGCCCGGTGACGAGGTGATCCTGGCCGACACCAACTGGATCGCCACGGTGGCGCCGGTCGTGCATCTCGGCGCACAGCCGGTCTTCGTCGACATCCTGCCCGACAGCTGGTGCCTGGACCCGGACAAGGTCCGCCAGGCCATCACGCCGCGAACCCGGGCCATCATTGCCGTGCACCTGTATGGCAACGTCTGCGACATGGATCGGCTGCTGGCGATCGGCAACGAACACGGCATCGCGGTGATCGAGGATGCGGCCGAGGCCGTCGGCTCCCGCCACCGGGGACGGGCCGCCGGGTCTCTCGGGGCGTTCGGTACCTTTTCCTTCCACGGCACGAAGACCGTCTCGACCGGCGAAGGCGGCATGTTCGTCACGGACGACGCCGCATTGCATGAGACGGTGCTGACGCTGTCCAATCACGGCCGCGCACGCACGCAGACCCGGCAGTTCTGGCCCGACCGCGTGGGTTTCAAGTACAAGATGTCGAACCTGCAGGCTGCGATGGGCTGCGCGCAGATCGAGCGGATCGAAGAGCTCGTTGCCCGCAAGCGTGCCGTCTACGACAGTTATGCCCGGCAGCTCGCGGGACTTCCGGGGCTCGCGCTCAATCCGGAACCGCCCGGCATGGTCAATGGCTATTGGATGCCGACCGTGGTGTTCGATCGGGACAGCGGCGTGACGCGGGAGTCGCTGTGTGCGGCCTTTGCCCGTGCCAATATCGATGCGCGGGTGTTTTTCCATCCCCTGTCCGGATTGCCGATGTTCGAGGACCGGCCCGGCAATACCTGGGCCTGGGACATCCCCACCCGGGCCATCAACCTGCCGAGTTTCCACGACATGACGCAGCAGCAGCAGGAGCGGGTTGTCGACGTGGTGCACCAGGTCATGAAAGCGAGTTGACACGATGTTGGATTTCGACGGCATCCGGAACTACTGGGACACCCGTGCTTCGGGCGACAGCAGTGCGCAATCGACGACCCAGGACGTCTACCTGCGCGAGATCGAATACCGCGTGCTGGCCGAACGTGTCGGCCGCCTGCGGCCTGC
>CAXBDR010000116.1:0-13207 GCA_963974265.1 uncultured Rhodoferax sp.
CCAGCGCAGCTGGGGCGTACCGCTGCCGTTTTTCATCCACCGCGACAGCGGCGAGCTGCATCCCCGCACGATGGAAATCCTCGACCAGGCAGCCGACATGATCGAGCGCGGCGGCATCGAGGCCTGGAGCAAGGCCAGCGCCGAATCCATCCTCGGCGAAGAAGACGCACGCCTGTACACCAAGAGCAACGACATCCTGGAGGTCTGGTTCGACTCCGGCACCACCCACACCACGGTGCTCAAGGGCTCGCATGCCGGCAACGGCCATGCCAGCGGGCCCGAGGCCGACCTGTACCTCGAGGGCCACGACCAGCATCGCGGCTGGTTCCACTCCTCGTTGCTGACCGCCTGCGCGATGTACGACCGCGCGCCCTACCGCGGCCTGCTGACACACGGCTTCACCGTCGACAGCCAGGGCCGCAAGATGAGCAAGAGCCTGGGCAACGGCGTCGACCCGCAGCAGACCTCGAAGAAGCTGGGCGCCGAGATCATCCGACTGTGGGTCGCTGCCAGCGACTATTCCGGCGACATCGCCGGCGACGACAAGATCCTGGCGCGGGTGGTCGTCGACACCTACCGCCGCATCCGCAACACCCTGAAGTTCCTGCTGGCCAACACCAGCGACTTCGACCCGGCGCTGCATGCGGTGGCGC
Source organism: uncultured Rhodoferax sp. (assembly GCA_963974265.1). Lineage (GTDB taxonomy): Bacteria > Pseudomonadota > Gammaproteobacteria > Burkholderiales > Burkholderiaceae_C > CAISIP01. The sequence goes on from CAXBDR010000116.1 coordinate 654, forward strand.
CGCACGACATGCTGGAGATCGACCGCTACGCGCTGGCCCGGGCTTCGCAGCTGCAGGCCGACATCCTGGCCCACTACAAGGTGTACGAGTTCCACCCGGTCGTTGCCAAGCTGCAGATCTACTGCAGCGAGGACCTGGGCGCGTTCTACCTCGACATCCTGAAAGACCGGCTGTACACGACCGGCGCGGATTCGCGCGCGCGCCGCTCGGCCCAGACCGCGTTGTGGCAGATCACCCAGGCCATGCTGCGCTGGATGGCGCCGTTCCTGAGCTTCACGGCCGAGGAGGCCTGGAGCGTGTTGTCGGCGGCCGGCAAGGTGCCCGAAGCCAACCGCGCCTCGATCTTCACCGGCGTGTTCGCCGACATGGCACCGCCCGACACCGACCTGCTCGACAAGTGGAACCTGATCCGTTCGGTGCGCGAGATGGCCAACAAGGAGATCGAGGCGCTGCGCGCCTCCGGCCAGGTAGGCTCGTCGCTGCAGGCACGGCTGGCCATCGAGGTGCCGCAGGACAGCCACGGCGCCCTGCTGGCGGCGTTGCAAAGCCTGGGCGACGACCTGCGTTTCGTGTTCATCACGTCCGGGGCCAGCGTGGCCGCCGGCGGTGCGCTCAAGACCACCCCCACGCCGGTGGCCGATGCCAAGTGCGAACGCTGCTGGCACTACCGCGCGGACGTCGGCCACGATGCGGCGCATCCGGGACTGTGCGCACGGTGCACCAGCAACCTGTTCGGCGCGGGCGAGTCGCGCACGGTCGCATGACGATGTTGAGCCTGCGCAACTCCGAACGCGGCCACCGGGCCATGTTGCCCTGGCTGGGCCTGTCGTTGCTGCTGCTGATCGCCGACCAGTTCACCAAGATCATGGTGCTGGGCTACTTCCGGCTGGGCGACAGCCAGCGCGTCACCGGTTTCTTCAACCTGGTGCGGGTCCACAACGAAGGTGCGGCGTTCTCGTTCCTGGCCGATGCCTCGGGATGGCAGCGCTGGTTCTTCACCGCCATCGGCGTGGGCGCCGCCATCTTCATCCTGTGGATGCTCAAGTCGCACCCCGGCCAGCGCCTGTTTGCGTTTGCGATGGCCTGCATCCTGGCCGGTGCCATCGGCAACGTGATCGACCGGCTGGTGCACGGCTACGTCATTGATTTTCTACAGTTCCACTACGCCGGCTGGTATTTCCCCTCGTTCAACATCGCCGACAGCGCCATTACGATAGGCGCTGCGTCTATGATCCTGGACGAACTGCTGCGGGTCCGACGTTCCCGCTGAAAACCACAACTTGACCCACCTGCTCAACCTCCTCGCCGCAATCGCCCTGCTGGTGTGGGGTACACAACTGGTACGTACCGGCATCCTGCGGGTCTTCGGCGGCAACCTGCGCAACGTGCTCGCCAAGAGCGTCAGCAACCGGGTCAATGCGCTGGTGTCCGGCCTGGGCGTCACCGCACTGGTGCAATCGAGTACCGCCACGGCACTGATCGTGGCCTCCTTCGTCGGCCAGGGCCTGATGAGCCTGCCGTCGGCGCTGACCGTCATGCTCGGGGCCGACATCGGCACCAGCCTGATGGCCGTCGTGTTCTCGCGCGACCTGTCCTGGTTGTCGCCGCTGTTCATCTTCGTCGGCGTCGTGTTGTTCATCGCGCGCCAGTCCACCACCGTGGGCCGGATCGGCCGCATCCTGATCGGGCTGGGCCTGATGCTGCTGGCGCTGAGCCTGGTGTCGCAGTCGGCCACGGTACTCACGCAGGCGCCGGCCGTGAAGGCCTTGCTGGCCTCGCTCACCAGCGACCTGTTGCTGGAGATCTTCACCGGGGCCGTGCTCACCGTGCTGTGTTACTCCAGCCTGGCGATGGTGTTGCTGACCGCCACGCTGGCCACGACCAACGTGATCCCGCTGGACGTGGCACTGGGCCTGGTGCTCGGCGCCAACCTGGGCAGCGGGCTGCTGGGCGTGCTGACCACCATGGGCACCAGCATCGAGACGCGCCAGGTGCCACTGGGCAACCTGATCTTCAAGATCATCGGCATCGCGATTGCAGCGCCCTTCGTCGGGTTCTGGATCGAGTTCCTGGGCGAATGGCTGGCACATTCGGCAACCGTGGTGGTGCTGTACCACCTGTGCTTCAACCTGGCGGTGGGGGCCGTCTTCATCGGTGTCACACCCCTCGTGGCGCGCTGGAGCCAGATGCTGCTGCCCAAGCCGGCCGTCTCCACCGTCGCCGGTCGCCAGCGTCACCTGGACGCGACCGCGCTGGCCACCCCGTCGCTGGCCATCTCCTGCGCGGTGCGTGAAGCCATGCACCAGGCCGATGTCGTCGAGACCATGCTGACAGGCATGTTGCGGGTCATCAAGAACAACGACAGCAGCCTGGCGCAGGAACTGCGCAAGATGGACGACACGGTCGACGAGTTGTACTCCGACATCAAGTATTACCTGACCAAGATCTCCCGCGAAGCGCTCAGCGACAGCGAAGGCCAGCGCTGGACCGACATCATCAGCTTCACGATCAACATGGAGCAGATCGGCGACATCGTCGAACGCGTCCTCATCGACATCGAGGACAAGAAGATCCGCACCGGCCGGAACTTCTCGGACGCCGGCATGCAGGAGATCAGCGACATGCACGGCCACCTGGTGGACAACCTGCGCCTGGGCATGAGCGTGTTCCTGCACGGCAACGTGCGCGACGCCCAGCGCCTGCTCGAGGAGAAGACGCGTTTCCGCAACCTGGAGCGCCAATACGCGTCGACCCATCTCGGTCGCCTGGCCGACAAGACCGTGCAGAGCATCGAGACCAGTTCGCTGCACCTGGACCTGATCAGCGACCTCAAGCGCATCAACTCCCACATCTGCTCGATCGCCTATCCGATCCTGGACTCCGCCGGCGCGCTGGCGCCGAACCGGCTCAAGAAGTCGGTGCTCGACGCACAGGACTGAAACCCGTCCGGCGCGACGGGCGTGGCGGCATCGGGCGGCTTCACAGGCCGGCAGCCTGGCAGACATCGATGACGCCCAGACCGTCTTTGCCGTCGATCTGGGCGTCCTTGCCCCGGACCCTGGCGTGCAACGGCGCCCAGGCACGGGAACGTCGATCGAGCGTCCCGGTACCCCATCATCGCGAATACGATAATAATGCGACGGAAACGGGAGTGAGGACATGGGCACACAATCGAGCCACCACGCACGGGCCATCGCGTCGTGCCTGCTGATCGGCCTGGCCGGGCTGGCGCACGCCGACACGGTCACGGTCAAGCGCGACACCCAGTTGCGCGAATCACCGGCCGCTGCCGCCGCCGAACTGGCCGCACTGCCGGCCCAGACCCCACTCACACGACTCGAAGCGCGTCGCGGTCCCTGGATCGAGGTGCGCACGGCGACAGGCCAGACCGGCTGGGTGCATCTGTTCGACGTCGGCACCACACCCGTGGCATCCGGCGGCAATTTCGCCACTGGCGCGTTGCGCGGCCTGACCAGCCTGTTCGGGGGCGGCAACAGCCTGGCGCCCACGAAGCCGATGCAAACCGCCACCATCGGCATCCGGGGCCTGGGAGCCGAGGAAATCGCCAATGCCCAACCCAACCTGACCGCCGTCACGCTGATGGAGACGCTGCACATGAGTGCGGCCCAGGCCCAGCAGTTCGGTGCCGTCGCCGGCCTGACCCCGCTGGTCATCGAAGCGCTGCCGGTGCCGCCGTTACCGTCCCAACCCGCGTCGCCGGGCGCCACCGGTGCGGGAGGAGGCAACCGATGACAACGAAAACTCCATCGGCGCCGCGACGCCCGAGCGCTCTGGCCGCAGCCACGCTGACACTGGGCCTGTTGTCGGTCGCTCCGCTGCCAGCGCACAGCCAGGACGCGACCAAGGCGCTGAACCTGTTCCAGCAACTGCTGCGTCCGGCCCAGAATGCCGCGCCGGCCCCGCAACCCGTCCAGCCGGCCGCGCCCGCACAACCGGTCAACCCCGCCGGCCTGCTCGGCAACGCACTGATCGGAGCCGGCGCAGGCACCGGTGCGGCAGCCGGCAACGCGGCCCTGGCATCCGACCTGATGAACCTGCTGTCCCAGTCGACGACACAGATCGAGCCGGCACAGGAGATCGAGATCGGCCGCCAGCTTTCGGCGGTGCTGCTCGGCAGCAAGGCATTGCATCCGGACATGCAATTGCAGCGCTACGTCAACCAGCTCGGGCGCTGGCTCAGCCTGCAGTCCGGCCGGCCCGAACTTCCGTGGACGTTTGCCGTGCTCGACGACAACGGCTTCAATGCCTTTGCCGCGCCCGGCGGCTTCGTGTTCGTCACCAAGGGTCTGATCGACCGTGTTGCCGACGAATCCGAACTCGCCGGCATCCTGGCGCACGAGATCAGCCACGTCGTGCAGCGCCATCACCTCGAGGCCATCCGCAAGAATGCGCGTGCCGGCATCGTGACCCAGCTGATCGGCTCGCAGCTGAACAACAACCTCGGCGGGGCCTTGTCGGCCCAGCTGATCGGGCTCGGACGCAACCTGTACGCCAAGGGACTGGACCAGGAAGACGAATACGAAGCCGACCGGCTCGGCGTCACGCTGGCCGCCAGTTCGGGCTTCGACCCCTATGGACTGCCGGCCGTACTGCAACAGCTGCGCGCGGCCACGCCGGACAACCCGGTGTTCAGCCTGTCGCTGAGCACGCATCCGCCGGCGCAACTGCGCATCGACCAGATGGCGCTGGCCATGGGCGAGCGGCTCGACGCCCTGAGCGGCAAGGCAGCCGTCACGCCGGCCCAGCGCATGGAGCAGCTGGCACTGCGTCAGCGCGACCAGGCCTCCGCGTCCGCTCCCGCCGCCAAGCCGCCGGCTGCGGTGCGGCTGCCGGTGCCCAAGGCCAAGTCGAGCAAACCCTGAAACGGGGCCTGGGCGACGTCAACCGAAATAACAGGCGACCGACCCGAATTCACCGTAGTCGGCCACGATCGTGTCGCCCCGCTGCACATCGATCGGCCGGATGAACGAACCTGCCAGGACCACTTCTCCTGCCTGCAGCGTGACGCCGTGTCCATGCAGACGATTGGCCAGCCAGGCGATGCCGTAGGCCGGATGGCCGAGCACGCCGGCGGCCAGGCCGGTTTCCTCCACGTCCCCGTTGCGGCTGACGACGGCCCCGATCCGACGCAGGTCGACGTGAAAGCTGTTCGGCTTGAAGGCGCGGCCTCCCAGGACCAGCGCGGCATTGGCGGCATTGTCCGAGATGGTGTCCAGGACCGTGCGCGCACGGCCCGTTTCCGGGTCGATGCGCTGGATCCGCGCATCGAGAATTTCCAGCGCGGGCGTGACATAGGCCGTGGCATCGAGCACGTCGAACAGGCTGCAGTCGGGTCCCGACAGGGGCTTGTCGAGCACGAACGCCAGCTCGGCCTCGATCTTGAGCTGCAGGAAGCGGTCGTACGGGATGGTCGAGCCTTCGCGGTACAACATGTCGTCGAGCAAGGTGCCGAAGTCGGGCTCGTCGATCTTCACCGCCCGCTGCATGGCCTTGGAGGTGAGCCCGATCTTGTGACCGACGCAGCGCCGACCCGCCGCCGTCTTGATGTCCATCCACGCGGACTGGACCGCGTATGCATCGGCCATCGTCATGGCCGGGTGCTCCAGCGAAATCTGGCGGCACGGAACACGCAAACGCTCGGCGGCTTCGATCCGCGCAGCCGCATCGGCAACCTGCGCGGCGCTCAGCGTCGCACCCGCCGCGGTGTCGTCGCGTCGGGGTGCACCTGCGGCGCTCACGATTCGGCCTCCACGCGGTTGCGCAGGATACCGACCCCGCTGACCTCCACTTCGACGACGTCGCCGGGTTGCAGGAACCGCGGTGGCTCGAACCGGATGCCCGCCCCGATGGGCGTGCCGGTGGCGATCACGTCCCCCGGCTCCAGCGTGGTGAAGGTCGACAGGTAGGCGATCAGGAACGGGAAGTCGAACATCAGGTGGTCGGTCGTGTCGTCCTGGCGCAGTTCGCCGTTGACCCGGGTCTGCACCCGCATTGGCTCCGCGCCCCGATCGAACCCGTCGGCCGTCGCGATCCACGGACCGATCGCGCCCGAGGCATGGAAATTCTTGCCCTGGGTGACGTTGAACTTGGCATGGTGCACCCAGTCGCGTATCGTGCCTTCGTTCATGCAGCTGAACCCGGCGATGTGGCTCCAGGCCTGCTCGGGCGCGATGCGGCGGCCCGGCCGGCCGATCACGATCGCGATCTCGCCTTCGTAATCGAGCTGCCGGGACTCGTGTGGCTGGATCAGCGCCTGGCCGTGCCCGACCAGCGAGTCCGGCACGCGCATGAAGATGCTGGGGTACTTCGGCAGCTCGCTGCCATCCTTGTATTCGGCATTGCGATGCGCATAGTTGACGCCGATGCAGAAGATCTTGCCGGGCCGGGCCAACGGCGGCAACAACTGCACGGCGTCCAGCGCATGGTCGGGTGCCGTGGCGTCGGCCAGCTGCCGCGCCTCCCGCATCGCATCGGGGCCACTCCTGAGCAATGCCATCAGGGAATCATGGGCGGTAAGCCGCCGGCCGAGGTCGACGATGCCACCATCGGTGGCGGCACCCCAAGCCGCATGGCCGTTGTGTTCAAAACTGACAAGTCGCATGGATGGTTTCTCGAACAGGTTCGTCAGGCGGCATCGAAGCCGAACAATTGCGCCGGGTTGTCGACCAGCAGCTTGTGCAAGGTGGCGGCATCCGGAGCAAAGCGGTACAGCAATTCCAGCAAGGTGCCTTCGTTGGGAGGCTGCTTCACCGACACGGGATGGGGCCAGTCGCTGGCCCAGATGCAACGATCGGGTGCCGCGGCGATCAGCCGCCGCGCCAGTGGAACCACGTCGTCCCAGGGCGGCCCTTGCCGGGACAACTTCTCCGACAAGGACAGCATCACCCAGACATTGCCGCGCCCCAGCCATTCGAGCATGCGCGCCAGCGAAGGATCGTCTTCGCCGCGCGTGGGATCGGCACGCCCCATGTGGTCGAGCACGATCGGCACGTCCAGCCCCTCGAAATCGTCAAGCTGGGCGCAGATGCCATCGGGTTCGGGTTGCACCTTCACGTACCAGCCGAGCTCCTTGACGCGGCCGAGCGCGCGGCTGCGTTGCGCCGGCGAGAACTGGATGCCGAGGCCGCCGCGCGTGAAGCGTGCTCCCCGGATGCCGGCGTCATGCAGACGGTGCAGCATGGCGTCGTCGCCCTCGAGCAGCACGGCGGCATTCGCACACCCCCGGTAGTTGCGTTGACCGCCGGCATTGAGACCTTCCAGAGCATCGAGCACGACGGCGTGATCGGCCCCATAGGTGGTGGCCTGCACGATCACGCCGCGTTCGATGCCCAGCGTCGCGTGCAGCGTCTGGGCGACCTGCCAGGTCGCCGTCGGCATGGTGTAGGCGGCGCCAGGCCGCACCGGATACCGCTGCGGCGGTCCGAAGACATGGAACTGGCTGTCGCAGGCGCATGGCGGCGGCAATGGCCGCGGCGCACGTGGGTGAGGATCGAATGGGAGGTATTCGGGCATCGGTGGGTCTGTCCTGTCGTTCAGGCGATGTAGGCGGTGAAACTGCACTCGACCAGCTTGCCCATGTCGAGGTCGGGTGCCACGATGGCATGGCGCGCCGGCCGCGACTCGGGATCGGGGAACATGGCGAGCCAGGGGGCATTGAGCGCCGGGCGCTGGCTGCGGTCCTTCATCCAGACCGTCAGCTTGACGATGTCCCCGGTCGTTCCGCCCCCGGCCTCGACGATGCGACGCACGTTGTCCAGCATGTGCCGGCACTGCTCCTCGATCGTGTCGGCCAGCACGCCGGTCTCCGGGTCCACGCCGAGCACGCTGCCGCTCTCGAGCAGGGGCCCGATGCGGCAGGCGGCCGGAATCGGGTTCTTGTGGCTGAACCCCTCGACATACACGCTGGCGCGCGTCGCGCGACCCGTACGGGCCAACGGCGGATGGGTCGTACTCATTGCGAGGTGATGTTGATCTTCTTGATGATGGGCGTCCAGCGTTCGTCCTCGGCGTTCAGGTAATCAGCGAACTGCTCGGGTTGGCTGCCGCGAGATTGCGCGCCCAGTCCGGCGAACTTGTCCTGCACGCCCTTCTCGGCCAGCACTTTCTGCAGTGCCTCCGACAGCCGCTTGACGATCTCGGCCGGCGTACCCTTGGGTGCCAGCACGCCGGTGAAGGTCTCCGCCGTCAGGCCCTTGAAACCGGCCTCCTGCAAAGTCGGCACATCGGGCAGCTGGGGCAATCGCTGCGGCGAACTCACCGCCAATGCGCGGGTGCGTCCGTCCTTGATGAACGGCAGTGCCACCGACACCTGGTCGAAGTTGAAGTCGACCTGGCCGCCGAGCAGGTCGGACGTTGCCGGTGCGTTGCCCTTGTATTGCACGGTGAGCCACTTGGCGCCGCTTTGCTCCTGCACCAGTTCGCTGATCAGGTGGTTGGTGGTGCCGGCGCCCGGCGACGCCATCGACAGCTTGGTCGCAGGGTTCTTGCCGGCCTCCAGCAATTGCGCCACGGTCTTGTACGGCGTGGATGGATTGACCTGGAGCACCAGCGAGGTGAACGAAACCGAGCTGACCGGGACGAAATCCTTCTTCCAGTGGTAGACGTCGCGCTTGAAGATCAGCGGCGCGAACAGGATCGGGCCATTGGCACCGACGAAGAAGGTGTACCCGTCGGGTGCCGACCGGGCGACGAACTCGCCCGCGATCAGGCCGCCGGCGCCGGCCTTGTTCTCGACCAGGAACTGCTGGTTGAACACGGCCCCGAGCCTTTCGCTGATGATGCGCGCCGCACTGTCGACATTGCCGCCCGGCGGGTAAGGCACGATCAGGCGCACCGGCTTGTCGGGCCATTGCGATTGGGCCAGCGTGGTGGTGGCGAACACGGCTACGGCGCATGCGGCCAGATACTTCGTCATGGGTGTCTCCTAGGTCTGCGGTTGATCACGGCGGGTTGCCCCGAACCACCACTGTAGGTTTGCGGCCCAGGGCGCTCAAGCCAAAACCGGGCGTCTGTTCCGCCATGTGGACATTCCTGGAAAGTGGCTGCCGGACGCCTTCGCATGCCGACCCCTGCACACATGGCATCCTCCAGGACCGATATGCGGCTTTGCACAAGAGAAACGGCAGGGGCAGGACCGGCAGCGGCTGGACAGTCGGTTCACCCTGCACGCTCGGCAACTCGCCCGGTCGAGCGGCCATTGCTTTCCGCATCATGGACATATGATGCAGTTCGCCGTGGACATGCCAGCGCAAGGTCCATAGCATCGACCCCACCCTGTACTCCCACAGCCACCCTGTCCGGACATTCCCCATGCGCATCCTGGCCCGAGATCTCGATCCCCAGCAGACCTACAGACTCATCACCGGCGTCGTCGTGCCGCGACCCATCGCGTGGGTCTGCAGCCAGTCGGGCGACGGGGTGTTGAACCTGGCGCCATTCAGCGCCTTCACCTTCGTATCGAACAAGCCACCCATGCTGGGCATCAACGTCGGGCGCAAGGCCGGACAGCGCAAGGACACGGGCAACAACATCCATGCCACCGGCGAATACGTGGTGCATATCGGCGACGCCACCCTGGTCGAAGCGATCCATGACAGTGCCGTGGAACACCCGCCGCAGGTCAGCGAAGTCGCTTTGCTCGACCTGGAAACCGTGGCGAGCGAGCAGATCGCCGTGCCACGCCTGGTGGCGCCGCCGATCGCGATGGAATGCCGCTTGCGCCATGCCTGTGCGTTCGGCGACACCGGCTCGGAGTTCCTGGTCGGCGAGGTGCTGGTATTTCATGTGCGCGACGGCTTGCTGCGCGACGGCAAGATCGATTCCGTCGAACTCGATCCGATCTGCCGCCTGGCAGGCCCCACCTACGCCACGCTTGGACGGACCATCACGCTGCGTGCCATCGCCCAGACCGCCAAGACGGTGATGCCCGATTCACACGGGACATGAGCCCGCGCAAACCGATGGCAACTCCAATGGCGCCGACGGAACACGCCGGCGACGCCGGCGCCAGCGCCAGCGCCGGTGTGCAAAGTATCCAGCGCGCGATGTCCGTGTTGCGGCTGGTGGCCTGCGGCATGGAGCACGGGGTACGCATCAGCGACATCGCCGCCATGTCCGGCCTGAGCCACTCCACCGTCCACCGGCTGCTCAAGGTGCTGGTGCAGGAATCCGCGGTGGAGCAGGACCCGCAGACACGCCGCTATCGCATCGGCCCGGAGATGTCCCTGCTCGGGCTGGCGCGCACGAACCGATTCCCGATCAAGACCATCGCCCAGCCCTACCTCAACGCCCTGGTGGAACAGATCGGCGACGTGGCCTTCCTCAGCGTGCGCCACGGTGCCGACTCGGTGTGTATCGGTCGTACGCTGGGACACCATGCGATCCAGGTGCTGTCGATCGAAGAAGGTGCGCGCAGGCCCCTGGGTGCCAGTGTTTCCGGCGTGGTGCTGCTCTCCGGCATGGAGCAGGACCTGTCCGAGCGGATCACGCAGTCCAATGCGGTGCGGCTGGAGCGCTCCGGCTGCCGCGCCACGGCAGTACTGGACAAGGTCCGCGCGGCCCGGCAGGCGGGCTTCGTCTACGCGGAGGATGGCGTCATGCCCGGCACCAGCGCGGTGGCCGTCCCGGTGCGGGACCCGCGCGGCCAGGTCGTGGCCGCCATCAGCGTGGCGGCCCTGAACGCCCGGCTCGATCGCAAACGCATGCCCGCGGTGCGCTCCTGCATGCTGGAGCAATCGTCGATGATCACCCGCCGCCTGGCCCAACTGGAGAAGGCGCGGCCCAGGCAGGCTTGAATGGCTGCAACGGCCAGCGGCGCTGCCGGCTCCTTCAGTGCGTGTCCGTGCCGCGGCCCAGATCGCGGTGCAGCCGCCGCATCGCACGCCACACCCACAACGCCACCGCAGGAATCGCGATTGCGGCGCTGGTCTCCGGACTCAGCGGCCAGCCCCAGGGCTGGGCCGCCTTGGCCAGGTAGAACACCAGACCCACCATGTAATAGGTGATGGCGGCCACCGACAAGCCCTCGACCGTCGACTGCAACTTCAGTTGCATGCCTTGGCGCCGGTTCATGGCCGTCAGCAGGTCCTGGCTGCTTTGCTGCTGTTCGATCTCGACGCGGGTCCTCAGCAGGTTGCTGATGCGCGAGACGCGCTGCGACAAGGCATCCTGCCGGCGCGCGGCCCATTCGCAGGTACTGCGCGCCGGGCTCAAACGCCGGTCCATGAACTCGCGGACCGTCTGCATGCCAGCCAGGCGCGATTCGGCGATGTCCTGGATCCGGCGGTCGACCAGCTCGAAATAGGCGGCACTGGCCGACAGGCGCGAATGGGTGGTCGCATGCTGGCTTTCGACCTGCCCGGCCAGCCGGGTCAGGCGATCGAGCAGCATCGGTTCGTCGGCCCGCGTCGCGGAGCGGATCAGCTCGGCCAGTTCGGCCAGTTCGCGTTCCGCGCTGGCCAGTACCGCGGCGACGCCGCGCGCGGCCGGCAACCCCAGCAACGCTGCCATGCGGTAGGTCTCGATTTCCAGCAGGCGTTGCACGAGGCGACCGAGCCGGCGCGGCGTCATGCCGGCCGTGAGCAGCAACATGCGCGAGAACCCGTCGGCATGGATCGCGAAATCGGTATAGAGCTCGCCGTAGCCGTCGGCGACCGTCGAAGCCACCAGGGTTTCCTCCTGCAGCAAGGCGCGCACCAGCGCGTCGGTGTCACTGGCGCCGGACGGCAGGATCCACAGGTGCAGGCAGGCCACCGCCTGGCCGGGCAAGGCCGCAAGCCAGGCGCGCGGCACCTCGCGCAGCGCGGTCTGCGGATCGCGCATGTCCAGCGTCGCCGCGGGCCGGCTGTGGATGAAGGTCCAGGTGACGAACTCGGTATGCAGTTCCCAGCGGATCCGGAATCCGCCCACGTCGAGGCGCAGGTGGGTGGCGTCCTCGTCGGGTTGCGGCAGATGGTGGTCGCGCAACAGAGCGGCCAGATGGGCGCGACTGTCCTGGCGCTGCTGCGCATCACACACCATGACCACACGCGAGATCGACTGCGGCGCCTGCATCGCCTCGGGCGGCCTGGCGTGCACCTCGTTGTGCAGGACGACACGTTGCGGATGCTGGGCGGGAAGATGCATGGGTGCTTGCTGGCTGTTCCATGCATTGTGGACCAACCGCGTGCGGCGCGAAGAAAAACGGCGCCCGAAGGCGCCGTCCCGTCGAGCCCGTCAGCCCGATGTCACTCCTCGACGAAGGCTTCCTGGCGCTTGCGCTTGACCGACGGCAACAACACGATGACCAGCAGCAGTGCCGCCACCGCCAGCAGGCTGGCCGACAGGCCGCGCGTGACGAACACGCTCCAGTCGCCGCGCGAGAGCAGCAAGGCACGGCGCAGGTTTTCCTCCATCATCGGGCCGAGCACGAAGCCCAGCAGCAGCGGCGCGGGCTCGATGCCCAGCTTGATGAAGGCGTACCCGATCACACCGAAGATCGCCACCATCCAGATGTCGAAGGTGTTGTTGTTGGTCGAATACACGCCAATGGCGCA
>CAXBDR010000117.1:0-13189 GCA_963974265.1 uncultured Rhodoferax sp.
TCAAGTCCGAGGCCGCCAAGCTCAAGAACGACCATTCGCGGCATGTCGCCTGGCTGGCCCAGGGCACCATCTACCCGGACGTCATCGAATCGGGTGGAGCCAAGAGCAAGAAGGCGGTCACGATCAAGAGCCACCACAACGTCGGCGGATTGCCCGAGCAACTCGGCCTGAAGCTGCTCGAACCGCTGCGCGACCTGTTCAAGGACGAAGTACGCGAACTCGGCGTGGCGCTGGGCCTGCCGCACGCCATGGTCTACCGCCACCCCTTCCCCGGCCCGGGCCTGGGCGTGCGTATCCTGGGCGAGGTCAAGCGCGAATACGCCGACATGCTGCGCCAGGCCGATGCGATCTTCATCGACGAGTTGCGTACCTTCATGGACCCGGACACCGGCAAGAGCTGGTACGACCTGACCAGCCAGGCCTTCGCCGTGTTCCTGCCGGTCAAGAGCGTGGGCGTCATGGGCGACGGTCGCACCTACGAATACGTTGTCGCGCTGCGCGCCGTGCAGACCAGCGACTTCATGACCGCCGACTGGGCCGAGTTGCCCTACGGCCTGCTCAAGCGGGTATCGGGCCGCATCATCAACGAGGTCAAGGGCATCAATCGCGTGACCTACGACGTGAGCAGCAAGCCGCCGGCGACGATCGAGTGGGAGTGAGCCGGACCCGCGTCGCACGGGTGCCGCCCTGCGGCGTTCGTTTCCGTTGACGAGCGCGGTAGTCGCCTACCGCCCCGCCGTACCCGCTGGCAGTTCCATCACCACGACCGGGCCCTTGGACGGCGATGGGGTATTGGCCGCCAGCCGAGGCTTGCCGCCTTGCTTGAGCGCGGCGGCGTCGGACATGATGCTGACGGCCTCGTCGAGCAACACGTCCTTGATTGCGTCCCGGCTCTTTTCGGCGGCCAGGTCCTTGCTGAGGCTGCGTTCGTTGGACTGCAGGCCATCGTCGGCCAGTGCGGCGCGGGCCGCGCCTTGCAGGCTGGTCATGCGTTTTTCCGCCTGCTCGCGTTCCTTGCGCCGGGTGACTTCGTTGAGCGAAATGACGTTGTTCTTGCGCATGTCCCGCACCCGCGCGACGTCCTGCAGCAGGTTCTGGAAATCCTTGTCGCGCTGGATGCGGCTCTCGTGCTGCGCCTGCAGCACCGGCAACAGGCTTTTCACCTCGCCCACCGGCGCATAGTCGGCCGCCTTGATGCGGGTCCAGGGCAGGGCGTTGTCGAAGCTCGATTCGCCGTATTCGTCAGGATCCATCGTGCTGGGGAAGGCGATGTCCGGCGTGATGCCGCGCAACTGGTTGGTACCGCCATCGACGCGGAAGAACTGGGCGATGGTCATCTGCAGTTCACCGAAGGCGGGTTTCGCGTTGCGGGCCAGTTGGTCCAGGCTGGCCACGGTCTGCACCGTGCCCTTGCCGAAGCTGGGCTCGCCGATGACCACGCCACGGCCGTAGTCCTGGATGGCGCCGGCGAAGATCTCCGACGCCGACGCCGAGGCCCGGTTGATCAGCACGCCCAGCGGGCCTTGCCAGGCGATGCCGCCGCCAACGTGTTTTTCGACCGTGACGCCGCCCTGGGCATTGCGCGCCTGCACCACCGGCACCTTGCCCACGAACAGGCCGGTCAGCTCGACCGCCTCGCGCAGCGAGCCGCCACCGTTGTTGCGCAGGTCCACCAGCAGGCTGTCGACATTTTGCTGCTTCATCTCGGCGATCAGCGCGGCCACGTCGCGCGAAGCGCTGCGGAAGTTCTTGTCGCCTTTCTGCCGCCCCTCGAAATCCTCGTAGAACGATGGCAGCGTGATCACGCCGACCCGGCGCTGGTTCGCGCCGTCGGGCACCTCGTAGATCCTGGCCTTGGCGGCCCGGTCCTGCATGGTGATGACATTGCGCACCAGCACCACGGCCTTGTTGGGCACATCGACCCCGCTGCCGGCGGGCAATACGTCGAGCCGCACGGTCGAGTTCGCCGTGCCGCGGATCAGCGACACCGTGTCGTCCAGGCGCGCGCCGACCACGTCTTCCATCGGCCCGTTCGCACCCTGGGCCACGCCGACGATGCGGTCGCCGGGCTGCAGCTGGCCCGAGCGACTGGCAGGCCCCCCGGGCACCAGCTCGCGGATCGTCGCGTAACCGTCGACGTCCATCAGCACGGCGCCGATACCCACCAACGACAGGCGCATCGAGATGTCGAAGTCTTCGGCCGCGCGCGGACCGCGGTAGTTGGTATGCGGCTCGATCGCCATCGTGTAGGCGTTCATGAAGGCCTGGAACGCGTCGGCACTGGTGATCTTGGCCAGGCGCTTGATCGCGTTGTCGTAACGCTTGTCCAGAATGCGGACGATGGTGGCTTCATCGGTCCCGGCCAGCTTGAGTCGCAGCCAGTCGTTCTTGACGCGTTTGCGCCAGAGGTCCTTCAGCTGGGCTTCAGTGCCCGGCTGGGCCTGGTCCTTGCGGTCGATCAGCATGGTCTCATCGCCCTGGAAGTCGAAGCCCTGGCGCAGCAGGCTGCGCGCATGGACCATGCGCTCGGTCGCCCGGCAGGCATACAGGTTGAAGATGTCGAACGGCGCGCGCAGGTCCTCGGTGTAGATGGCGTCGTCCAGGCGGGTGCGTGCCGCGGCCAGGCGATCGATGTCGGACTGCAGGAAATACAGCTTCTCGGGGTCGAGCGCCTTCAGGTACTGGTCGAACATGCGGCTCGACAGGCTGTTGTCGAGCGGGGTGGGCTTGTAGTGATAACGGGTCAGCAGTTCCGCCGCCAGGCGGGCCGCCTTCGCCTCCTGCACCGCGGGCTTGAGCGCCGGCGGACAGACGTCCTGCGCGTTGACCGCAGCCGCCTGCACGGCCAACAGCAGGCCCCATACGAACCAGATCAGCTTTCGCTTCATGTGTACTCCCAACGGGTCGCGCAGACCGGCAAAGCCGCGATCATCCCATGACGCCGCGCCCGGGCGACGGATTCACCGAATCACGTGGTTACAGGCGGTTTCTGCGATGCATGAAGAGCGTAGCACCAAGCCCTTGGCCGCGCCCGTTGGGGGTCTTGTCGGGGTGTCGCCGCGCGCGTGGCGGGCCGGGCCCGGCTCAGGAGCCGCGCAACCCGCGCCGCGCGGCCTTGACCACCTGTCGCATATGCAGTGCCAGGCCGAGTTCGGCCATCGTCTGGCCCTGCCGGCCCAGGATGGTTTCGGCCAGCGGAAGGAAGCGTTCTTCCTCCAGCCGCGCATGGGCGTGGTAGCGCTGCACCAGGCGCACCACGGCCTGCCGGTCGACGCCGGTCGTCAGCTGGCCCTTGGCCAGCTTGGCCAGGCCGGGCTCGAGCCCACGCCAGAGCGCTTCGATCTCGCGGTGCTCGGCCACGAGCGCATCGACCAGGCCCTTGACCTTGTCGTGCTCGGCTCCGGCGTGGGCGGCGGCCAGCACCGCGGGGAACAGGTCTTTTTCTTCCTCGGCATGGTGGTCGAATACCGCCACGCGAAAGAACTGCACGGTCTCGTCGGCTATCGCGCAGGTTCGCTGC
The DNA here is from genome assembly GCA_963974265.1 of uncultured Rhodoferax sp. Lineage (GTDB taxonomy): Bacteria > Pseudomonadota > Gammaproteobacteria > Burkholderiales > Burkholderiaceae_C > CAISIP01. Next base: position 3,521 of record CAXBDR010000117.1, read on the forward strand.
GCCGTCTCGAGCATGCCCGGCAGTTCGCCGAAGGTGTCGAGGTGCGCAATGATGCCTTCATGGCAATGCGAAAAATTGGTCAGCGGCGCTTCGACGACGGGGTTGGTCGGGGCAGATGTGTTGGCGGTCATGCTTGCGCTCTCCATTACGTGTGCCATCGGCGAACGACGCCGCTCGGCAATGGCATCAATGTAACAAGGCTGGGCGCGGCCGGGAGCTTCATCAGGCGCTTGTTTGATCTGGCGCAGACCGGCCATCGGCACGCCAACGGCTCAACCGATATCGATGTTCGCGCGCGCGACGATGGCCCGGTAACGCGTGATCTCCTCGTCCATGATCGCCCGCATCCGGTCGGGGCCGAGCATCACCGGTTCCATGAATTGCCGGGCGAGCTTTTGCTGCAATTCCGGGTCCGCCATCGTGGCCTTGAGCGCCGTGCCCAGCGCCAGGCTGACTGCGGCCGGCAGCCGGGCCGGACCGGCGAACGCATACCAGGCGTCGAACAGGGCCGAGGACAGTCCGAGCTCGCCGAAGGACGGCACCTGGGGCATGAAGTGGCTGCGCTTCTCGCTGACGACGGCCAGCGCGCGCATCTTGCCCGACTTGACCTGTGCCGCCGCCGCGGCCAGCGTGTCGATGCCGAAGGCCACGTCGTTGCGGATGATGGCAATCGTCGACTCGGCGCTGCCCTTGTACGGAATCGCCGTCAACTTGATGCCCTTGGCATAGGCCAGCATCTCGCTGAGCAGGTGCGGGCCCGAGCCCGGGCCGAAACTCGCATAGTTCAGTTCGCCTGGCTTGCGGGCGGCCTGGGCCACCAGCGCATCGAGCGTCCTGTACGGGCTGTCGGCGCCGCAGACCACGACCAGCGGTGCGCGCGCCACCAGCGCCAGCGGCGAGAGTTGCGTGAACGGGTCGTACGACAGCTTGGCGCGCACGGCCGGATTGACCGTGTAGCTGGTGGAGCCGGAAAAGAGCAGGGTGTAGCCGTCCGGCGCGGCACCGGTCACGGCTGCCACGCCGATGGCGGTTGCGGCTCCCGGCTTGTTGTCGACGACGATCGACTGGCCCAGCTGGGTCGCCAGCCGCTCGACGATCAGCCTGGCCGCGATGTCGGTGCCACCACCGGCCGAGAACGGCACCACCACGTGGATCGGCCGGGCGGGCCATGCCTGCGCGCCGGCGCGGCCGGGCCAGGCCAGCGCGGGAACCGACCCGGCGAGGGCGGTGACAAAGGTGCGACGATCGAGCTGGGGCATGGCAATCTCCGGTAGGTTGGAAAAGAAAAAGGGATGGGCGTCAGGCGCGGACCGGCCAGGGCGCGGCGTCAGTGTTGCCGAGGTCCCAGAACAGGCCGCCCATGATCTGCAGGCCTTCGCGCGCCACGTCCACCAGCAGGTGTTCGTTCGGCGCATGTTGTGCGCAGGCGGGGTAGGAGTGCGGTACCCACAAGGTGGGCAGGCCCAGGATGTCGCTGAATACGTCGTTGGGCAGGGTGCCGGCCAGGTTCGGCAGGATCGCGATCGACTTGCCGGTGCTGCGCGCCATCGACTGCGCCGCCCAACCCACCCAGGGGTCGGATACCGGCGTACGGGATGCGGCGGCGCTGGCGACCACCTCGACCTCGACCTGTTGCATACCCTCGGCGTCCAGGTGCGCGCGCACGATGGAAGCCAGGTCGCGCCACGGCGTACCGACGACGAAGCGCAACTGCGCATGCATGACCGCGGACGATGGAATCGCGTTGATCGGCCGTGCGGGAGAACCGGACTCCATCGCCAGGAGCTCCAGCGTGTTCCAGGCCACGAGGCGCTCGATCGGTGTCAGCCCGGGTTCACCCCAGTGGGCGTCGAGCGTCGGGTCATCCGGGGCGCCGCCGACGGGCAGGCCGGCCAGCACGTCGCGCACGTCGGCCGGCACCTGCGCCGGACGCAGCGCCGGCACGCGGATGCGGCCGTGCCGGTCGACCATCGACGCCCATGCCTGCGCCAGCACCGTGGCCGGGTTGACCAGCACACCGCCCCAGTTGCCGGAGTGAAACGCGCGGTCGCGGGCCCGCACCCGCAGCGTGAAGTTGACGGCGCCGCGTGACCCCAGGAACAGCGTCGGGCGCTCGGCCGACACGCGCGGGCCGTCGCAAGCGATCAGCAGGTCGGCACGCAGCTGCTCGCGCTGCTGGGTGCAGAACGCATGCAGGCCTGGCGAGCCGGCTTCCTCACCGGTTTCCATCAGCACCGTCACGTTGTAGCCCAGCCGGCCCTGGCGCGCGGTGATGGCCTGCTCCAATGCCGCCAGGCTGATGCTGTGTTGCCCCTTGTTGTCGGCGGTGCCGCGGCCGTACCAGCGCTGGTCGACGCGGGTCAGGGTCCACGGCGAGAGACCGTCTTGCCAGCGGCCTTCCTGCCCGTTCACGACGTCGCCGTGGGCGTAGGTCAGCAGTGTCGGCAACCGCGGGTCTTCGATGCGGCGCGCCACCAGGAACGGCCCGCCCCTGGGATCCGGGTTGTCGTGCAGGGTGCAGGAAAAACCCATGGGCGCGAAGGTCAGCGCGATCTCTTCGCGCAGGTAGTCCGCAAGCGCCGCGGGCGCGGTGCCCAGGTCGCTTTCGGTGCGCCAGGCCACGCGCCGCGCCAGGGACTGTTCAAAAGCGCCGGATGCGAAATGGGCGTCCAGTGCCGCATCCAGTTGCTGGCGGGCAGGGTCCTTGGCGATGGGGGCGGTGGCGTCGAGCATTGCGAAAATTGTATGAATCGTCGCAACAGTTCACAATAATCGAATTCGCAACTCCCTCTTGCGTTTTTCGCAATCGCTTTGCATGGCTGCTCCGCTGTTATCCATGGCCAGTCGCTACTTTCTCGAGGTGGTTCGCACCGGCTCGGTCACCGAGGCTGCGCACCGGCTGCATGTCGCACCGTCGGCGGTCAGCCGCCAGGTGGCCAAACTCGAGGAAAGCCTGGGCTGCAATCTCTTCGACCGCCAGGCACGCGGCATGGCGCTGACCGAAGCCGGCCAGCAACTGGCGGGCTGGGTCGGCGCCAGCGTGATCGACACGGAGCGGCTGGCCGATGCGATGCGCAGCGCGTCGACGCGTCGCAGCCATCGCGTCCGGCTCGCCTGCACCGAAGGTTTCGCGATCGATTTTCTGCCCGCGGTGATGTCGGCGTTCCGGCGCCAGCATGCGCACACCAGCATCCATCTGCAGGTGGGCGTGCCCGAGCAGGTCAGCCAGTGGTTGCAGCGCGGCGACGCCGACCTCGGCCTCAAGTTCGCCACCGCGCCGGAAAAAGGTCTGCGCACGCTGCACATGGAGCCGTCGCCGGTGCTGGCCATCTGCAGTCCGGGCCATGCCGTGGCCGGCATGGGCATCATCGGCATCGCGGAACTGGTCCGCCATGCACTGGCCGTCCCCGATGTCGGCACCACCGTGCGCCAGGCGCTGGACCTGTGCTGCGCCGAGCATGGCCTGGGCTACGAGATCGCGTTCTCCGGCAACCTGCCGGCCTTGCTGGCGCTGGCACGCCGTGGCGACGCGGTGACCCTGACCAGCCTGCTGGGCGTGGCCCACGAGATCGCCAGCGGCCAGCTGGTGGCGCTGCGCCTGGCCGAGCCCCATTTCGCCGAACGCACCATCCAGCTCCTCGTGCCCGAGGGTCGGCCCGCCAGCGCGCAGCTCGACCTGTTCGCGTCGGCACTCAAGGCGCAGTCGCGTCAGGTGTCGGCCCAGGCGCCTGCGCTTGTGCCCACGAAGGGAAGGCGCAAGCGAGGCTGAGCGGTTTGGAAGCTGACCCCCTACCATCGAGTCGATACCGGCCGATGTCTGACGATCAAGCCCGAGGACCGTTTGCCGTTTGCCACGTGATTCACGCACGTCTGCGCAGCAACCCCAGCAGCGGCTTGACGCTGAACCCGTGCAGCAGGATCGACAGCGTCACGACGATCAGCGTGATCTGGATCAGCTGCAGCGCCAGCGGTTCGGGCAGGCCATGTTCGATGGCGTACATCAGGTAATACAAGGAGCCGATGCCGCGCACGCCGAACCAGGCCGTCATGGAGCGGATGCGCAGCGGTGAACGTTGGCCCGCCAGGCCCAGGAACACGCTGGCCGGGCGGGCGACGCAGAACAGGAACAGGGCCAGCGCCACGGCGTCCCAGCTCCATGAGTCCAGGAACAACGACCCGCCGACCAGCAGCACCAGCACCACTTCCGACAATCGCTCCAGGTGTTCCTTGAACACCAGTGAGCCTTCGCTGACCAGTGGTGGTGGCTGCGTTGTGCTCTCGGCCCCGGCCCCGGTTGCGCGCCCAGCATCAGCCGCGGTGCCGGCGTCAGGCGCCTCGCCTTGTTGCGAAGCCGCCCCGTGGGCGAGCCGCATCTCGGCCTGGCGCAACGCGACGGCGGCAAAAAACACCGCCAGGAAACCCCAGGCACCGACCGCAACCGACAGGCCGTAGACCACGCCGATCAGGCCCAGGCCGAGGAAGTCGTCCATCACGCCGTGTCGTTGCGGGCCGCGGCGCAAGGCAGCGACCACGCGCGCCAGCGTGGTGCCGGCCAGCACGCCGATGGCCACGCCCGCCAGCGTGGCCCACACCACGTCCTTCCAGATCCAGCGCATGCCCATGTCGCCCAGGTCATGCAGGCCCAGCAGGCCCAGGCCCAGCACGACGAACGGGAACGCGCTGCCGTCGTTCAGGCCGGCCTCGCAGGTGAGTTTGAAGCGCAGCCGGTCCCGGTCGCCGGGGTGGCGGATCTGCACGTCGGTGGCCAGCACCGGGTCGGTCGGCGCCAGGATGGCGCCCAGCAACACACCCGCGCCCAGCGGCAGGCCCAGCACCCAGTGCGCGAAGGCGGCCACCAGCGCCACGGTGATGGTCATCGACACCGTGGCCAGCAGGATGGGCCCGCGCCAGCGCGGCAGGCTGAACGGCACCGGCATCTTGACCCCGGCCGAAAACAGCGAGATCAGCACCGCCACCTCGGTCAACACTTCCAGCAGCGCCGACTCCTTGAGCGGGTTGAAGTGGAACAGGCCCAGCACGGTCGGCCCGAGCACCAGCCCGACCGCCAGGTAGATGATGGCCGAGGTGACCGGCCCGCGCTTGAGCAGCGACGATGTCAGGCCCATCACCAGCAGCAGGCCGCCGATGAGCAGGAACCAGTGGGTATTGGTCAAGGTGTCGATTCCGTCCGGTTGCGATCGAGATAGGGCGCGGGCCGCACGCACCGCACTCCCGACTGTAGGAACATGGGCCAGCGGCAACCATCGGCACCTGCCGGGTGCCTGCGTAGGACGCCGCCGCCTCGGCCGCGACGCCGAGGCTCGGACTTTGCATGGCTGGCCATCGTCGACACGCTGGGCCGTCGTTGACCCGCTGCGCCGTCATGGCCATGTGGCCGCATCGTTGCCGGGCGCCAGCGCGGGTATCTCGGCCTTCGACCTTCGACCGTCAGTCGTGCAAGGCCCGCGCCAGCTTGTCGCTGGCCACGCGCAGGCTCGGGGCGGCCAGCGAGGCGAAACCGAGCAGCAGTCCGTTGCGCCGCGCGGACCCGGCGCGCGGGCCGACGGGCCGCAGGGGCTGCACCACCAGGCCCTGGGCCTGGCAACGCTGCAACACCGTGGCCATGTCCAGGCCGGGCGCCAGCCAGCAGGGCAGGTTCAGCCCGGTCGGGTTGTCGATCACCTCGAGTGCGCCGGCGGTTTTCCGCCGTAGCAGCTGTACCAGCAGGGCGCGCCGCTCCGCATACAGCTGGCGCATGCGGCGCAGATGGCGCGCGTAGTGGCCGTCCTGCATGAAGGCGGCCAGCACCAGCTGGTCCAGGATGGGCGGGTAACGGCTGGTGACCGAGCGGGCCGCGGCGAACACGTCCACCAGCGGTTCGGGCAACACCAGGTAGGCAATGCGCAGCGCGGGAAACAGCGTCTTGCTGAAGCAGCCCACGTACAGCACCGGCGCATCGGGCTGCAGTGCGCGCAGCGGCGGCAGGGGTTTGCCGGAGTAACGGTATTCGCTGTCGTAATCGTCTTCCAGGATCCAGCCTCCGGCGCTTCGCGCCCAGTCCAGCAAGGCCAGCCGGCGCGGCAGCGACAGGCTCACGCCCAGAGGCGCCTGGTGCGCCGGCGTCACGCAGGCCATGCGCGCCCGCGGATAGTGGCGCTGCGCCCATGCCACCACCATGCCGTCATCGTCGACCGGGATCGGGCAGGTCTGCGCGCCGGCGGCGCGCAAGGCGGCCAGCGCGCCGGCATAACCGGGGTCTTCGCACCAGACCTGGTCGCCCGCATCGAGCAGCAGCCGCGCCGACAGGTCCACCGCCTGCTGCACGCTGGGCAATACCAGCACCTGCCCGGCCTGGCAGGCCAGGCCCCGGGTGCCGCCCAGGTATTCGGCGATCGCCTGGCGCAGCGGCAGGTGGCCCATGGCATCGCCGTCGGCCATGGTCGCGGGCGTCAACGCGCGTGCCTGGCGCGCGGCCAGCGACGCCCACAGGCGCACCGGAAACTCCTGCAGCGCCGGCACATGCGCGGCGAACGGCACGCCGGCGGCCGGTGGCGGATAGGCGGAAAAGGGTGAACGCGCCAGCCGCGCGCCGCGCCGCGACAGCGCGGGAGCCATTGCTTGCTTTCGTACCGGCGAGGCGGGTCGGTCCGGCGCCACCTTCAGCAGGCTGTCGGGCAATACCACGCTGACGCGGGTGCCGGAGCCCACGCGCGACTGCAGGTAACCCTCGGCGATCAGCTGCTCGTAGGCCGCCACGACGGTGCCGCGCGCCACGCCCTGGCTGGCCGCCAGCACCCGCGACGCGGGCAGCCGCGCGCCCGGCGCGAGTTGCCCGGCCAGGATGGCGCCGCGCAGCTGCGCATACAGGTCGGCGGCACCGGGTCGGTCGGTGGCCGGCGCCATCAGCAGGTCATAGGTCGAGGCGTGGCGGGGCATGGCTGTGGTGGTTCTCGTGGCGGTGGCGGCGGCAGCGCTCGTAAAAATGGTCCAGCCAGATTATCCAAACTGGCCCTGGATCGGTAAACCATTTGTTCCTACGATGGCGCGCATTTCCCGCTTCATCCACCCCCGACCCGCACAGGAGAAAACCATGGTCGACAACAACACTCTGCAACTGGTGGCCCGCCACCTGGCCGCCGAAAACGCCCACCAGATGGAAGACACACTGGCAACGCTGCACCCCGAATGCGAATTCGAGGACGTGGCGCTGCAGCAGACTTTCCATGGCCGCGCCGGCGCGCGCGACTACTACACAACCTGGTGGTCGGCATTCGACGTGCAGGTGCAGGGCGAGCGGCGTTACCTCAGCACCGACGGCGTGATGATTGCCGAGGCGCGTTATGTCGGTCGCCACGTCGGCGACTTCTACGGCATCGCGGCCAGCGGCAAGCCCATAGTCCTGCGGCTGGCCGTGATCATCGGTTTTCGCGACGGGCTGATGAACGGCGAACGTTTCTATTACGACCTGGGCGGCCTGCTGCGCCAGATCGGCGCCCGCGCCGAACAACTGCGGCTCGGCCCGCAGCAGGTGGCGGCATGACGCCGCCACCGCTTCCAGCCGGCGCCAACCGCAGCGATGTGCCATGACCACGCGCCGGCGCATCGCCGTCGTCGGCGCCACCGGCGTGCTCGGCCGGCCGGTGGTGCAGCGCCTGCTGGCGCGCGGGCACACCGTGCGCGCCATCGTGCGCCGCCCCGATACGGCCATGACCGGCCGCGCGCAGGCACCGCAACTGGAGGTCGTGCAAGGCGACATCCTCGAGCCCGTGTCGCTGGCGACCGGCCTGCAGGGCTGCGACGTGGTGCTGCATCTGGCCACCGCCATTCCGCGGCCCGGCGCGGCGCCGGACTGGTCGCGCAACGACCGCATCCGGGTCGACGGCACACGCCATCTGCTTGCGGCGGCAGAACACGCCGGTTGCCGGCGTTACGTGCAGCAAAGTGTCGCCATGCTGCACGCCGGAGCGCCGGACGTGACCGCGACCGAAGACGCGCCGCTGCAAGGGCAGGGCGTGCTGGCCTCGGCGCTGGAGATGGAGCGACGGGTGCAGGCGTCCCGCCTGCACTGGGTCATCCTGCGCGGCGGCCTGTTCTACGGGCCGGGTACGGACTTCAGCGCCGGGACGCATCGCCAGGCACGCGCCGGGCAACTTCAACTGCCGGGCCAGGGGCTGCACTACGTCAGCCTGGTGCACGTCGACGACATGGCCCAGGCCGTCGTGCTGGCGGCCGAGTCCGACGCGTCGCAGTTGGCGCTGAACATCGTCGACGACCGGCCGGTCACCTGGCGGGAATTGCTGGAGCATGTCGCCGCGTTGCACGGCGCGACGCCACCGCAACCGGGCGGAGCGCCGGGCCTGCCGGGTTTCCGGGTCGGCAACCGGCGTGCGCGCGAGGTGCTGGGCTGGGCGTCGCGTTACCCGGACTACCGCAGTGGGTGGGTTGCGGAATGACTATGGGCGGCTGACGCCAATTCCCGGCTGGCACGCGGGCAATGGATCTCAACGCACATGACACGTGTGCCGCCGCAGCCCAGCAGCCCAGCGGTGCCGCGCCCGTCAGCTTTTTCGCAAATCGTCCATCAAGGTTGCCGCTATCGCCTCCTCGGCGATGGCGCGGCCGTGCGCTTGCATCGCGGCGGTCAACGTGGCGTCCCAGCGGGCATCGATAGCGGCGCCGGCCAGGTCGTGGCGTGTCTGCGGCGCGGCTGCCACAGCGGATTCGTAGTCTTCGCGCGCGAGGCGCCAGTGGCGAGCGCCCCAGGTGCGCAATACGTGGTTGGCGATCTGGATGCCGGGCCAGTCGAAGTCACCGTGGTAATGCAGACGGGCGCCGGCCTGGGCCAGCTGGCCGAGCAGGGTGCGCTGCGCAGCCGCCGGCATGCCGTCGGTGCAGACCAAGGGCGCGCAGGCCGGGCCCAGCCAGTCTGCCGCGATCGCCACCAGGTTGGGGTTCTCGCACACGAACACGTCGCGGTCGGCGACATCCCAGCGCGGTGGCGCGCGCAGCAGCTGGCGCAGCGAGAGGTAAGCCGGCTCGCCCGGTTGGCCGGCCGGTATTTCGCCAGCGACAACCGGCAGGTTGAGCAGCAGCACCGGACGGGCCAGTTCGTTGACCAGCACGCCGGCACGGGCCCAGACCGTGCGTGCGCGTTCGCCTTGCGCAGCCACTGGGTCGTCGAACGCCGTGGTGGTGTCGTCTGCGCCGTCTCCATCACGTGACTCGCAGGCAATTGCTGCGTCACTGGTGCCGCCTATGCCACCGGCGTCACCGGTGCCTTCCGATCTCTGCGAGTCGCCGGTGTCGGTCGCGTTCTCGGAGTCGCCCGATCCGGTTGCGACCGTGGTGTCCCCCGGACTGCGACTGCGCTGGCGCAAGACCGCGAGCACCAGCGTGCCCACCGGCTGGCCGGGGTCCAGCGCATGGGCGTCGCCCACGGTGTCGGCCGCCAGCTGGGCCAGCGGCACGCCGCCGGCCGGCAGGCGCCGCAGGACAGTGGTTGCCGCGCCGAGCAGTTGCGCGGCGTGTTGCGGCTGTTGCCGCGCCAGTCGCTTGAGCAGGCCCAGGGCACCCGCGCCTTGCAACCAGGTGGCCAGCGCGGGATGGGAACACGCGGCCACCAGCGCGGCCCAGCGTTCCCGGGCCTGCGCGCGCTCCGCCGCATGGTGG
>CAXBDR010000118.1:0-12922 GCA_963974265.1 uncultured Rhodoferax sp.
CAACCACCACGACCAACCGAGCGAGACACCATGACCCAGACACCGCGGAAAAAGCCCGAACAACTGCGCAGCCAGCAATGGTTCGGACGCCAGGACCGTGACGGTTTCGCGTACCGCAGCTGGCTCAAGGGCAAGGGTATTCCCCATGATCAGTTCGAAGGCCGGCCGGTCATCGGCATCTGCAACACCTTCAGCGAACTGACGCCGTGCAATTCGCACTTCCGCACCATCGCCGAGCAGGTCAAGATCGGCGTCTACGAAGCCGGCGGTTTCCCGCTCGAGTTCCCCGTGATGTCGCTGGGCGAGGTGCTGCTGCGACCCACCGCCATGCTGTACCGCAACCTGGCCAGCATGGACGTCGAGGAAAGCATGCGCGGCAACCCGATCGACGGCGTCGTGCTGCTGATGGGTTGCGACAAGACCACGCCGGCGCTGATGATGGGCGCTGCCAGCGTCGACATGCCCACCATTGGCGTCAGTGGCGGCCCCATGCTCAACGGCAAGTGGCGCGGCCAGGAACTGGGCTCGGGCACCGGCGTGTGGAGCATGAGCGAGCAGGTGCGCGCCGGCACCCTCAAGCTCGAGCAGTTCCTGGATGCCGAGAGCTGCATGCACCGCAGCCACGGACACTGCATGACCATGGGCACGGCCAGCACCATGGCCAGCATGATCGAGGCGCTGGGCGTCGGCCTGACCGGCAATGCCGCCTATCCGGCCGTCGACGGCCGGCGCAACGTGCTGGCACGCCAGTCCGGCCGGCGCATCGTCGAGATGGTGCACGAAGACATGGTGCTGTCCAAGGTGCTTACGCGCCAGGCGTTCGAGAACGCCATCATGACGCTGGCCGCCATCGGCGGATCCACCAACGCCGTGATCCACCTGATCGCGATCGCGGGGCGCATGGGCGTCAAGCTCGAGATCGAGGACTTCGACCGCCTGGGCAGCGCGATGGACTGCCTGGTGAACCTGCAGCCCTCGGGCAAGTACCTGATGGAAGACTTCTGTTATGCCGGCGGCCTGCCGGCGGTGATGAAGGAGATTGCGCAACACCTGCACCGGGACGCGATCACCGTCACCGGCAAGACCATGGGCGAGAACATCGCGGACGCCGAGAATTTCAATCCCGACGTCATCATGCCCTTGTCCAGGCCCTTCATGGAAAAGGCCGGCATCGCGGTGCTGCGCGGCAACCTGGCTCCCCGCGGAGCGGTCATCAAGCCCAGCGCGGCCACTGCGGCGCTGCTGCAGCACCGCGGCCGCGCCGTGGTGTTCGAGAACATCGAGGAGTTCCACCGCCTGATCGACGACGAGTCGCTCGACGTCGACGAGACCTGCATCCTGGTGCTGAAGAACTGCGGACCCAAGGGCTACCCCGGCATGGCCGAGGTCGGCAACATGCCGCTGCCACCCAAGGTGCTGCGCAAGGGCATCACCGACATGGTGCGCATCAGCGACGCGCGCATGAGCGGCACCGCGTATGGCACGGTGGTGCTGCACACCGCACCCGAGGCCGCCGCCGGCGGCCCGCTGGCCGTGGTACGCAACGGCGACATGATCGAACTCGACGTGGCCAACCGCCGGCTGCACCTGGACATCAGCGACGAGGAACTGGCGCGCCGCCTGTCCACCTGGGAAGCACCCCCGCCGCCCTTGTCCAGCGGCTACTGGAAACTCTATGTCGACCATGTGCTGCAGGCCGACCAGGGGGTGGACCTCGATTTCCTGGTCGGCAAACGCGGCGCCTTTGTTCCGCGCGACAATCACTGACCGATCGGGTCATCGGCGGCGCCCCGCTCCAACGGCCCGGCAAAGGGGAGAACAATGGACACGCGCACATGGGACGTGGTCGCGCTGGGCGAGGCCATGGTGGAGTTCAACCAGACCACGCCGGGCCAGCCGCAGTACCTGCAAGGCTTTGGCGGCGACACCAGCAATGCGGCGATCGCCGCGGCACGGGCCGGTGCCCGCACCGCCTACCTGACCCGCATCGGGGCCGACAACTTCGGCCGCTCGCTGCTGCAGTTGTGGGCCCAGGAGGGGGTCAACACCAGCGGCGTGACGACCGCCGGCGCCAGCCATACCGGCATCTATTTCGTCACCCACGGCAGCCAGGGCCATGAGTTCCACTACCTGCGCGCCGACTCGGCCGCCAGCCGCATGACGCCGCATTGGTTGTCGGGCGTGCCGAGCGAACTGATCCGTTCCGCGCACTACCTGCACCTGTCGGGCATCTCGCTGGCGATATCGGCCGGGGCCTGCGACACCGGCTTCGAGGCCATGGAGACCGCCCGTGAAGCCGGCACGCGGGTGTCGTTCGACTCCAACCTGCGGCTCAAGCTCTGGCCGCTGGCACGCGCCAAGGCCTGCATCGCGCAGGCGGTGTCGCTGTGCGACGTATTCCTGCCCAGCCTGGAGGACATGCAGGTGCTGACCGGCCTGTCGCAACCGGGTGACATCGTGCGCTGGGGGCACGATCACGGTGCCGCAACGGTCGTGCTCAAGCTCGGCGGCGAAGGGGCTCTGGTCAGCGACGGCCAGGACCGCCAGCATATCGCCGCGCGGCGCGTCACCGTGCGCGACGCCACCGGCGCCGGCGACTGCTTCTGCGGCAATCTGCTGGCGCGGCTGGCCAAGGGAGACGACGTCTTTCGCGCCGCCCACTATGCGAATGCCGCGGCGGCCCTGTCGGTACAGGGTTTCGGTGCCGTCTCGCCGATGCCGCGCAGCAATTCGGTGTTCGCGGTGTTGTGAGCATGGCGGTCACACTGCAATCCGCGCCCACGGCACTGCTGGCACTGGACTGGGGCACCACGTCGCTGCGGGGCGCCCGCATCGACGCCACGGGCCAGGTACTGGACGAACGCGCCTTCCCGCGCGGCATCCTGACCGTGCCGGCCGGCGGTTTCGCCGAGGTGTTCGATAGCTGTTTCGGCGACTGGGCGCGCGACGGTGCCCAGGCCTGCCTGATCGCGGGCATGGCCGGCAGCAAGCAGGGCTGGGTCGAAGCGCCGTATTGCGCCTGCCCGGCCGGGTTCGCCGATGTCGCCGCCAAATTGATCTGGGTGCAGGACACCCAGCTGAACTTGCCCACCGCCATCGTGCCGGGCCTGAGTTGCGAACACCGCTGCGACGTGCCGGGGCTGGCCGGCGTGCCGGACGTGATGCGCGGCGAAGAAGTGCAGATCCTCGGCGCCATGCACCTGGGCGGCTGGCGCGACGGCCTGTGCATCCTGCCGGGCACCCACAGCAAGTGGGCCTGGATCCAGGACGGCAAGGTGACCGCGTTTCGCAGTTACATGACCGGCGAGTTCTATGCCTTGCTGAGCCAGCACTCGCTGCTGGCGCGCAGCATCGACACGCAGGCCGCATTCGACGCCGAGGCGTTCGCACTCGGCCTGGCGCGTGCCGGCCAGGGCGGCGGACTGCTGCACAACGCATTCAGCGCGCGCACCTTGTCGCTGTTCGCACGCATGGACGCCGGGCCACTGGCCAGCTACCTCTCGGGACTGGTCATCGGCGAGGAGTTGCGTGCGCAGGACGTGCAGGCGGCCGCGCACGTCACCGTGATCGGCTCGCAATCGTTGACCTCGCGTTACGCGCTCGCCTTCGAACGGCTCGGCATCACGACCCACCGCATGGGCGCCGAGGCCAGCTGGGCCGGCCTGCACGCCCTGAGCCACCACCTGCCCCTTCGACCCCCATCGCCATGAAGCCGATCCAGAAATTCGCCTCCCACTTCCAGACCCTTCCGCTGGTGGCCATCCTGCGCGGCCTGACGCCGGCCGAGGCTCCGGCCATCGGCGAGGCCCTGGCCGATGCCGGCTTCGGCGTGCTGGAGGTGCCGCTGAACTCGCCCCAGCCGCTCGAGAGCATCGCCACGCTGGCGCGGGCGCACCCGCATTCGCTGGTCGGGGCCGGTACCGTGCTGACGGCCGAACAGGTGCGCGAGGTGCATGCGGCCGGCGGCCAGCTCATCGTCTCGCCCAATTTCAATGCGGCCGTGGTGCACGAAGCCATCGGACTGGGCATGGTCTGCCTGCCGGGCATCGCCACGCCGACCGAGGCATTTGCCGCGCTCGAAGCCGGCGCACCCGGCCTGAAGCTGTTTCCGGCCGAGGCCGCGTCGCCGGCCGTGCTCAAGGCCATGCTGGCCGTATTGCCGGCCGGCACGCTGATGATTCCCGTGGGCGGCATCACACCCGGCAACATGGCGCCCTGGATGGCCGCCGGTGCCCATGGTTTCGGCCTGGGCTCGGCCCTCTACAAGCCGCGCAAGAGCGCCGATGCCGTGCGCCAGGCTGCGGCGGACTTCGCGGCCGCCTTCCGCGGCGAGTTGACGACCTGACGCGCCGCTGGCCAGGCCCGCCGCGCCCCGCTCATCCGGGCGTGATCTGCCACCACGGCGGCAACAAGGCGCGGACCTGCGGCTGGCGGTAACGCGCATCGAGCAAGACCACGCAACCGGTGTCCGTCCCGGTGCGAATCACCCGCCCGGCCGCCTGCACCACCTTCTGCAGACCGGGATAGGTATAGGTGTATGCGTGACCCTGGCCGAAACGCGCCTGCATGCGCGCGCAGATGGCTTCGTTGACCGGATCGAACTGTGGCAGGCCGAGCGTGGCCACGAAGGCGCCAATCAGCCTGCGCCCCGGCAGGTCGACCCCTTCGCCGAACACCCCGCCCAACACGGCGAAACCCACGCCGCAACCGGCATCGTCGAAACGCCCGAGGAAGTCGCGCCGCGCCGGCTCGTCCATCTGACGGGCCTGGGCCCATACCGGGATGTCGGCACAGGTCGCGCGCAACCGCGCGCAGGCCTGCTCCAGGTAGTCGAAGCTGCTGAAGAAGGCCAGGTAGTTGCCGCGCGTGCGCCGGAACTGCTCGGCAATCGTCGTCACCAGCGTATCGAGCGAACGGGCTCGGTCGTCGCGCCGGGTCGAGATCGGAACCACGCGCACCGCCAGCTGCGCGCTGTCGAACGGGCTGGGCACATCGAGCCAGCGCGTGTGTTCGGGCAATCCGAGCAAGGCCTGGTAATAGTCGGCCGGCTGCAGCGTCGCCGAGAACAACACGGCCGCATCGGCACTGTGCAGCCGCGGCGCGAGGAAATGGCCCGGTACGACATTGCGCAAGGTGATCCGGCCCACCGCGTCGACGCCGTCGAAGCCGGCGCCGCCCAGCCGCTTCTGCGCGGCATCGATACCACCGGCAGCGGCGGGCACGAGCGGGTCTTCCCGCGTGTATTCGCACAAGGAATGGTCACCGAACATGTCGGCCAGCGTGGCAATCGCCAGGGTGCGGAAATAAAACGGCAACACCACGCTGTCGCCATCGAGCACGTGGGTGTTGACATGTTCGCCCAGCGCCTGGTTGAGCCGGTGCAAGGCGCGCAGCCAGGCCTCGGGCGGTGCATCAAGCTCGCGCCAGTCGGGCTGCGCGCCGCTGGCCGCATGGCGCTCCTGCAGCACCTGCCACTGGTCGAGCACGGCGTCGATGCGACCGCGCAATGCCGGCGGGGCCTGCTCGCGCACCTGCAGGGTTTCGGCATGGCCCAGTTCGGCGCTGTACATCGCGCAGCCGCGCGGCACCAGGTTGTGCGCCTCGTCGACGAGCAGGCTGACGCGCCAGTCGTTCTCGACCGTCAGCGCATGCAGCATGGCGCTGCGATCGAAATAGTAGTTGTAGTCGCCCACGACCACGTCGCTCCAGCGGACCATCTCGTGCCCGAAGTAGTACGGACAGATGCCGTGCGCCAGCGCGACGGATCGCAAGGCCTGGTGGTCCAGCCACTGCGCCCGGGCCGCGGCCTCGCGGGCGGCTGGCAGCCGGTCGTAGAAGCCGCGCGCCAGCGGACAGGACGCTCCGTGGCAGGCCTTGTCGCGGTGTTCGCAGGCCTTGTCGCGGGCCACCAGCTCGATCACCCGCAACGGCAGGCCCGCGTCATCGCCGCCGCGCACCTGCGCCAGCGCATCGAGCGCCACCTGCCGGCCCGGCGTCTTGGCGGTCAGGAAAAACAGCTTGTCGCTGCCGCGTTCGGGCATGGCGCGCAGTGCCGGATACACGGTGCCGATGGTCTTGCCGATACCCGTGGGCGCCTGCACCAGCAGCGGCTGCGACGACAGGCAGGCCTTGTACACGGCCGCGGCCAGCGCGCGCTGCCCGGGCCGGAACGGCAATTGCGGAAACGGGCGCTGCACCAGCGCGGCGTTGCGCGCGCTCCGGTGCGCCACCTCCTGCCGGGCCCAGGCCAGGAAGGGCTCGCACAAGGATTCGAAATACCGGCGCAGCGCCTGCGCGTCCCAGCGCTGCTGCTGCGGCGTCTCGGTCTGCTGCACAACGTCGAAATACACCAGTGACAGGTTCACCGCCGCCAGGCCGCGGCTCTGGCACAACAACCAGCCGTAGACCTTGAGCTGGGCCCAGTGCAGCGCCTGTTGCTGCGCCGACAGGGACTCGAGTGCACCGCGGTAGGTCTTGACCTCTTCCAGCGTATGGCTGCGCGGATCGAAACCGTCGGCCCGTCCGCGCACGGCCAGCGGGCCGTGACGCCCCTGCAGGCTGACCTCGGCCTCGTGGTGCGGCCCACGCCGCTGAGCGACCAGCTGGTGCCCTAGACGCCCCTGCTGCGCGGTCGGCGACGGCGTAAAGCGCAGGTCGAGATCGCCGGACTTGGCGGCGAAGGCGCACAGGTTGCGCACGGACACCGTGTACAGCGCCAGTGCGGGTGCGTCGGCACTACCCGGCGTGGCGTCCGGCAACGGCACCGGCGCTTCGGCGCCGGCAACACCTGCGCCGGCCAAGGCCTGCGTCATGGGGTATCGGCCGGCGGTGCATCGAGCAGCGCCTGGCCTGGTTCGTCGTCGCCGAATGCCGTCGCCGGCAGCGGCGTGGCACGCGCCAGCGACATCCACAACGCGAACGGCAGGTCGGGCACCACCCGTCGCGGCGCATGCCGCAGCACCTCGAGCGGGCCGTCGCTGCGTGCCAGCATCACGCCGCAGCTGGCGGGAACCTCGTGTTCCTGCGCGATCGGGCGGCCACGCGCATCACAGCCCAGCACGTACCAGCACTGACCGCCCAGATCGAGGTAACTGTCGCGCTTGTCGCTCAGGCGCAGGTCGCCCAGCAGATCGGCGCGGCTGACCTTGATCTCGTGCACCACCGGTTGCAGGTAGGCTGCCACCGTGGTGTTGCGGATGGAGAACACATCGGGCTTGCAGACCTTCCAGCGTGCCGGCGCGGTCGATGGCGGCTCGCCGCGCAAGGCGAAATCCTGCGATGCGGGATCGGCGGCGGGCGGCGGCGCGGCGTCGACTTCCGAAGGCAGACGCGCGCGTACGGCCAGTCCGGTCCAGACGATGCGCCCGTCCCGCAACAAGGCCTGGGCCACGCGCGCGACCAGCGCGTCGTGGGCGCTGAGCGCCCGCCGGTTGCGCTGCAAGGCCTGCGCCAGGCACTCGATGCCGCGATCGGTCAGGCGCAGGCGTTCGGCCCCGCCCGCCTCGGCCACCCGGTGCAACATGCCGCCGGCCAGCAGCTCGATCTCCAGGCCATCCTGGGCTGGCCAACCCGCCGAGCGGTGAATGTCGCGCAGACGGCGCGCCTGCTGGCGCGTCAGCAACTGCGCCGCAGGCGCAGGGGCGGCGTGGGATGTGGAGCTGCCGGGCTGGCTCTCGTCCATGCGGGCTGGCCTGGCACGGAGCCACGCGACACGCGCACCGATGCAGGCAGAAAACTGGTGATCCGTACAGTATATCGCCGCGCGCATCCTGCACGTGCGAACATCGGGCCTTGTCATCCTTCCCCTGCCATATCGACCCGGCTTCATGGGCAACCTGCTCGTCCTCCTGCAATTCGGCCTGCTGATGCTGCTGGCCGCGGCCGCCAGCCCGTCCCTCGCCCGCGGCGCGTTGCCGGCGCCGACCTGGATACTGGCCAGCCTGTCGCTGGCGCTGGTGATGTGGACACTGGCGCACAACCGCATCGGCAACTTCAATATACGGCCCGTGCCCAAACGCGGCGGACAGTTGGTGACCAGCGGCCCGTATCGCCGGATCCGCCATCCCATGTACACGTCCGTGTTGCTGGGCGCGGCGGCGCTGGCCTGGGCCGGGCCCGTCTGGGCCTGGCTGGGCTGGTTCGCGTTGGGACTGGTGTTGTGGGTCAAGGCCACGCTGGAGGAGACCCAGATGACGCACGTGCACCCGGAGTATCGCGCCTACCGCCAGCGCAGCCGACGCTTCCTGCCCTGGCTGCTGTGACGGGCGGGGGTTACGGCCTCAGGCCGGCAACAGCGCCCGATAGGCCCGGGCGGTATCCGGCGAGACCGCGTCGAGCAATTGCTCGTAGCGGGTCTTGTGCCGCACCCACATGCGCGCCGACGCAACCGCCCTTGACTTGCAGAACCAGTGGCAGGTGTGTTGCATCAGGAACATCTCGGCGCTCAGCCTGAATGCGCGGCGCTTGGACGGCTCGTCCGGATCCGCATGTACGGCGCGGTGGATGCCGCGGGCATGGACCGCCATGGCCTTGCGGGCGTCGAAACTCGCGGCCGGGAACAACCGGTCCGCCCAGGGAATGGCCCAGGCCAGCGTGCTGACGCGGGTCCGGTCGGCATCGGCGCCGGCGAAGCGGGTGGCGAACTGCTCGAACTGCGCGCACAACGCAAGCTCCGAGCTGCGCAGATGGTCCCAGATCGGTTGCTGGCGCTCGGGGTCGTTCTCGCCCAGGGCCCGCAGGTAACCCTCGCTGAGGGTGGCCATCAGCTTCTCGATCTGGAACGGGCCCAGGTAGGACGCCAGCAACACGATGCGCTGGCGCTCCTGCTGGCGCCGCGTGACCAGCGCCGCAATGGCCACGATGGCCGCAATGACGAGAATATCCATGGAGAGGTGATTATCCTGCCGCCGGCAAACCGCCTGCGGCCTGCAGTCGCAACTGCTGCGTTCCCGACCACGATTGCCCTGGCCCCAGCGCAATCGGCTGGGCGATGCGCGCCGATTCGATGCAGACCATGTGCCGGTAGCCATCGGGCGGCATGTCGGGCAACGCGGCGCAACGCGCCGGCCCCGGATTCCAGACCACGACATCGGCAAATCCGGCGTGCGAGACCTGCAGGCCGTGTGTCGGCCCGTCGCCATCGGCCGACAGTTCCACGACGCCGTCGACTCCCGCATAGACCCGGTCGACCTCGCCGGGAAGGCGCAGCCAGGGCGCGTGTTGCGTCCGGGGCTGCCCGTCGACCGCATCGTGATAGGGGCGGCCGGCCAGGCCCGCAATACGCACCCGGGTGCTGTCCGGCACCTGCAGATAGGTGTGCAGCGCCGCCGCGCAATGCCACGGCACCGAACCGGTATTGGCGACGTGCAGCGTCATGTCCAGCTGCGTCCCCGACAGGCGCAATCGCAGTTCCAGCGCAAAGGCATGCGGCCAGATGGCGCGGGTTTCGGTGTTGTCGACCAGGCCCAGCACCACGCTGGCCGCGCCGTCGGCATCGTCGCCGCTGCGCAGCAGCTGCCAGGCCCGGTTGCGCACGAAACCATGCCGCGGCAAGGGTCCCCGGTCCGAGAACTGCGGGAACACCACCGGCACACCGCCGCGGATCGCCTGCCCCGGGCCAAACCCCGAGCGCGGCGAGAGGTACAACTGCTCCCCATGGGCGCCAGCCGGCATCCACGATACGACGTGGCCGCCGTGCAGGGTGCACACCACACGCGCACCGTCGGCGGCCTGCAGTGCCAGCGCCGGCGTGCCGTGAAACTCCCACTCGGTCAGGGCCATGGTGTCGTCCTCGCGGCTGTCGTCATGACTGCAGCTGCGCGCAGTAGGTCTGCGGATCGGTATTGGCGCCGCAGACGATCAGGCCGACGGTACGGCCCTCGAGCGTGGCGCGCAGCGGAAACATCAGCGCGGCCAGCGCCGCGGCACCCGCAGGCTCCACCACCAGCTTGGCGACCCGGAACAGCAGCCGCATCGCCTGGCGGATCTGGTCGTCGTCGACCAGCACCACGGCGTCGACGAAACGGCGGTTCAGCGCAAACGAATACGGCTCGCAACGCGGCGCGCCCAACGAGTCCGCGATGGTGCGCACGGCGTCGATGGCCTGCGGCGATCCGGCGGCAAAACTGCGCGCCATAGTGTCGGCGCCTTCGGGTTCGACCACGTAGACGGCCGTCTGCGGCCGCATCTGCTTGACGGCGCAGGCGACACCGGCACTCAGGCCGCCACCGCCGGTAGCAACGATGACCGCATCGAGCGCGTCGCCGGCCTGAGCGATCTGGTCCATGAACTCCAGGCCGACCGATGCGGTGCCCAGCGCGGTCTTCGGACCTTCGTACGGATGCACGAACACCCGGCCCTCCCGGGCCTCGATCTCCTTGACGCGCGCAAACGCCTGGTGCACGTTGTCGACCAGTTCGACCTCGGCGCCGAGCTCGCGGCAGACCTGGATGCGGAACGGATTCGCGTTCTTCGGCATCACCACCTTGGCGCTGGTACCCAGCGTCTGCGCGCTGTAGGCCAGCGAGATCGCATGGTTGCCGGCCGACACGCCGGTGACGCCGCGCGCCAGCGCGTCGGCGTCCAGGTCCAGCATCACCGACAAGGCGCCACGCGGCTTGAAGCTGCCGGTGCGCTGGAACAGTTCCTCCTTGAGCCAGACCCGGGTGTTGCCGCCGACGACGGCATCGAGCGCCGGATCCTTGAGCAGGCGGACCGGTGTTGTCTCGACGCGATCGCCCAGGCGCTCCCGGTTGGCCCGGATCGCGTCGATGGCGGGAAAATCGATGGTGCTGGTGTCCACGGTGATGCTTTCTCGAAGGGTCGGGTAATGGTGTCGTCGGCCACGCACGGCGACGGCAAGCCAGGCAGCGAGCTTATCGCAGCTTGCAGCCGCCGCCGTCGCGACGCCGACCGAACCCGCCACAGACATGAAGCGGTATGCTGTGCGGCACGCCCATGCCCAGCACCTGCATCCGGAGACTTCCATCATGAGCAACGACAACAACAGCAACGCCATCTCCTTCGGCCACGCCGGCCGCGTCGTGATCGTCACCGGCGGTGCGCAAGGCATCGGCGAGGCCTGCGCGCGCCGCTTCGCACGCGAGGGCGCCAGGCTCGTGATCGCCGACGTCGACACCACGCGCGGCCAGGCACTGGCCGACGAGCTGGGCGCAACCTGCATCGGCTGCGATGTGGGCGACAAGCCCCAGGTCGACGCACTGGTCGCCGCCGTGGTGCAGCGCCATGGCGGCATCGACATCCTGGTCAACAATGCCGGCATCCTGCGCGCCGCGGACTTCCTGGACATGAGCGAGGCCGATTTCGACGCCGTGATGCGGGTCAACATCAAGGGGGCCTTCCTGATGGGCCAGGCGGTGGCGCGCGTGATGGCCGAGCGGGGCCGCGGCGCCATCGTGAACATGAGTTCGGTCAACGGCACGCTGGCGATTCCCAACATCGCCGGCTACAACATCAGCAAGGGTGGCATCAACCAGCTGACCCGGGTGATGGCACTGTCGCTGGCCGACAAGGGCGTGCGTGTCAACGCCGTGGCACCCGGCACCATCGCCACCGAGTTGGCGGCCAAGGCCGTGCTGGGCAGCGAGGAGGCACGCGTCAAGGTGATGAGCCGCACGCCGATGAAGCGCCTGGGCGAACCGTCCGAGATCGCCGACGCCGTGGCCTGGCTGGCCAGCGACGCCGCCAGTTACGTCACCGGCGAGATCGTCGTCGTCGACGGCGGACGCATGACGCTGAACTACACCGTGGCGCTCTGAGCACCGGTGCTTCCTTCGGCCGCCTGGACCACGTTCAACGCGCGCCGCCGTGCCGCTGCGCCGCGACGATGCGGTGATTGGAGCCACAATAGCCCGATGACCTCCGATTGCCGCAGCGACGGGTTGCCCGGTGCCATTGCCCGCATCGAGGCGGACGTGCAGCGCGGCGCCGGCGAGCGTTGCCCGCCGACCAGCGACGACGCGTCCTGGGCGATGCGGCAGTTCGGTGACTGCACGGCGGGGCAACAGCAACCGGAACATGCCTTGCAGGGCGACTGAGGGCCTGCATGTCCATGCCTGTGCGCCGCCCTGCCCCGCGTTTGTCCGGCGTGCTGCGCCGCGCGTTGCTGCTGGCCGGGGCAGGAGCGCCGGCACTGGCGGCGGCGGCCGAGCCGAGCAGCGACAACCTGAAGCGGCGCGCGCGTGCGCTGGTGTTTCCACGCGACCACGGCAGCCACCCGGATACCACGATCGAATGGTGGTACATCACCGGCCACACCCGGGTCGGCGCGGGCGACTCGGCCCGCGTGCTCGGATTCCAGCTGACCTTCTTTCGCTCGCGCGTCGCCGTCACCCAGCAAATGGCCTCGCATTTCGCGGCCCGCCAGTTGCTGTTTGCGCACGCCGCCGTGACCGACGTGCAGGGCAGGCGGTTCCGGCACGACCAGCGCATCGCGCGCACGGGCTTCGGCGTCGCCGAGGCCAGCGAGGCCGATACCGCGCTGCAGCTGCGCGACTGGTCGCTGACCCATGACAACGGCAGCTACCGGGCACGCATCGCGGCCCCGGACTTCAGCCTCGAACTGGACTTCACGAGCACCCAGGCCGTGCTGCTGCAAGGCGACAGGGGATGGTCGCGCAAGGGGCCGCAGCCGGAACAGGCGAGCTTCTACTACAGCCGACCACAACTCGCGTTCGAAGGGCACATCACGCTCGACGGCCAGCGCCTGCCGGTACGCGGCGACGGCGCACACGGCGTGGACCCGCGCCGTTTCACGCCCGCCGTCGGCGCGGCCTGGCTCGACCACGAATGGAGCGACAGCGTGCTGGATCCGGATGCCGTGGGCTGGGACTGGGTCGGCATCAACCTGTTCGACGGCAGCGCGCTGACGGCGTTTCGCATCCGCGACAAGTCTGGCTCAACC
>CAXBDR010000119.1:0-12917 GCA_963974265.1 uncultured Rhodoferax sp.
CCGGTGCCACCATGGCCTCCGCCGGGACCGCGCCGGGGCTTGCCGATCTCCAGCGAACTGACCAGGGCGTCAAAACGCTGGGTGAACAACTTGTCGACCTCGGCCACGACGCCGGACAACTCGGACCCGTCGAAATGGCGCTCCATCAGTGCCACCAGGTCCTGCACCAGCAGGTCGCGCTGCACCTGCATGATGGCCGCCGGATTCGGGCCGACGAACAACATCATGAAGTCGTCGCGCGACTCGGCGTCCGGATCTTCCTCGCCATCGTCGTCGTCGAACTCGGTATCGTAGAAGCTGACCTCGATCGCGGCGCCGGTGTCGGCCAGTTCGTTGAGGTTCATGCACATCTCGTCCAGCGTCTGGCGGAAGTCGTCGTCACCCCCGACCGTCCAGCAGAACTGCAACATGTGTTTGGGCGCGTCGAAACGGATACCAGGCTCGTCCTCGTAGGAACTGCGGGCGCCGTCGGCCAGCGAGCGGGCCCCGGCATATTTCCAGATCGGCTTGAGCGCCTCCTGGATCTGTTCGAATTGCACCTGCGCGCGCAACTGCACTTCACCATGCAGGTGGATTTCAAAGGGGGGGTCGGAGCGTGGCATGGTGTATGAATGGGGCAGGAGCGTCGTCGCGCGAGCGCAACGACAGCCGGCATCGAGCTGGAATGTCGTGGGACGATCCTGTGGTTCCAACGCCGGAGTCGCAACGGGAGCATCCCACGGCAGCATCTCGGCGAAACAAGGCTCCCATTGTGCCATGCGAACCGCCGTTCATAGGCAGTAACAAGGATCGGGAGATGGTGCCCGGAACCGGGGTCGAACCGGTACGCCCCTTATGCAGGAAAGCGGCGGATTTTAAGTCCGCTGTGTCTACCAATTCCACCATCCGGGCTGCGGGGCGCGGCGCCCACTGCGCGCCGCTGGACCGAGACCTGCCAGGAACGACAGGTGTGCATCGGTGGAGGCGCGACCCGGAGTCGAACCGGGCTGATCGGATTTGCAATCCGGTGCATAACCGCTTTGCTATCGCGCCGAAACCATTGCGTCAGGCACCTGGTCCCCGAGGGCCACCGGCACCGACGAAAAAGGGAAGCCTGGGCTTCCCTTTTTGCGGAATCTGGAGCGGGAAAAGAGTCTCGAACTCTCGACCTCAACCTTGGCAAGGTTGCGCTCTACCAACTGAGCTATTCCCGCGTTTCAAGCCCCGAAGTATATAACAACTTTCCGGGGATACCGGCAGCGCAAGCCAACTTTTTTTGCCCGCAGACCACTGCCCTGTCCAGGCTCAATGCTTGATCGAACGGCCCGCATCGGAACGCGACTTGGCCACGACGACCGGCACGTCCGAAGGCGTCGATGGTGTCGCAACCGCCTCGTCCTCCGTCAGGGGTTCGGGCATGCGCACCAGCGCTTCCTCGAGCACCTTGTCGATCCAGCGCACCGGCACGATCTCGAGGCCATCCTTCACGTTGGCCGGGATCTCCTGCAGGTCCTTGGCGTTTTCCTCCGGTATCAGCACCTTCTTGATGCCGCCGCGCAGCGCCGCCAGCAGCTTCTCCTTCAGGCCGCCGATGGCCGTCACCTCGCCACGCAGCGTGATCTCGCCGGTCATGGCCACGTCGCCCCGCACCGGAATGCCGGTAAACGCCGACACCAGGGCGGTCGTCATCGCGGCTCCGGCACTCGGGCCATCCTTGGGGGTCGCGCCGTCCGGCACATGGATATGGATGTCCTTCTTCTCGAACACCTCGTCCTTGATCCCCAGGCGCGCCGCGCGGCTGCGCATGACAGTGCGTGCTGCTTCAACCGACTCCTTCATCACGTCGCCGAGCGAACCGGTGCGGGTGATGACACCCTTGCCCGGCATGAGCGCGGCTTCGATGGTCAGCAGGTCGCCACCGACCTCGGTCCATGCCAGGCCGACCACCTGGCCGACCTGGTGGTTGTCCTCTGCACGCCCATAGGTGTACTTGCGCACCCCGAGGAAATCGTTCAGGTTGTCAGGTGTCACGACGACCGGCGCCGTCATCTTCTTGAGCTGCAGGCCCTTGATGACCTTGCGGCAGATCTTGGACAGGTCGCGCTCGAGCGAACGCACCCCGGCCTCACGCGTGTAGTACCGCACGATGTCGCGCACGGTGGCTTCGCTGATGTCGAGTTCGTTGTCCTTGACGCCGTTGTTCTTGAGCTGCTTGGGCAACAGGTAACGGATCGCGATATTGGTCTTCTCGTCCTCGGTGTAGCCGGACAGGCGGATCACCTCCATGCGGTCCAGCAGCGCCGGCGGGATGTTCATCGAGTTGGACGTCGCCACGAACATCACGTCACTCAGGTCGAAGTCGACCTCGACGTAGTGATCGCCGAACTTGTGGTTCTGCTCCGGATCGAGCACCTCGAGCAAGGCACTGGACGGATCGCCGCGGAAATCGGTTCCGAGCTTGTCGATCTCGTCCAGCAGGAACAGCGGATTGCGCGTGCCGACCTTGGACAGGCTCTGCAGCACCTTGCCCGGCATCGCGCCGATGTAGGTGCGGCGATGGCCGCGGATCTCGGCCTCGTCGCGCATGCCGCCGAGCGCGACACGCACGTATTTGCGACCGGTCGCCTTGGCAATCGACTGGCCCAGCGACGTCTTGCCGACTCCCGGCGGGCCGACCAGGCACAGGATCGGTGCCTTGACCTTGTCGACGCGTTGCTGCACCGCGAGATATTCGAGGATACGGTCCTTGACCTTGTCCAGGCCGAAATGGTCTTCGTTGAGCACGCTCTCGGCATTGCCCAGGTCATGCTTGATCTTGGTCTTGCTGCTCCACGGCAGCCCGGTCAGCACCTCGATGTAGTTGCGCACCACGGCGGCTTCGGCTGACATCGGCGACATCAGCTTGAGCTTCTTGAGTTCGCTCTCGGCTTTCTTCAGCGCCTCCTTGGGCATGCGGGCCGACTTGATCTTCTTCTCGATCTCGTCGATGTCCGCGCCGTCCTCGCCCTCGCCCAGTTCCTTCTGGATCGCCTTGACCTGCTCGTTGAGATAGAAGTCGCGCTGGTTCTTCTCCATCTGGCGCTTGACGCGGCCGCGGATCTTCTTGTCGACGTTGAGGATGTCGACCTCGCGCTCGATCTGCTCGAACAGATTCTCCAGCCGGTCCTTCGGACTCGTCAGACCCAGTACCGTCTGCTTGCTCTCGAGCTTGAGCGGCAGGTGCGCGGCAATCGTGTCGGCCAGGCGACCGGCGTCGTCGATGCTGGAGATCGACGTCAGGATCTCCGGCGGAATCTTCTTGTTGAGCTTGACGTACTGGTCGAACTGCTGCATGACGGCGCGGCGCAGCGCTTCGATCTCGCTCGACTCGACGCGTTCGCCGCCACCGGCCTCGACCGGAGGCTGCACCGGCGTCACATTGGCGGAGAAGTGCGACTCGCCCTCCTCGATCTTGTTCACGGTCGCCCGCTGCTGCCCCTCGACCAGCACCTTGACGGTGCCGTCGGGCAACTTGAGCATCTGCAGGATCGTCGATACACAACCGACATCGAACATGTCGGACACGACCGGGTCGTCCTTGGCGGCGGCCTTCTGGGCCACCAGCATGATGCGGCGCTCCGATTCCATCGCGGCTTCGAGCGCCTTGATGCTCTTGGGCCGCCCGACGAACAAGGGAATGACCATGTGCGGGAACACGACCACGTCGCGCAATGGCAACAGCGGCAAATCAATCGGCACGGCAGTGAGCAGGGTAGATCCGGACATGTGAGACCTTCTAGTGGTTACCAGTTCCAAATGGATGGCCGGGCGTGAATTTCAACCCGCGAAACCATGACGAATGGAGCAAAGACAATGAAAGTCGGCAATGGGGTGCCGAAAAAGATGTCAGATCACGCTGGAGTGTCTGATTCAGGCTTTTTTGGCGAGTTCCCGATAGACGAGCAACGGCGGCTTGCTCTCTTCGATCGTCGATTCGTCCACGACCACTTTTTCGACATTGGTCGCGTTGGGCAGCTCGTACATGGTATCGATCAGGGACTGTTCCAGGATCGAACGCAGACCCCGGGCGCCGGTCTTGCGTGCCAGCGCCTTGCGGGCAATTGCCTTGAGCGCCGACGGGCGAATCTCGAGTTCCACCCCCTCCATCGACAACAGTTTGGCATATTGCTTGACGAGCGCATTCTTGGGCTCCAGCAAGATCTGCACCAGGGCATCCTCGCTCAGTTCGGCCAGCGTGGCTACCACGGGCATCCGACCCACGAGTTCGGGAATCAGCCCGAACTTGATCAAATCCTCGGGCTCCACGTCCTTGAAGAGTTCGGTCACGCTGCGCTGCGCCTTGCTCTTGACCGCGGCGCCGAAACCGATGCCCGAAGCCTCGGTGCGGTTCTCGATGACCTTTTCCAGGCCCGAGAACGCACCGCCGCAGATGAACAGGATGTTGGTGGTGTCGACCTGGACGAAATCCTGGTTCGGATGCTTGCGGCCGCCCTGCGGCGGCACGCTGGCCATCGTGCCTTCGATCAGCTTGAGCAGCGCCTGCTGCACGCCTTCGCCCGAAACGTCACGCGTGATCGACGGGTTGTCGGCCTTGCGTGAGATCTTGTCGATCTCGTCGATGTAGACAATGCCGCGCTGGGCGCGATCGACTTCGTAGTTGCAGCTCTGCAGCAGCTTGAGCACGATGTTCTCGACGTCCTCGCCGACATAGCCGGCTTCGGTCAGCGTGGTCGCATCGGCCATCACGAACGGCACGTCGAGCATGCGCGCGAGCGTCTGCGCCAGCAAGGTCTTGCCGGAGCCGGTCGGCCCGATCAACAGGATGTTGCTCTTGGCCAGTTCGACTTCGTCCTTCTTGGACTTCTCCTTGTGGCGCAGCCGCTTGTAGTGGTTGTAGACCGCGACCGCCAGCGTGCGCTTGGCCGCTTCCTGGCCAATCACGTAATTGTCCAGATTGGCCTTGATCTCGGCCGGTGTCGGCAATTCGCTCTTGCTGTCCTTGGTCGTCGTGCCCGCTGGCAGTTCGTCCCGGATGATCTCGTTGCAAAGCTCGATGCATTCGTCGCAGACGAACACCGACGGACCGGCAATCAGCTTCTTGACCTCGTGCTGGCTCTTGCCGCAAAACGAGCAATACAGCGTCTTCTCGCTGGAGGAGCCTTTTTTCTCGGCCATGAAATCAACGCCCTTTCAACTGGAGTTGACATGATACCGAAAAGCCGGTACCGATCGCCCCGTGGTGCTGCGCGCACGCGGGGCCGTTGTGGACAACCGGCAACACTCGTTCAGGAGCGCTTGCTGATCACCTGGTCGACGAGGCCGTATTCCTTCGACTCGTCCGCCGACATGTAGTAATCGCGCTCGGTGTCGCGCGCGATGCGCTCGAGCGGCTGGCCGGTACGCTCGGCCAGGATCTTGTTCAGTTGCTCGCGGGTCTTGAGGATCTCGCGGGCCTGGATCTCGATCTCGGTCGCCTGGCCCTGGCTGCCACCAGAAGGCTGGTGAATCATGATCTTGGAGTTGGGAAGCGAAAAACGCTTGCCCTTGGCGCCGGCTGCCAGCAGGAACGCACCCATGCTGGCGGCAAAACCGACGCACAACGTCGAGACGTCGGCCTTGATGAAGTTCATCGTGTCGTAGATCGCCATGCCGGCCGACACCGAGCCCCCGGGCGAGTTGATGTAGAACGAGATGTCCTTGTCCGGGTTCTCGCTCTCGAGAAACAGCAACTGCGCCACGACCAGGTTGGCCGTCTGGTCGTTGACCGGTCCGACGAGAAAGATCACCCGCTCCTTGAGCAGGCGGGAATAGATGTCGTACGAACGCTCACCGCGGCCGGACTGCTCGATCACCATGGGCACCATGCCCAGGCCCTGCGGCTGCAGGTTGTGGTCTTCAAAATTCATGTCGTCTCCCAATCGAACGGACGCAACCCCAGTGGCTGCCTGGCAGCATGTGGGGCCGAACGCGGCAACTGCAAGTCCACGGCTTCATGCCGTGTCGTGCACTCAACCCTGGCCCATCAAGTCGTCGAACGCAATCGCCTTCTCGGCGATCTTGGCTTTCGACAGGATGTATTCCGTGACATTGTTCTCGATCACGATGGCCTCCACCTCGCCCATGCGCTTGGCATCGCCGTAATACCAGCGCACCACTTCGGACGGCTTCTCGTAGCTGGCCGACAACTCGTCGATGTGGGCCTTGATCTGCTCGGGCTTGGCCTGCAACTCCTGCGTGCGCACCAGTTCGGCCACGACCAGGCCCAGGCGCACACGGCGCTCGGCCTGCGGCTTGAAGATTTCTTCCGGAATGGGCGCCTTGTCGGCATCCTTGACGCCACGCTGCTTGAGGTCGGCGCGGGCATTTTCGATCAGGCGCTGCAACTCCGACTGCACGCTGGCGTTGGGCAGATCCAGTTCCGCCACGGACGCCAGTGCATCGAGCGCGGCCTGCTTGTTGCGCGACATCAGGCGGAATTTCACCTCGCGCTCCAGGTTCTTTCGGATGTCGGCGCGCAAGCCCTCCACCGTCGCGTCTTCGATACCCAGGGACTTGGCCAGTGCCTCGTTGACCTCCGGCAGGTGCGCCGCCTCGATCTTCTTGACCGAGACCAGGAAGTCGGCGGTCTTGCCGGCCACGTCCTTGCCGTGGTAGTCCGCCGGGAACGCCAGCGGGAAGGTCTTGCTCTCGCCGACTTTCATGCCCGTGGTGGCGTCCTCGAACTCCTTGAGCATCTGGCCATCGCCCAGGATGAACTGGAAATCGCCGGCCTTGCCGCCTTCGAACGGCTCGCCGTCGATCTTGCCCTCGAAGTCGACGGTCACCCGGTCGGTCACCTGGGCGGCCGCATCGTGCGGGCGCTGCGAGAAGGTGCGGCGCTGCTTGCGCAGGATGTCCAGCGTCTTGTCGATCGCCGCATCGCTGACCTCGCACGACAGTTTCTCGACCTCGGCCGTGGCCAGGTCACCGAGCTTGACCTCGGGAAAGACCTCGAAGACGGCGTCAAATGCGACCTCGCCCTCCGGGGCGCCTTCTTTTTCCGTGATGCGCGGCTGGCCGGCCACCCGCAGCTTGGCCTCGTTGGCGGCACTGGAGAATGCCTCGCCGACCTTGTCGTTCATCACTTCGTAGTGCACGGAATACCCATAACGCTGGGCAACCACGTTCATCGGCACCTTGCCCGGACGGAACCCGTCCATCTTGACCGTCTTGGCGAGCCGCTTCAAGCGGGATTCGACTTCCGACTGGATCGTCTTGACCGGCAGGGTCAGCGTGATCTTGCGCTCCAGCTTCTCGAGGGTTTCCACAGTAACAGCCATGTTGCTTCTCCTAATATGCGATGCCATGGGCGAGGTTCCGCCCGTCAAACCAACTTCCGGAACCCGGCGCCCGGAATCCGATACCCCGCCATGGGTCTGCACCCGTCGCTGGCCAGGTCGGGATTGTTCCGCTCGCCGGGGTTTTTCCTGGTGCGCGGGGGGGGACTCGAACCCCCACACCATTGCTGGCGTCAGGACCTAAACCTGGTGCGTCTACCAATTTCGCCACCCGCGCCTGAAAACAAATAGGGGTGGCCACCGGTGCCGCCCCTACCAAAAATTCGACAGCCCGCGATTTTAACCTGCGGCGGCGGCTGCCGGCCGAACCCGGTACCAGGCAGCGTACATCGCGGGCAATGCGAGCAGTGTCAGCACCGTCGCGACGATCAGCCCGCCCATGATGGCCACCGCCATCGGCCCCCAGAAAACCGAGCGCGACAACGGGATCATCGCCAGCACCGCGGCCGCGGCGGTCAGCACGATCGGCCGCAGGCGGCGCACCGTGCTCTCGATGATGGCATCCCAGGCCTGGATACCGGCTGCACGGTCCTGCTCGATCTGGTCGATCAGGATCACCGAGTTGCGCTGGATCATGCCCATCAGCGCAATCACGCCCAGCAGCGCCACGAAGCCGAACGGGCGGTTGAACAGCAGCAAGGCTCCCGCCACGCCGGCAATGCCCATCGGCCCGGTCAGGAAGACCAGCAGGGCCCGGCTGAAGCTGTGCAATTGCAGCATCAGCAGCGTGAAGGTGATGAACAGCATGATGGGCACACCGGCCATGATGGACGCCGACCCCTTGCTGCTCTCCTCCACGGCGCCGGCCACCTCGATGCGGTAGCCACTCGCGCCATCACGCGCCCACTGCGCCTCCAGTGCCCGCAGTTGCGGCAACACGGCATTGGTCACGGTGGCGCCCTGCAGCCCTTCGACGATGTCGCCCTGGACAGTGATGGAGTAGTCGCGGTTGTCGCGCCACAACACGCCCGGCTCCCACACGAGTCGCGGCCGCACCAGTTGCGCCATCGGGATGGCACCACCGCTGGCGGTCGGCAGATAGGCGTTGGACAGGTCGGTCAGGTGCTCGCGCTCGTTGAGCGGCTGGCGCAGCACGATGTCGATGGTCTTGTCGCCGTCTCGGAACTCGCCGACGCGGGTGCCGCTGAGAATGGTGCGCGAGGCCTGCGCGATGGCCTGGCTGGTCACGCCCATCACGCGCGCCTTGTCCTGGTCCACCTCCAGGCGCAACACCTTGATGAACTCGTTCCAGTTGTCGTTGACGCCGCGCATGTCGCGGTTGTCGCGCATCACGTCCTTGACCGCATCGGCATAGGCGCGCAGCTGCAGCGGATCGGGTCCCAGCACGCGAAACTGCACCGGATAGGCCACCGGCGGCCCGTTGGCCAGCAGCTTGACCCGCGCGCGCAGTTCCGGGAACTCCTGCGCCATCATCGCCGGCAGGCGGACCCGCAAGTCTTCGCGCACCTTGAGGTCGCTGGGCAAGACGATCAGCTGCGACACATTGGACTGCGGAAAGATCTGGTCGATCGGCAGGTAGAACCGCGGCACGCCCGATCCGACCCAGGTGCTGACGCTGCCGACGCCGGGCTCGGCCATCAGGCGCTGTTCGACACGCCGCGTCACCGCCTCGTTGGCCATGATCGACGTGCCCTCGGGGAACCACAGGTCGAGCATGATCTCCGGCCGGCTGGAGTCCGGAAAGAACTGTTGCTGCACGCGGCCCATGCCGGCGATGCCCAGCGCAAACGTCAGCAGGGTCAGCCCGATCGTGATCCAGCGATGGCGCACGCACCAGCGCAGCAGCACCCGGAACCGGGTGTAGAACGGGCTGTCGAAACTCTCGTGCGGCGTGGCGGCGCGCTCGGCCTGGACCGGCGCGGTGAACTTGACGGTGCGCGCATACGGTTCGTGCACCGCAGCATCCTCGAGCGCCTGCAGATCGGTTCCGCTCAGCGGAGCCTGTTCCTGGCGCACATGTGGCGGCACCTTCAGCAGCAAGGTGCCCAGGTAGGGCACGAAGAACACCGAGACGACCCAGCTCACCACGAGTGCCAGCACCGTGACCGCAAAGATCGCAAACGTGTATTCCCCGGTGACCGAACGCGCAATGCCGATGGGCAGAAAACCGGTAGCGGTGATCAGGGTGCCGGTAAGCATGGGCATCGCGGTGATCTCGTAGGCGAAGGTCGCCGCGCGGATCTTGTCGTAGCCCTCCTCGAGCTTGCGCACCATCATCTCGACCGCGATGATCGCATCGTCGACCAGCAGGCCGAGCGAGATGATCAGTGAGCCCAACGAGATCTTGTGCAGGCCAATGCCCCAGTACAACATGCCGATGAAGGTCATGGCCAGCACCAGCGGGATCGAAATGCCGACGATCAGCCCCGGGCGCATGTCGACGTAATACCGCCGGTACCAAGGGTTGGGACCGGGCCGCTTGTGCAGGCCCAGGCTGACGAAACTCACCAGCAGCACGATCCCGATCGCCTCGACCAGTACCTTGACGAACTCGTTGACCGAACTCGATACGGCGCGCGGCTGGTCCTGCAGCTGTACCAGCCGCAAGCCGGCCGGCAGTCGCGCCTCGATGCGTTGCGTGGCCACCTGCAAGGCCTTGCCCAGCGCAATGATGTCGCCGCCCTTGGCCATCGACACGCCGAGCGCAATGACCTGCCTGCCCTGGTGGCGTACCAGCACCTGCGGCGGATCGACGAATCCGCGCGAGACGGTGGCGATGTCCGACAGCCGCAGCATATTGCCCGAGCGCCCCCGGATCGGCATGTCGCTGAGCTGTTCGAGCGAACCGAACTGCCCGTCCACCCGCACCTGCACCGTATCGAGCGGCGTCTGCACGACGCCGGCGCCTTCGACCGCGTTTTGCTGGTTCAGTTGCGCCAGCACCTGGCTCATGTCCAAGCCGAGCTGGGCCAGTCGCCGTTGCGAGATCTCGACGTAGACCTTCTCGTCCTGCACGCCGAACAGCTCGACCTTGTTGACGTCGGTCACGCGCAGCAACTGCTGGCGCACGTCATCGGCGAAGGTCTTGAGCTCGGCGTTGCCGAAGCCGTCGGCCTCGAGCGCATAGATGACGCCGTAGACGTCGCCGAACTCGTCGTTGAAGAACGGCCCGCGCACGCCGGCGGGCAGGCTGCCCGCCATGTCACCCACCCGCTTGCGCACCGCATACCAGGCGTCGGGCACGTCGCTGGCGTGGGTCGAGTCCTTGAGCTGAAACAGGATCAGCGACTCCCCCGGCTTGGAATAACTGCGGATCCGATCCGCGCCCGGCACCTCCTGCAGCGTACGCTCGATCTTGTCGGTCACCTGCTCGGCGATCTGCTGCGCGGTCGCTCCCGGCCAGAACACCCGCACGACCATGACACGGAAGGCAAACGGCGGGTCTTCGTCCTGCCCGAGCTGGAAATAGGCGGCAAACCCCAGCACCATCAGCACCACCATCAGGTAACGCGTCAGGGCGACATGCTCCAGAGCCCACCTGGAGAGATTGAAGCCGGGCTTGGTGTCTAGTTGCGCCATGGCCGCGTCACTTGGACGTCGACGCGGCCGCGTCCGCCCCGGCCACTGCGCCGGCCGCAGGCGCTGCGGCCGCCGGCGTCCCCTTGGGCCGGTACACCGTGACCTTCTGCCCGGCTGTCAGGACGTGCACGCCGGCGACGACGACCTGCATGCCCGGCTCCAGGCCGGAGGCGACGACGACCTGGTTGCCGTCCGCCGCAACGATCTGCACCGGCTGCGCCCGCAGGGTCATGTTGCCGGAATCCAGCACCCAGACGGCAGATCCGCCCCGGTCATGCCACAAGGCGCTGGTCGGCAGCATGATGGCCTGCAGCCCTTTGGGCGACAAGGCCTGCGGGCTGACGGTGACCGTCGAACCCAGCGGCAACCGGACGTCGGGCTCCAGCGCCAGCTTGACCTGGAAGGTCCGCGTCACCGGATCGGCCAGGGCGCCCTTTTCGCGCACCACCCCGGTCAGCATGGTGTCGCCTCCCCACGGCCGTACCTCGGCCTGGCTGCCCACCGGCAATGCGCCCACACTGCTCTCGGGCACCGCAAACACCACGTCCAGCGGCCCGTCCTGGGCCAGCCGCACGACCGGCGTACCGACCGCCACGACCTGCCCCGGCTCGGCATCGACCGCCGTCACGACGCCGGGCACGGTGGCCACCAGGCGGGTGTAGTTGGACTGGTTCGCCTGGGTGTCGAGCTGGGCACGCGCCTGCGCCACCTGGGCATTGGCGGCATCCAGCGCGGCCTGGCGCCGTTCGAGCTCGGCGCCACTGATGAAATTCTGCGCGCGCAGTTGCTTGTAGCGCTGGAACTCGGCCGCCGCAAGGTCCCGGTTCGTCTCGGCCGCTGCCAACTGGGCCCGCACCGCGTCAATGGCCAGCTTGAAGTCCTGGGGGTCGAGTTGCGCCAGCACGTCGCCGGACTTGACCCTTTGCCCGACCTGCGCCTGCCGCCGCACCAGCTTGCCGGGAACCCGAAAACCCAGGCGCAGTTCGGTACGCGCCCGGACCTCGCCGGCGTACTGGGTTTCGGACGCCATCGCTCCGGACTGGACCGTCATCAGCTTGACGGATCGCACCGGCTCCGGCTGCGGCTCGGGTTTGGAGCAGGCGGTCAGGACGACGGCCAAGACCGGGGCCAGCAGCAAGGCAGGCCCGAACAAGGGGATTTTGCGCATGGTGAGCCGCACCGGCGGTGGCGGACCCTGTTAATGACTAATGGGTCAGTAATCTAGAGTCTGCGCCTGGTTTTGTCAAGCGACAATCCTGGCGTGAACAGCGTCCTGCAACCTCATCGGCCCCCGTCCGAGCACTACGAAAACTTCCCGGTCGCGTCCTGGCTATGCCCGCCACGGCTGCGGCCGCCGATCGCCGCGATCTACTGGTTTGCCCGCACCGGCGACGACATCGCCGACGAAGGAGACGCCGATGTGGCCAGCCGCCTGGCCGACCTGGCGCAATACCGCGACGACCTGCGGCGCGCAGCCCAGGGCACGGCAGGTTCGGAGCGCTGGCCCAACGTGTTCCGGCCGCTGGCCACCATGATCCGCACGTTCCGCTTGCCCCTGCCGCTGCTGGAGCGGCTGCTCGACGCCTTCGAGCAGGACGTGCGCTTTACCGCCGATGCACGGCGCTACCACGACGACGCCCAGGTGCTCGACTACTGCACCCGCTCGGCCGATCCGGTCGGTCGGCTGCTGCTGCACCTGTATGACGTGCACGACGCGCAGTCGCTGCAGCGCAGCGACCTTATCTGCACCGCGCTGCAACTGATCAACTTCTGGCAGGACCTGCAGCGCGACATCGCGCGCGGACGCTGGTACCTGAGCCAGCAACGAATGGAGCAGCACGGAGTTTCCGAGGCGGCCTGTTGCGCAGACGCGCGCAAGCGCATGCTTGCCGGCGCGCCCCTGGCCCGGCAGTTGCCCGGGCGCGCCGGATGGGAACTGCGCCTGGTGGTCGCAGGCGGACTGCGCATCCTCGACAAGATCGCCGCCATCGACCATGCGACCTGGCGCCGGCGCCCGCGGATCGGCAAGCTCGACCTTCCGCTGCTGCTGTGGCATGCCTG